>NZ_JBMDII010000067.1:0-13949 GCF_057808605.1 Comamonas sp. FG99
GCGGTGAGCGCCAGCGCGCCAGCCCGCTGGCGCGCCGCCTGGCGGCCCAGCGGGGCCTGGATCTATCCCGGCTGCAGGGCAGCGGCCCCGGGGGCCGCATCGTCAAGATCGACGTGGAGCGCGCCCAGGCCGTGGCACCGGCTCCCGCGCCGCCGGTACCGCTCGCCACCGCGGCAGGCCCTGGCGCCAGCGCCTTCACCGAGCTGCCGCACTCCAGCATGCGCCGCACCATCGCCCGGCGCCTGGCCGAGAGCAAGTCCACCATTCCGCACTTCTACCTTACGTTGGAATGCCGCATGGAGCGCCTGCTGGCGCTGCGCGCCGAGATCAATGCGGCGGCCAGCCGCAAGATTTCGGTGAATGACTGCATCGTGCGCGCGGTGGCCGTGGCGCTGCGCGAGGTGCCGCAGGCCAACGTGGGCTGGACCGAGGCGGCCATGCGCCAGTATGCGCAGGCCGACGTGGCCGTGGCCGTGTCCACCGACACCGGGCTGATCACCCCCATCGTGCGCGCGGCCGAGCGCAAGCCGCTGTCGCAGATCAGCGCCGAGATCGCCGACCTGGCCGCGCGTGCCCGCGCCGGCCAGCTGCGCCCGGATGAATACCAGGGCGGCTCGTTCAGCGTGAGCAATCTGGGGATGTTCGGGGTGGGTGCGTTCTCGGCCATCATCAACCCGCCGCAGGCCGCCATCCTGGCCGTAGGGGCGACGCAGCAAAAGCCGGTGGTGGAAAACGGCGAACTCACGGTGGGCGCCATCATGGCCTGCACGCTCTCGGTGGACCATCGCGCCATCGACGGCGCGCTGGCCGCGCAGTGGCTGGCCGCGTTTCAGCATGCCATCGAGGCGCCGCTGTCCATGCTGATTTGAAAGGCGCACCATGTCTGAGCAAACCTTTGATCTGCTGGTCGTTGGCGGCGGGCCGGGCGGCTACGTGGCGGCGATCCGTGCCGCGCAACTGGGAATGAAGGCCGCGCTGGTGGAAAAAGCCCAGCTCGGCGGCGTCTGCCTGAACTGGGGCTGCATTCCCACCAAGGCGCTGCTGCGCTCGGCCGACGTGCTGCGCCTGGTGCGCGGCGCGGCCGCGTTTGGCGTGAAGGCACGGCCGCCGGAGGCCGACCTGCCCGCCATGGTGGCGCGTTCGCGCGCCGTGGCCGCGCAGCTCAACAAGGGAGTCGCCGGCCTGCTGAAGAAGAACGGCGTACAGGTCTTCGCCGGCCACGCGCGCCTGCAGGGCGGCGGCGCTGTGGCCGTGACCGGCGAGGGGGGGGCTATCCAGGCGCTGCGTGCCGCGCACATCGTGCTGGCCACGGGCGCGCGGGCGCGCCAGCTGCCGCAACTGCCGGCCGATGGCCAGAGCGTGTGGACCTACCGCGAGGCGCTCACGCCGCCCGCCGTGCCCAAGCGCCTGCTGATCGTGGGCGCCGGGGCCATAGGCATCGAGTTCGCCAGCTTTTACCGCGCGGTGGGCGCCGAAGTCACCGTGGTGGAGATGGCGCCGCGCATATTGCCGCTGGAGGACGAGGATATTTCCGCCCAGGTGGCCGCCAGCCTGCAAAAGGATGGCATCCGGCTGCATACCGGGGTGGCGCTGGAGCAGGCCACGCACATGGACGGTGGCTGGCAGCTCGCGCTGCGTCCGCAGGGTGGCGCCAGCGCGCTGCAACTGCAGGCCGACGTGGTGCTGGTGGCCGCCGGCATCGTTGGCAACGTGGAAGACCTGGGCCTGGAGAACACCCGCGTGCAGGTGGACAAGACCCACATCGTCACCGATGCGCAATGCCGCACGGCGGAGCCCGGTGTCTACGCCATCGGCGACCTGGCCGGGCCGCCCTGGCTGGCCCACAAGGCCAGCCATGAGGGCGTGCTGTGCGTGGAGCACATCGCCGGCCTGCACCCGCACGCGCTGGAGCCGCGCCGCGTGGCTGCCTGCACCTACAGCCATCCGCAGGTGGCCAGCCTGGGCTGGACCGAAGCGCAGGCCAGGGCGGCGGGGCGCGCGGTCAAGGTGGGCCGGTTCCCGTTCTCTGCCAATGGCAAGGCCATTGCCATGGGCGCCACGCAAGGGTTTGCCAAGGTGGTGTTCGATGCCGCCAGCGGTGAGCTGCTGGGGGCCCACATGGTGGGCGAGGAGGTGACCGAGATGATCCAGGGCTTTGCCATCGCGCAAGGCCTGGAGACCACCGAGGCCGAGCTGATGGACACCATCGTGCCGCACCCCACGATGTCCGAGTCCATGCACGAGGCGGTGCTCGCGGCCTATGGCCGGGCGCTGCATATCTGATCCGGAGATCTCTGATGTACGACTTTCAAGACAAGACACTGCTGCTGAGCGGCGCCAACGGCGGCATCGGCCGCGCCGTGGCCCAGCTTTTCTATGCCCATGGCGCCAACCTGGTGCTCACCGACCTGGACCATGCGGGCCTGGAGTCTTTTGCCCATGGGCTGGGGCCAGATGCGGCCCGGCGCGTGGCCGTGCTGCGCATGGACGCCGCCAACCCCGACGACGCGCAGCGCGCGGTGGACACGGCGCAGGAGCGCTTTGGCGGCATCGACCACCTCGTGCCCTCGGCCGGCCTGTACCTGGCCCAGCCGGTGCAGGAGATGAGCGATGCGCAATGGCGCCAGACGCTGGCCATCAACCTGGACGGGGTGTTCTACCTGACGCGGCGCGCCATCGCGCAGCTGCGCGATGGCAGCGCCATCGTGAACCTGACCTCGATGGCCGGCCATCGCGGCGCGTTCTACAACGCGCACTACAGTGCATCCAAAGGTGGGCTGATGAGCTTCACCCGCTCGCTGGCGCGCGAACTCGGCCCGAAGACACGGGTCAATGCGGTGTCGCCCGGTGTCATCGCCACGCCGATGACCGGCGAGCTGATCGCCCGCCGCGGCCAGGAGTCGGTCGAGCAGACGCCGCTCAGGCGCCTGGGCCAGCCCGGCGAGATCGCCAGCGTGATCGGCTTTCTGTGCAGCAGCGCGGCCAGCTTCATCACCGGCGAGGTCATCCACGTCAACGGCGGCCTCTATATCGCAGGCTGAAGGAGTCAACGACATGCTGAATTTGCAAGATGCTTCGCTGCTGCGCACGCAGTGCCTGATCGACGGCCAGTGGGTGGGCGCGGTGGGTGCCGGGCAGAGCATCGCCGTCACCAACCCGGCCACGGGCGCGCATATCGCCACCGTGCCGCGCTTCGGCGCCGCGCAGGCGCGCCAGGCCATCGAGGCGGCGAACCGCGCCTGGCCCGCCTGGCGTGCGCGCACCGCCAAGGAGCGCGCCGCGCTGCTGCGCCGCTGGCACGAGCTGATCCTGGCGAACCAGGAGGATCTGGCCCGCATCATGACCACGGAGCAGGGCAAGCCCCTGACAGAGGCGCGCGGCGAGATCGCCTACGCCGCTTCTTTCGTCGAATGGTTCTCGGAGGAGGGCAAGCGGGTCTATGGCGACACCATTCCCGCGCCCGCGGCCAGCCAGCGCATCGTCGTCACCAAGGAGCCGATCGGCGTATGCGCGGCCATCACGCCATGGAACTTCCCGGCCGCGATGATCACGCGCAAGGCCGGCCCGGCATTGGCGGCGGGCTGCACCATGGTGGTCAAGCCGGCCTCGCAGACGCCCCTCACCGCGCTGGCGCTGGCCGCGCTGGCCGAGCGCGCCGGCATTCCGGCGGGCGTGCTGTCGGTGGTGACCGGGGCGGCTGGCGAGATCGGTACCGAGCTGGCCACGAACCCGCTGGTGCGCAAGCTCAGCTTCACCGGCTCGACCGAGGTCGGCCGCATGCTCATGCAGCAAAGCGCGGCCACCATCAAGAAAGTCTCGATGGAGCTGGGCGGCAACGCGCCCTTCATCGTGTTCGAGGATGCCGACCTCGACGCCGCCGTGGAAGGTGCCCTGGTCTCCAAGTACCGCAACGCGGGCCAGACCTGCGTGTGCGCCAACCGCCTGTATGTACATGCCAAGGTGTATGACGCGTTCGCGAAAAAGCTGGTGGCTGCCGTACAAGCCATGCGGGTGGGTGATGGCCTGCAGGATGGCGTGCCTGAGCGTGTGCATGTGGGCCCGCTGATCGACGCCAAGGCCGTGGCCAAGGTGCAGGAGCACATCGCCGACGCCGTGGCCAAGGGGGCGCGCGTGCTTGCGGGCGGCAAGCCGCATGCGCTGGGGCAGTCGTTCTTCGAGCCCACCGTGCTGGCGGACGTGACGCAGGACATGGCCGTGGCCCGGGAGGAAACCTTCGGCCCACTGGCTCCATTGTTCCGTTTTGAGACCGAGGACGAGGTGGTGGCCATGGCCAACGACACCGAGTTCGGCCTGGCCAGCTACTTCTACGCGCGCGACCTGGGCCGCGTCTGGCGCGTGGCCGAGCGGCTGGAGTACGGCATGGTGGGCGTGAACACCGGGCTCATCTCCAACGAGGTGGCACCGTTTGGCGGCGTCAAGCAGTCGGGCGTGGGGCGCGAGGGCTCGCGCTACGGCATCGAGGACTACCTGGTCATCAAGTACATCAACATGGCGGGGGTTTGATGCAGATCGACGGCAATACCCGGGTCGTGGGTATCGTGGCCGACCCCATCGCCCATGTGCGCACGCCCCAGTTGTTCAACGCCGCAGCCGCCCGGCAAGGGTTGAATGCCGTGTGCGTGCCGATGCATGCGGCACCCGCGCAGCTGCCGCAGCTGCTGGCGGGGCTGGCCGCCTGCCGGAACCTGGCCGGCCTGGTCGTCACCATTCCGCACAAGGAGGCCGTGGTCGAGCTGTGCGGCGAGCTGAGCGCTGCGGCGCGCCTGGTGGGCGCCGCCAACACCTTGCGCTGGGATGCCGCCCAGGGCCATTGGGTGGGCGGCAACCTCGATGGCGATGGCTTTGTCGCCGGGCTGAAGGCGTGCGGCCACTGCCTGGCGGGGCGGCGCGTGCTGCTGCTGGGGGCAGGCGGCGCGGGCAAGGCGATTGCCTATGCCGTGGGGCGCGAGCAGCCGGCCGAACTGGTGCTGAGCAATCGCAGCGCCGCGCGGGCCGAAGAGGCGGTGCGGCGCCTGGCCCCGGCGCTGCCGGGAGTGGCCATGCGCACCGGTGCGGCTGACGCCGCGGGGTTCGACGTGGTCATCAATGCCACCGCCCTGGGCCTGCACGACGGCGAACCGGCGCCGCTGCCGCTCGATACCCTGCGGCCCGGCATGCTGGTGTGCGAGGCGGTGATGCGCGATACCGCCTTGCTCGCCGCTGCGCGCGCGTGCGGTGCCAGCGCCCATCCGGGGCAGCACATGCTTTATGGGCAGATCGTGGAGATCGCGCGCTTCTTCGGCCTGATGATCGAGCCGCGGCATGTGCCCAGGCCGCTTGGCTGAGGCGCGCTAGTACTCGCCGCGCAGCAGCACCACATTGCTTTCGGGATAGGCCACGCAGGGCAGCACGCAGCCGGCTTCGAAGTCTTCGGGGCTCAGGCCGGGCCATTCGATCTCGTAGCGCACCGTGCCCGACTTGAGGCGGCCCACGCAGGTGCGGCAGGTGCCGTTGCGGCAGGAGCTGGGCCAGTCGACGCCGCCTTCTTCCAGCGACTGCAGCAGCGGCTGGTCGGCCCAGGCGTCCACCTGGATGTCTTCCTGGTCGAGCTGGGCATTGAAGAGCGTGGGCGTGATGGACATGGCTGCTGAGAAATTGGGCAAACCGACATGTTAGCCCTAAAAACATGGGCTTACAGGGTTTGTACTAGGAAATTCGGGACTTATCCACATGGTTGTCCCAGGATTTTCTGGATAAATCCGGCTCGCAAACACGCTCTAGCATGATCTGGCCGGCCGTGGCTGCCGGGCATAAGCATATGCTGTAGAGTGCGCGGGATGAATGAGGAGGCCAGTGCGCGCCGTCGCGGCACATGCTAGGGTGTGTCCTCAATCAATCCCCCGGCGCGAAAGCCCTGCGGGCGGTGCAGTGCAAGGCGCCCTGAGCGCGATGTAGCCCGGCTACATGAGCGAAGGGCAACGCCGCAATGCGCCGCCCGCAGGGCTTTCCCTTCGGGCTGGCGCGGCCATGCGGCGTCTGCTTTGGCGCGCGGCTGGCCCATAGATGGCTATGGGCTGCGCCACGCTTCGCGCATCCATCCGCATGGCCGCGCCAGCGCGCGGAGGATTGATTGAGGACACACCCTAGTCGCCCCCAATTCGAAAATGGAACACCATAGATGAACCACATCTCTGCGCGCATTCAAGCAATCGCCGCCTCGCGTCTGCAAGGTATCAGCCGCGGCATTGAAAAAGAGGGGCTGCGGGTCACGCAGCAGGGGCAGCTGGCACTTACTCCGCATCCGGCCGCGCTGGGCTCGGCGCTTACGCATGGCTGCATTACCACCGACTTCAGCGAGTCGCAGATCGAGATCATCACCGGTGTGCACCGGGGCGTGGAGGATTGCCTGGCCGAGCTGGCCGAGATCCACCAGTTCACCTACCGCGTGCTGCAAGGCGGCGGCGAGACGCTGTGGGATACCAGCATGCCCTGCTGCCTGCCGTCGGACGAAACGATTCCGCTGGGGCGCTACGGGCTGTCCAACATCGGCCGCTCCAAGAGCGTGTACCGCATGGGGCTGGGTCACCGCTACGGCCGGCGCATGCAGACGATCTCGGGCATCCACTACAACTGGTCGATGCCGGGCATCAGCAGCGGCGAGTACTTCGGGCTGATCCGCAACTTCCGCCGCCATGCCTTCGTGCTGCTGTACCTGTTTGGCGCCTCGCCGGTGCTGTGTCCGTGCTTCGTCAAGGGGCGCGAGCACAGCCTGCAGCCGCTGGGCGAGAGCGGGCAGGCGGTCCACCTGCCGCACGCGACCTCGCTGCGCATGGGGCGGCTGGGATACCAAAGCGATGCGCAGGCCTCGCTCAACGTGAGCTACAACCACCTGCAGGGCTATGCGGATTCGCTGTACGAGGCCTTGAACCGGCCGTACCCGGCCTATGAAAAGATCGGCGTCATCAACCCCGGCGGCGAGTACAACCAGCTCGGCACCAGCCTGCTGCAGATCGAGAACGAGTTCTACGGCACCATCCGCCCCAAGCGCACGGTGCGCCGCGGCGAGCGCCCGCTGCATGCGTTGCGCGAGCGCGGCGTGGAGTATGTGGAGGTGCGGCTGATGGACATCGATCCGTTCGAGACCATGGGCATCGCGCCCGCCACCATGCGCCTGCTCGATGTGTTCCTGCTGCACTGCCTGCTGGCCGACAGCCCGCCGGACACGCCGGCCGAGATCACCGAGATGAAGCACAACCAGCACCAGACGGCCGAGCGCGGCCGCGAGCGCGGCGTGCAGCTGATGCGCAACGGCCAGCCGGTGTTGCTGATCGACTGGGCGGCCGAGGTGCTGCACGATTGTGGCGCCATCGCCCGCGCGCTCGACGCGGCCAATGGCACGCAGGCCTATGGCGCCGCATTGCAGGCGGCGCAGCAGCTGCTGCAGGCGCCCGAGCTGACGCCTTCGGCGCGGGTGCTCAATGCGGTGCGCCAGCACGGCGACAACTTCGTGGCCTTTGCGCTGGAGCAGTCGAACCTGGCCCGCGACGCCACGCTGGCCCGGCCCTGGACGGATGCGCAGCAGACCCGCTATGCCGAGCTGGCGGCCCAGTCGCTGCAGGCGCAGCAGGCGCTGGAGGCCGCGGACACCATGGGCTTCGAGGAGTGGCGGCAGTACTATATGTCGCCCGAGAGATTGGGCTGATTGCTTCAGGGCGCCATGGATAATTGACCGATGCCCTTCATCGATACCGACAAGCGCTGGCGCTCGCTGCGGCGCGGACTGCTGAACCACTATGTGCTCAGCGGCGTGGAAGCCGCGCTGGGCCTGTTCCTGGTATCCACCATCGTGCATTTGATCTGGGGCGGGGCGGCCTCGGCTTCTGCCGCGGTGGGGGCGATCGTCTCCATCGTGCCGGATGCGCCGGCGCCGCGGCGCGGCAAGTTCTGGCGCATGCTGCCGGCGCCGCTGCTTGGCGCGCCGCTGTATTTTGCGGTCGAGCTGCTGCACCCCAATCCCTGGGCGCTTGGGCCGGCGGTGGTGGCCTTCACCTTTCTGGCCTTCCTGGCCATGGCCTGGGGCAAGCGCGGTGCGCCCATCGCGATGGCGCTGGTGTTCGCCATGGTGTTCGCCATGGCCACGCCGGTGGTGCCGCACGAGTCGGAGCTGCATGCGGCGCTGCTGTCGGCCGAGTTCTTCGCGCTCGGCGCGGCCATCTACCTGCCCTATGCGGTTGCCATGAATGCGCTGCTGAACCACCGCTACCGCCTGCAGTTCATTGCCGATACCTTGCTGTCGCTGGCGGCGCTGATGCTGGAGCAGGCACGGCTGGTGCTGCCCGAGTCGGCCCGTGCCAGCGGGCTGGACCGCGAGGATGTGGAGGGCGAGGCCTTCGGCCATGCCCGCGCCGATGCCTCGCGGCCCCTGCGCGGCTGGTCGCGCCAGTCGCTGCACATGGGCCGGCTCTTGGCGCGGCATGCGAGCTTTGGCGACCAGCTGCAGGCAGCGCGCGACATCGTCTTCGAAAGCCCCCGTACCGCGCGGCGCCAGCGCCTGGCCGGCATGCTGATCCAGATGCTGGAGGTGCGCGATCACCTGCTGGCCTGCGAGCTCGACCTGGAGCAGCTGCGCAAGCTGCCGCAGTACGAGGCGGCGCTGCAGGCGCAGCAGGCGGTGCTGCGCGCGCTGTCGATTGAGGTGGCGGCGCTGGCCGATGCGCTGCTGTGGATGAAAAAGCCCGCGCCCATGGCCGACCTGGCGGCGCTGCTGGCGCCGCTGCGCCAGCAGCTGCCGCGCCAGGATGCGCCGCAGGAGGCGCGGCGCATGGAAGAGTCGGTGCCGGCGGGCGCGGTGCTCGATTTGTCGCCCGACTCGCTGTCGCGCGGCATCAACCAGCGCATGCTGCGCATCCACGACGAGGTGCGCTACCTGGTGCAGCTGGCGCGCGACGAGGCCGAGCCCGACGTGGCGGTGGTGCGCGCCAGCTGGCAGATGTTCGTCAGCCCCACGACCTGGTCGTGGGCGCCGTTCAAGGGCCTGCTGAGCTGGGATGCGCCGCCGCTGCGGCATGCGATCCGCGCCGCGCTGGCGATTGCCGCGGGCTACCTCGTGGCCCAGCTGCTGCCCTGGAAGGCCCATGCCTACTGGGTGCTGTTGACCATCATCGTGGTGCTGCGCGGCAGCCTGTCGCAGACGCTGGAGCGGCGCAACAACCGCGTGCTGGGCACGCTGCTGGGCTGTTTGCTGAGCCTGGCCATCCTGTCCACGCACCCGTCGCCGGCGGCGCTGATCCTGTGCCTGTCGGCGGCGCAGGCGGTGGCGCACGGCTTTGCGCTCAGGCGCTACCTGTACGCGGCCATCGGCGCCACGGTGCTGGGCCTGGTGCAGGCCCATACGCTGAATGCGCATGGCAGCATGTCGTTCGACATGCTGGAGCGCATGGTCGATACGTTGATCGGCACCGTCATCGCCTGGGCGTTTGCCTATGTGCTGCCGTCGTGGGAGCGCAACCAGCTGCCCGCATTGGTGCAGCGGGTGCTGAAGGCGCAGGCCGCGCATGTGAAGGCATCGCTCATGCCCAGCCAGCTGCAGGCGGTGGACAACGCGCCCGAGCTGGCCTGGCGGCTGGCCCGCCGCGAGGCCTACGACAGCCTGTCGGCGCTGGTGCAGGCTGCCAACCGCTCGCTGCTGGAGCCGCGCGCGGTGCGGCCGCCGCTGCACCAGCTGGAGCAGTTCCAGGCGCATTGCTACCAGATGCTGGGGCAGATGTCGTCGGTGAAGATCCTGATGATGATGCGCCGCGGCAAGACGCCTGCGCCCTTCGTGGTGCAGCAGCTGCAGCTCAGCGCCCAGGCCATAGAGCACAGCCTGCTGGCGCCGCTGCAGCCGCAGGGCGGCGAAGCAGCCGGGCAGGCCCGGGGCGGCGATGCGGCGCAGCGGCCGGCCAACGTGGTCGAGCCCCTGCCCGACAGCGGCGAGCGCGACCTGCTGCCCTGGCTGGTGCGCCGGCTGGCGGCGGCGCAGGACATCGCCCAGCGCATGCATGCGAATGCGGTGCGCATCACCCAGGCGCTGCAGCGCCAGCAGTAGACGCCGCCAGGGGCTATGCCTTGCCCTGGCCCTCCAGGCTGCCGAGCCGGCTGCGCACGCCCTGGATATGGCTGCGCAGCGCATACAGCTCGTCGGCGTAGGACAGCGGCACGCTCACGCCTTCCACGCGCTGGGCCAGCTGGTCGAGCTCGGCGCGCAGCTGCGCATGGTCGGCGCCGCCTTGCTCCATCTCGTGCTCGATGGCGCGCAGGCGCCCGTACCAGCGGAACACGCGCGAGCGCACGCGGAACTGGTACAGCGGCGGCACGATGCGCGACAGCGGCAGCAAAAAGGCGATCATCACGCCCAGCACCAGCCCCATGCGCTCGATCAGGTTGGCCAGCCAGAACGGCAGGTAGCGCTGCAGCCAGGGCGTGGGCTCGTTGATCGCGCGCACGCCTTCGCTGGCCACCGGCAGCTCGCTGCTCTTGGTGTTGGGAAAATCGCGCGCCCGGTTGAACCAGCCGGCGCTGCTGTGGATGTTCTGCGAGGCCTGCGCGAAGATCTGCTTGAGCGCCGGGTGCACATCCTCGCGCACCAGCAGCGAGGTGGTCGAGGCCACCAGGCGCACGTCGTGCGGCGGGATGTTGGCCGCCAGGTCGACGATGCCGCGCGGCAGCGTCACCGGGGTGAGGAAGTTGAACTTGCGGCTGTAGGCCTCGTGCTGCGGAAAATCCATCAGCTGCACGCCGGGCGTCTGCAGCAGCATCTGCACCATCAGCGACTCGGGCGCCGAGACCAGCACCAGCATGTCGATGCGCCCGGCGAGAAACTCCACCGTGGCCGGGGTTTCCGACAGGCGCGAGATCTGCACCTCGTGCGGCGACAGGTGGTTGGCGTCGAGCAGCTTCTCCAGCAGCGTGGGCACGCCGCTGCCGTCGGTGCCCACGTTGATGCGCCAGCCCTTGATCTGGCCGAGGCTGGCGATGCGCGGCGTGCCCTGCGTGCCCCGCTTTTGCGCGGCGTCGCTGCGGTAGAACATCCATATGGGCTCGACGAACAGCGCGCCCAGCGAGCTGAGCGATTCCAGGTCGTCGGGCGTGAGCTCGCTTGCGCCGCCCTGCACGAAGGCCAGGTCCACCGCGCCTTCGCGCAGCAGCTTGAGGTTGTCGGACGAGCCTTCGCTGGCCACGAGATCCACCTTGAAGCCATTGGCGGCCAGCGCGGCCTGGTAGCGCTCGCCGAAGGCCGCGTAGGCGCTTTGCGCCGGGCCGGTGCCCAGGCGCACTTCATGGGGCGGCGTGGGCTTGAGCCACCAGTAGGCCAGTATGGGCAGGGCGATGACCAGCAGGGCCAGCGGCCCGGCGGAGAGGATGGCGTCGCGGATGTTCAGCAGGGCGACGGTGATGGTCTGGCGGATGGCGTAGGCGCGGCGCATGGGTGGCAGGGGGGCTGGGGCTGGAGATCAACGGGCAAGGAGCTCGGATGCGCAGGGCAGGGTGAGCGCGTGCGGCGCATCGAGCCTGATGCCGCGCGCGGCCCATACCGCCTGCAGCGTGGCCTGGGCCACCGCCTCGGCCGCCATGGTGGCGAGCACCGCCATGCCCGGCCTGGCCGACATGTGGCCCGGCTCGGCCAGGCCGGTGCCCAGGCAGAACAGCGTGTCGCCGTCCGACAGGGTGTGCACCGGGTTGATGGTGCGCGCCAGCCCGTCGTGGCCCACCGTGGCCAGCCGGTGCGCCTGGGCCTTGGTGATGGCGGCGTCGGTGGCGATCACGCCGATGGTGGTGTTGGTGCCCTGGATGATTGAGGTGATGGTCTCGCCCGCGAGCAGCGCGCGCCGGCTGTCGAGCAGGGCACGGCCGTCGGCGCTGCGGGCGCCGGCCACCGGCCGGCCGGTGGCCGGGTCGACCACGTCGCCCACCGCGTTGCAGGCGATGATCGCGCCCACGGTGACGCCATCCACGCTGCACGAGGCCGTGCCTATGCCGCCCTTCATCGCGCGTGCCATGCCGAACAGCTTGCCCACCGCGGCGCCGGTGCCGGCGCCCACATTGCCCTGGGCCGGCTCGGCGCGGCTGGCGGCTTGGCAGGCGGCGTAGCCGGCAGCCGCATCGGGGCGGATGCGCATGTCGCCCACCCCCAGGTCGAACAGCACCGCGGCCGGCACCAGCGGAACGCGGCCCACACCCACGTCGAGCCCCACGCCTTGCTCTTCGAGCCAGCGCATCGCGCCCGAGGCCGCATCCAGCCCCCAGGCGCTGCCGCCGGCGAGCATCACCGCATGCACCTGCTGCACGAAGTTGCTGGGGTGCAGCAGGTCGGTCTCGCGCGTGCCGGGCGGGGCGCCGCGCACGTCCACGCCCGCCACCGCGCCGCCGCGGGCCAGCACGGCGGTGCAGCCGGTGGGGCGGCGGGTGTCGGTATAGTGGCCTACTTCGATGCCGCGAACGCGGGTGATGCTGCCGGCGGGAATGCGTGGTGGGACTGTCATGGCCCGGTATTGTGCGTGGAAAGGAAGAGAAATGCTGGATTTGGAACTGCAACACTTGTACCGCCCCGCGGCGGCCGGCGCGGGCGAGGCCTGGCTGCTGGTGCTGATGCATGGCGTGGGCAGCAACGAGCAGGACTTGTTCGGCCTGGCCGACCTGCTGCCGCCGAATTTCCATGTGCTCAGCCTGCGCGCGCCGATCACGCTGGGGCCGCTCTCGTATGGCTGGTTCCAGTTCGGCCTGCGGCCGGACGGCGGCCGCATCATCGATGAGGCGCAGGAGCAGGCCAGCCGCCAGCTGATCGAGCAGGCCACGGCGGCCGCCGGCGCGCAGCTGCAGGTGCCGGCCGCGCGCACGGTGCTGGGCGGCTTCAGCCAGGGCGGCATCATGGCCTTGTCGTTGCTGCTCACGCGCCCGGCGCTGCTGCGGGCCGCCATGGTCTGGCATGGCCGGCTGCTGCCCGAGATGCTGGCGCAGCAGGCGCCGGCGCAGCAGCTGCAGGGCCACGGCCTGTGGGTGAGCCATGGCACGCACGACGACGTGATCCCGCTGGCCATGGCGCACCGGGTGCGCGAGCATGTGCAGGCCTTGCCGCTGGCGCTGAATTACCGCGAATACCCTTGCCGCCACGAGCTGCACCCGCAGGAGCTGCGCGACAGCGTGCTGTGGCTCAAGTCGCTGTCGGCGTACTGAGCGGCTGGAAATACGCCTGCAGCATGCGGTCGAGCTCCGGCCACTCGGCCTGGAAGTGCGGCCGGTTGACGAAGTAGGCCTCGCAGGCCACGGCGAAGAACTCGCCCGGCGCGGTGGCGCCATAGGCATCGAGCCAGGGCGCAGGCTCGCCAAAGCGCTGGGCCTTGACGACGGCCTCGCGAAAGCGCGCAAAGGCCGGCTGCCAGGTGCCCAGCCAGCGCTGGCGCGCGTCGGCGCCGCTGGCGCTGCCCATGAAGCCGGCGGGCAGCGGCGGGTAGCCGTCGGCATGGCCGTTGCGCATGTCGATCTTGTGCATGAACTCGTGGATCACCACGTTGCTGCCGCGCTCGGTGTGCGCGCCGCTGTCGGCAATGGCCTGCCAGCTCAGCGTGACCGGGCCGCGCTCCATGGCCTCGCCGTCGAGCAGTTGCCGGTGGCGGTGCACGATGCCGTTTTCGTCCAGCGTGTCGCGGGTGGCGACCATGGTGGCCGGGTGCACCACGATGCCGACGAAGTCGTCGTAGTTGCGCAGCGCCGAGCGCGGCTCGCCCCAGTGCAGCAGCGGCAGGCAGGCCTGGGCGGCGATGGTGACCGCCATCGCGTCGCTGACCTTGAGGCCATGCGCGCCATGGAATTGCTTGTGCTGCAGGAACAGGGCGCTGAGCGCGCGCAGCTTGGACTGCTCTTGCAGCGGCAGCGATTGCAGGAAGGGGTAGCCGGGGGGGGGGGGGGGGGGG
>NZ_JBMDII010000068.1:0-13870 GCF_057808605.1 Comamonas sp. FG99
CCTAGATTGCGGCCTTTTGCTGCCTTGCGGGCACTATGAAAAGACTTTGAACACGTTCTCAAGCCCTAGAATCGCTGTCATGACGCCGCCAGAGCAATCCCACGCTGCTGCTCCACCCCAGCCTTCCGAATCCGCCATCGCCGCGGATGCTGCGGCGCCCGCCAGCCGATCCCCGTGGCTGTGGACCTCGCTGGTGCTCGGCGTGGCCGCCACGGTGGCCATCGTCAGCAGCGCGCTGCTGTGGCAGCGGCTGAACAATATCCAGCAGCAGCTGGCCCGCCAGAGCGCCGACTCGCACGGTCAGGCCGTGGAGGCCCGCACCATCGCGCGGCAGGCGGAGGACGTGGCGCGCGACATGTCCTCGCGCATGTCGGTGATGGAGGCGCGGGTGGGCGAGGTCGCGCTGCAGCGCGGCCAGCTCGACGCCCTGCTGCAAAGCCTGTCGCGCAGCCGCGACGACAACCTCGTCGTCGAAACCGACAGCGCGGTGCGCTTTGCGCTGCAGCAGGCCCAGCTCACCGGCAGCGCCGACCCGCTGGTCAGCAGCCTCAAGGCCGCGCAGCAGCGCATCGACCGCGCCGCGCAGCCCAGCCTGGCACCGCTGTCGCGCGCGATTGCGCGCGACCTGGAACGCATCTCGACCACCAAGACGCTGGATACCGCCGGCATCCTGGCCCGGCTGGACGACCTGATCCGCCAGGCCGACGAGCTGCCGCTGCAAAACGACGTGGCCCAGGCCAGCGCCACCCGGCGCGTGAATGCGCGCCGCACCGCCACGCCCACCAAGGATGGCGAAGGCGGCGACGCCGAGGCCCAGCGCCCCTGGTGGCAGGCGGCGCTGGCCGCCACCTGGGAATCCACGCGCGATGAGGCCCGCCGCCTGGTGCGGGTGCGCCGCATCGACTATCCCGACTCCGTGCTGGTCTCGCCCGACCAGGCCTTCTTCCTGCGCGAGAACCTCAAGCTCACGCTGCTCAATGCGCGCCTGGGGCTGCTCGCGCGGCAGATGCAGGCCTCGCGCAACGACCTCTCGGCCGCGACCCAGCTGGTCAACCGCTACTTCGACGCCACCTCGCGGCGCACGCAGAACGTGGCCTCGCTGCTGCAGCAGGTGCAGCTGGCCATGCGCGACGTGGACCCGCCGCGCGCCGACGACACGCTGGCGGCGCTGGCCACCGCCGCCGCAGGAAGGTAGGCCGCGATGCGTGCAGCCCTGTGGTTGATCGCCCTCTTCGCCATTGCGGTGGCCGCCGCGCTGTTTGCCGGCAGCAACCAGGGCACGGTCACGCTGTACTGGCCGCCCTACCGGATCGATCTGTCGCTGAACCTGGTGGCGCTGCTGCTGCTGCTCGGCTTTGCGCTGGTGCACGGCGCGCTGCGCGGGCTGTCGGCCATGTTCGAGCTGCCGCGCCAGGCGCGGCGCTGGCGCATGCTGCAAAAGGAGCGCGCCATGCATGCCGCCGCCATGCAGGGCATGACGCAGCTGCAGGCCGGCCGCTTCGTGCGCGCCCGCAAGGCCGCGCTGTCGGCGCTGGCCCAGGAAAAAGCCTTGCGCGAGGCCGGCGACGACGTCCCCCACGGGCTGGAGCTGCGCGTGCTGGCCCATGTGCTGGCCGCCCACAGCTCGCAGGCGCTGCAAGACCACGCCCAGCGCGACGAACACTGGCAGCAGGCCTTGCAAGAGGCCCAGCAGGCCAAGGGCCAGCCCGAGCTGCGCGAAGGCGCCCAGTTGGTCGCCGCCCAATGGGCGCTGGACGACCGCGACCCGGCCGCCGCCATGGACCACCTGGCCCAGCTGCCGCAGGGCGCGGCCCGGCGCACGCTGGCGCTGCGCCTCAAGCTCAAGGCCGCGCAGGCGCTCAAGAGCACCAAGGAGGCGCTCGACACCGCGCGGCTGCTGGCCAAGCACCGCGCGTTTTCGGCGGCGGCGGCGCAAAGCATCGTGCGCAGCATGGCCACCGCGCTGATCGACGACGCCCACGATCCCGAGCAGCTGCAGCAGGCCTGGCGGCAGCTGGACGGCGCCGAGCGCCAGATGGCGGAAGTGGGCATTCACGCCGCGCGCCGCCTGCTGGCGCTGCAGGGCTCGCCCGCCACCGCTCGCGAATGGCTGCTGCCCGCCTGGGAGCGCTACACCGGCAGCGGCAACCTGCCGGCATCGCAGCTGCGGCGCCTGCTGCAGGCCCTGGCCGAGAGCCTGCGCACGCCGGATGCCGACTGGCTGGCCCGCATCGAGGCGGCGCAGCGCCGCCGCCCGCACGACGTGCACCTGCAGTACCTGGCTGGCGTGGCCTGCCTGCGCCACCAGCTCTGGGGCAAGGCCCGGCATTGGCTGGAAGCTGCCGCACCGGCGCTGCAGGACGAGCCGCTGCGCGCCCACGCCTGGCTGCTGCTGGCCCAGCTGGCCGAAGACCGCGGCGATGGCGAGGCCGCGGCCCGGGCCTGGAAGCAGGCCGCCCTGGCGCACGAGCATTGACCGTCAGCGGGCGGAACTTTTCCGCGCCCCCCGCGTCCATTCAATTCCTTTGAATTGAGCCGACAACACGGCTGAACCCGCCGCAGCGGGCGCTTGCCTACACTGCGGCCTCCTCCTCTTCATCGAGCTTCATGACAGCTGCATTGCAACGCTATACGCGCACGGCCATGGCCTTCCACTGGGTGCTGGCGCTGGCCCTGGTGGGCATTTTCTTCTTTGGCCTGTACATGACCGGACTGCCGCTGTCGCCGGCACGCCTGAAGTACTTCAACTGGCACAAATGGGCCGGCATGAGCATCCTGCTGCTCAGCGCCGCCCGGCTGCTGTGGCGCGCCAGCCACCGCCCGCCGGCCCTGCCCGCCGCGATGCTGCGGGCCATGCCCGGCTGGCAGCAGGCCGCGCATGCCGGCGTGCACCACCTGATGTACCTGCTGTTCTTCGCGGTGCCGCTGATCGGCTGGGCCTACAGCTCGGCGGCCGGCTTTCCCATCGTGCTGTTCGGCATGCTGCCGCTGCCCGACTTCGTGGCCAAGAGCCCCGAGCTGGCCCAGGCGCTCAAGCCCTGGCACGGCTATGCGGCCTATGCGCTGGCGGCGCTGGTGGTGCT
The DNA here is from genome assembly GCF_057808605.1 of Comamonas sp. FG99. Taxonomy (NCBI): domain Bacteria; kingdom Pseudomonadati; phylum Pseudomonadota; class Betaproteobacteria; order Burkholderiales; family Comamonadaceae; genus Comamonas; species Comamonas sp. FG99. The sequence goes on from NZ_JBMDII010000068.1 coordinate 3,084, forward strand.
GCACGTGGCCGCGGCCTTCAAGCACCAGCTGATCGACCGCGACGGCCTGATCTCGCGCATGCTGCCGCGCTGAGCGGCGCCATACGCCCCTGTTCAGGCCCCTGTCCACGCCCCGGTTCACGCCCCTGTTTTCTTCGGAGTTCTTGCATGAAAGCCCTTCTCTCTTCCGCCCTGATCGCCGCCGCCCTTGCAGGCGGCACCGCCCACGCAGCCCAGGCCCTGGTGCCGGCGCAAAGCACCATCGGCTTCACCGCCAAGCAGATGGGCGTGCCGCTGCAGGGCCAGTTCAAGAAATTCGATGCCAAACTGAACTTCGACACCGCCAAGCCCGAGGCCAGCAGCATCCACTTCAGCGTGGACACCGGCAGCGCCACGCTGGGCTCGAAGGAGACCGACGCCGAGCTGCCCAAGGCGGAATGGTTCAACGTGGCCAAGTTCCCGCAGGCCACGTTCGACTCCACGGCAGTCAAGGCGCTGGGCGGCGGCAAGTACCAGGTGGAGGGCAAGCTCAGCATCAAGGGCCAGTCGCAGAACGTGAGCCTGCCGGTCCAGCTGAGCCAGTCGGGCGCCACCACCACGGCCACCGGCACGCTGGCGCTCAAGCGCCTGCAGTTCAAGATCGGCGAAGGCGATTGGGCCGACACCTCGATGGTGGCCGATGAAGTGAACGTCAGCTTCAAGCTCGCGCTGACCGGCGTGGGCAAGCTCTGAGCCATTGCCAGGTTTTTTCGCTTTCAGCGCAGCGCTGAAAGCCGCCATTTTTGATTCAAACCAACCCAGGAGGATTTCCATGCGCATCACCGCCATCGCTTTCGCCGCCGCCGGCCTGCTGGCCACGGCCGCCCACGCCGCCCCGGCCACCTACGCGATCGACCCGAGCCACACCTTCGCCACCTTCGAGATCGAGCATTTCGGCACCACGACCAACCGCGCCCGCTTCGACAAGAAGAGCGGCAGCGTGGAGTTCGACAAGGCCGGCAAGGCCGGCAAGGTCGAGGTGTCGCTGGACATGAGCTCGGTGAACTCGGGCACCGCCGCCTTCAACAAGCACCTGCAAAGCGCGGACATCTTCAACGCCGAGAAATTCCCCAGCGCCAAGTTCGTGTCCGACAAGTTCGTGTTCGACGGCGACAGCCTCAAGGAAGTGACCGGCCAGCTGACCATCAAGGACCAGACCCATCCGGTGAGCTTCAAGGCCAACCGATTCAACTGCTACGAGAGCCCGATGCTGCAAAAGCGCGAGGTCTGCGGCGGCGACTTCGAGGCCACCATCGACCGCAGCCAGTGGGGCGTGGACTACGGCCTGGCCTACGGCTTCCCCAAGCAGGTGCGCGTGGTGCTGCAGATCGAGGCGGTCAAGCAGTAAGAGCCATCCCCTTCAAGGTCTTGAACGTGGAATAGGCGCAGTGTGCGTGGCCAAGAGGTTGAGCGTTGTGCGTTGTGCGTTGTGCGTTTTGCGGCCTTCACGCTCAACGCCAAACCCTCAACGCTCAACTTTTCCCAACGTCATGGGCACTCGCAACAGCACAACACCTTGAAAGGGATGGCTCTAAGCGCCCCGGCCCCAAGCCCGTTCAGGCGCCATCCTCGGGCTGCGCCTGGAACAGGCGCCTGAAATCGCAGCACTCCTGCGCCAGCATCACCAGCGACGCGGTGAGCGCGCTGCGGTGCTCGCCCTTGTGCATCGCCACATAGCGCACCACGGGCAAGGGCGGCGTCACCTGCAGCACTTCGAGCATGCCCGCCGCCACCAGCGGCGACAGGCATTCGCGCGGCAGGTAGCTCACGCCCAGGCCCGACACGGTGAGCCCGGTCAGCGCCACCAGGTTGCTCACCACGATCACATCGGCCAGCAGGGCGGGCTGCACGCCCTGCTCCTTCATCCAGGAATCGTAGGCGCGGCCCGTGCCCGAGTTGCCGCCCTGCACCAGCATGCGGTGCTGGGCCAGCTCGTGCAGCCGCAATGGCGCGCCGCTGCCCGGCACCACGCCGGGCTTGCACATCCAGGCGCTGTGCACCTGCCCGATCACGCGGTGCGGCATGCGCGCATCGGCGAAGGTATCGGGCACGATGGCCAGGTCCAGCTCATCGGCCAGCAGCTTGTCGCGCAGCTGCAGGCTGTCGTCCACGTCGGGCTCCAGGATCACCTTCGGATAGTGCCGGCGGATCAGGCTCACGAGCCGCGGCAGCCAGGTCATCGCGGTGAGCTCGGTCACGCCCAGGCGCACGCGCCGCTGCACCACGCCGGGCTTGCCGAACTGCTCTATCGCGGCGTCGCGCTGCTCCAGCAGCTTCTTGGCCAGCACGAACATCTCCTCGCCCTTGTCGGTCAGGCGCGCCGCGCGCTGGCTGCGGTCGAACAGCTCGGTGTCGAACAGCTGCTCCAGCTCGTGCACGCGCTTGGAGATGGCCGACTGCGAGGTGTGCAGCTGGTGGGCCGCCTGGGCGAAGCCGCCCAGCCGGGCGATCCAGTACAGGGCTTCGAGTTGCTTGAATGTCATCATGGCTGACGCGCTAAAAATCACTTTTATTCATCTTATTCGATAACAAAAAATCGCTTTTAGAAATTCATCGTGCAGCCGAAGATAGGTACCGGATTCCCCGCCCTGACTCTCTTGAGGACAACACCATGCACATCACCCGGCCCCTCACCCTTGGACTCGGACTCGCCCTCGCCGCCATGTGCGGCACTGCCGCCGCGCAAGACAGCGGCACGCTGCGCAAGATCAAGGACAGCGGCGTCATCGAGATCGGCGCGCGCGACAGCCAGATCCCGTTCTCCTACAAGCTCGACGCCAGCAGCGCGCCCATCGGCTTCACCACCGACATCTGCCTGAAGATCGTCGATGCGGTGAAGGCCAAGCTGGGCCTGCCCAAGATCGAGGTGCGCTACACCATGCTGAACTCGACCAACCGCATCCCGCTGCTGCAAAACGGCACCGTGGATCTTGACTGCGCCACCACCACCAACACCACGCAGCGCCAGGAGCAGGTCGATTTCGCGCCCAGCCACTTCGTTGCCAGCATCACCGCCGCGGTGAAGAAAAGCGCGGGCATCAACACCTTCGCCGACCTGAACGGCAAGACGGTGGCCACCGTCTCGGGCAGCACCTCGATCCAGCTGCTGCGCGGCGCGCGCAAGAGCGGCACCATCGAGGTGAAGGAGCTGGCGGGCAAGGACACCTCCGACGGCTTCCTGCTGCTGTCCACCGGCCGCGCCGATGCCTATGTACTCGACGACGTGCAGCTCGCCGGCATGATCGCCAGCGCCCCCAACCCCGGCGACTACAAGATCCTCACGCAGGAATCGCTGCGCCAGGAGCCCTACGGCATCATGCTGCGCAAGAACGACCCGGCCTTCAAGGCGCTGGTGGATGAGACCGTCACCGGCCTGATGAAGTCGGGCGCCATCGAGCAGCTCTACGCCAAGTGGTTCCTCTCGCCGATTCCGCCGAAGAACGCCAACCTCAACTTCCCGATGACGGATGCCGTGCGCGAGATCTTCAAGAACCCCAACAACAAGGGCGTCTGAGCCATGGCTTCGCAGTATCCCCAGGGCCTGGCCTTTCCCGAGGCGCTGATGCGCGAGGTGCGCGCCCGCTTTCTCGGCGTGGAGCGCGACCATCACGGCCGCGAGCGGCTGTACTTCGACAACGCGGGCGGCTCGTTCCGGCTGAAGTCGGCCATCGAGCGCCTGGCGCAGGTCGATGCGGTGCCGGACAATACCGAGCGCATCCACGCCACCGCCGTCGAGCTGCAGGCCGTGCAGGCCCGCGGCTGCGACGATTTGCGCACCATGCTGAACGCGCGCGGCGGCAGCGTCTACGCCTCGCTCACCGCGTCGGGCGCCATGTTCGACATGGTGCGCGCGGTGGCCGAGAACGTGCCGGGCAGCAACATGGTCACCACCGTGCTGGAGCATCCCTCGGCCTTCGATGCGATGCGCCTGTATGCCGAGCGCCTCGGGCGCGAGCTGCGCGTGGCGCCGAGCAACCCGGCCACCGGCGGCGTGGACGTGGACGCCATCGTGGCGCTGGTCGACGAGAACACCAGCCTGCTCAACGTGATCCACGCCTCGAACATCTCGGGCGCCAAGCTCGACATCGAGGCCGTGGTGCGCCGCGCCCGCGAGATCAAGCCCGATCTCTACATCCTGGTGGACGCGGTGCAGCACGCACCCCACGGCCTGATCGACCTGCAGAAGGCGCCGGTGGACGGCATCAACCTCGCGCCCTACAAGTTCTTCGGCTGCCGGGGCTCGGGGCTGTCGTGGCTGTCGCAGCGCGCGGCCGCGCTGCCGCACCACAAGCTGGCCGGCAAGCCCGCCGGCTACTGGGACCTGGGCAGCGCCGCGCCCTGGCAGTTCGCGGTGCTGAGCGACATCGCCGACTATGTCTGCTGGCTGGGCAGCCACTTCACGGACGCCACGCAGCGCCGCGCGCTGTTCGTGGCCGGCATCACCCACATCGAGCTGCACGAGCGCGCCCTGCTCGCCGCGCTGCTGGACGGCAGCGCGCAGGTGCCGGGCCTGCGCAGCATGCCGGGCGTGAAGGTGTTCCTCGACCACCACGACCTTGGCAAGCGCGACCTGATCCTGGCCATGGGCTTCGAGCACCTGGACTGCGCGCAGGCGGTGGTGGAGTACGGCAAGCGCGGCGTCACCGTCTACGAGCGCGTGGCCAGCAGCATCTACTCCAGGCGCATGCTCGAATCCTTCGGGCTCGAAGGCGCGGTGCGGGTCTCGCCGCTGCACTGCCACACGCCGGCCGAGATGGAGCAATTCCTGCGCGTGACGCAGCAGATCGCCCAGGCATTCGCGCCCGCTGCCTAGGGCACAACCTCCTCAGCACCCCAGCTGCGCGGCCAGCCCCAGCAGGTCGGGCGCATGCAGGTCGTTGCCGGCGCGCGACGATACGTCCTTGGCATGCGCGCTGCCGAACTCCAGCGGCCGCTCGATGTAGGCCGTGCGCAGCCCGCAGGCGCGGGCGGCCTCCAGGTCGTCGTGGTGCGCGGCCACCAGCATCACCTGATCGGGCCGCAAGTCGAACACCCCGGCCACGCCCAGGTAGGTGGCCGGATCGGGCTTGTAGGCGCGGAAGACCTCGGCGCTCAGGATGCAGTCCCACGGCAGGCCGGCACGCTTGGCCATGTTGGTGAGCAGGCCGATATTGCCGTTCGACAGCGTGGTGATGGTGAAGCGGCGCTTGAGCCGCGCCAGGCCCGCCACGCTGTCGGGCCATGGCGCCAGCCGGTGCCACACGCGATTGAGCCGGGCCCGCTCGGCCTCGCCCAGCTGCGCCAGGCCAAAGCGCGGCAGGATCTCGTCGAGGATCTGGCGGTGCAGCGCATCGATGAGCGTCCAGCCCTGCGCGCCGCTGCGCACGCGCGCCATCGCCGGCTGGTAGCCGGCCCGCCAGGCCCTGGCGAAGGCATCGCCATCCACCGCGGGATGGTGCTGCTGCATCTCGCGCACGATGCTGCCGTGCCAGTCGACCACGGTGCCGAAGGTATCGAAGGCCAGCACCTGCACGGTGGCGGCGATGTCTTGGGCGGCGGCGGAGGATGCGCTCATGTCTTGGTGTCCAGGCGAAAAGCCCGATCTTTGCCAGCCGCGCCCGGCAAGTCAATAGCCATGGCCGCCGGAGCATTGGCTTTGTAAAAAAGTGAGCTTCTCGCGCTTTACCTGTAACGTTTTCAATATGTTTTCATATGGAAATCATTACCTGATAGGCGCTAGCAGCTATTCTTTTTATCATTCCCACCCGCGGCCGGCCCATGATGGCGCCGGGCTAAAATCGGGCCATCCGTCTCGACACATCGATCATTGGCGGCATCCTGCGGGATGCCGTTTTCATTGACAACAACACCATGAGCGACACCCCTGCACAACCCGGCCTGGAGAGCCTGTCCAAATCCTTCGAACCCGCCGCCATCGAGGCCCACTGGGGCCCCGAGTGGGAGAAGCGCGGCTATGGCCGCGCCGGCGTGCGCGGCACGGGCCGGCCCGACGCCGGCCAGCCCAGCTTCGCCATCCAGCTGCCGCCGCCCAACGTGACCGGCACGCTGCACATGGGCCATGCCTTCAACCAGACCATCATGGACAGCCTCACGCGCTACCACCGCATGAAGGGCTTCAACACCGTCTGGGTGCCCGGCACCGACCACGCCGGCATCGCCACGCAGATCGTGGTGGAGCGCCAGCTGCAGGAGCAAGGCAAGAGCCGCTACGACCTGGGCCGCCCCGAGTTCGTGAAGAAGGTGTGGGAGTGGAAGGACAAGAGCGGCAACACCATCACCACGCAGATGCGCCGCATGGGCGATACCGTGGACTGGAGCCGCGAGTACTTCACCATGGACGACAAGCTGTCCGGCGTGGTGACCGATACTTTCGTCAAGCTCTACGAGCAGGGCCTGATCTACCGCGGCAAGCGCCTGGTGAACTGGGACCCGGTGCTGCAGTCGGCCGTGTCCGACCTCGAGGTCGAGAACGAGGAGAAGGACGGCTCGCTGTGGCACATCGCCTACCCGTTGACCGACGGCTCGGGCCAGCTGGTGGTGGCCACCACCCGCCCCGAAACCATGCTGGGCGACGTGGCCGTGATGGTCCACCCCGAGGACGAGCGCTACCAGCACCTGATTGGCCAAACCGTGACGCTGCCGCTGGTGGGCCGCCAGATCCCCATCATCGCCGACGAATACGTGGACCGCGAGTTCGGCACCGGCGTGGTCAAGGTCACGCCCGCGCACGACAACAACGACTACCAGGTCGGCCAGCGCCACCAGCTGCCGCTGGAAGTGGTGCTCACGCTCAGCGCCACCATCAGCGACAACGCGCCCGAGAAATACCGCGGCCTGGACCGCTTCGTGGCCCGCAAGGCCATCGTGGCCGACCTGGAGGCGCTGGGCCTGCTGGTCGAGACCAAGAAGCACAAGCTCATGGTGCCGATCTGCACCCGCACCGGCCAGGTGATCGAGCCCATGCTCACCGACCAGTGGTTCGTGGCCATGAGCAAGGTGGCCAAAGAAGGCACGGGCGACGCCAGCGGCAAGTCCATCGCGCAAAAGGCCATCGACGCCGTGGCCTCGGGCCAGGTGCAGTTCGTGCCCGAGAACTGGGTCAACACCTACAACCAGTGGATGAACAACATCCAGGACTGGTGCATCTCGCGCCAGCTGTGGTGGGGCCACCAGATTCCGGCCTGGTACGACGAGGACGGCAACTGCATCGTGGCGCGCAGCGAGGCCGAGGCGCAGGCCAAGGCCCCCGGCAAGCAGCTGCGCCGCGACCCCGACGTGCTCGACACCTGGTACTCATCGGCGCTGGTGCCCTTCAGCACCATGGGCTGGCCGGGCCACAGCGATGCGGCCGACGACGACTACAACCTCTACCTGCCCTCCTCGGTGCTGGTGACCGGCTACGACATCATCTTCTTCTGGGTCGCCCGGATGATCATGATGACCACGCACTTCACCGGCCGCGTGCCGTTCAGGCATGTCTACATCCACGGCCTGGTGCGCGACGCGCAGGGCAAGAAGATGAGCAAGAGCGAAGGCAACGTGCTCGACCCGGTGGACCTGATCGACGGCATCGCGCTCGAGCCCCTGCTCGACAAGCGCACCCAGGGCCTGCGCCGCCCCGAGACCGCGCCCCAGGTGCGCAAGAACACGCAAAAGGAATTCCCCGAGGGCATTCCCGCCTACGGCGCCGACGCGCTGCGCTTCACCTTCGCCGCGCTGGCCTCGCTGGGCCGCTCCATCAACTTCGACAGCAAGCGCTGCGAAGGCTACCGCAACTTCTGCAACAAGCTGTGGAACGCCTCGCGCTTCGTGCTGATGAACTGCGAAGGCCAAGACTGCGGCCTCAAGGAACACACCAAGGAGCAGTGCCAGCCGGGTGGCGAATTCCACGGCTACATGCACTTCAGCCAGCCCGACCGCTGGATCGCCTCGCAGCTGCAGAAGGTCGAGGCCGAAGTGGCCAAGGGCTTCGCCGAGTATCGCCTCGACAACGTGGCCAACGCCATCTACGACTTCGTCTGGAACGAGTTCTGCGACTGGTACCTGGAAATCGCCAAGGTGCAGATCCAGACCGGCAACGAAGCCCAGCAGCGCGCCACGCGCCGCACGCTGATCCGCACGCTCGAAGCCATACTGCGCCTGGCCCACCCCATCATCCCGTTCGTCACCGAAGCGCTGTGGCAGAAGGTGGCGCCCGTGGCCGGCCTGCCGGGCGAATCCGTGGCCGTGGCCCGCTACCCCGAGGCCCAGCCCGCCAAGATCGACGAAGCCGCCATCGCCTACGTGGGCCGCATCAAGCAGATGGTCGACGCCTGCCGCACGCTGCGCGGCGAGATGGGCGTCTCGCCCGCCCAGCGCCTGCCGCTGCTGGCCGTGGCCGGCAGCGCCGCCGACGCCCAGTTCCTGCGCGACAACGCCGCGGTGCTGCAAAACCTGGCCAAGCTCAGCGAAGTCAAGGTGTTCGACGACGCGGCCGCCTGGAGCCAGGCCGCACAGGCCGCGCCGGTCAACGTGGTCGGCGACATCCGCCTGGCCCTGTTCGTCGAGATCGACCTGGCCGCCGAGAAGGCCCGCCTCGCCAAGGAGGCCGCGCGCCTGTCGGGCGAAATCGCCAAGGCCAATGGCAAGCTGGCCAACGAAGCCTTCGTGGCCAAGGCCCCGCCGGCCGTGATCGAGCAGGAGAAAAAGCGCGTCGCCGAATTCAGCGCCACGCTGTCGCGCATCCAGGAGCAACTCGCACGTTTAGGATAAAGAGCACCGCATGAGCACCAACACCCGCATCCGCAAGGCCGTCTTCCCCGTGGCCGGCCTGGGCACGCGCTTTTTGCCCGCCACCAAGGCATCCCCCAAGGAGATGCTGCCCGTGGTGGACAAGCCGCTGATCCAGTATGCCGTCGAAGAAGCCTACGAGGCCGGCATCCGCGACATGATCTTCGTCACCGGCCGCAGCAAGCGTGCCATCGAAGACCATTTCGACACCGCCTACGAACTGGAGAACGAGCTGGAGCAGGCCGGCAAGCACGAAATGCTGCGCCTGGTGCGCTCGGTCGCCCCGGACGACATGAACTGCGCCTTCATCCGCCAGCCGCGCTCGCTCGGCCTGGGCCACGCGGTGCTGTGCGCCGAGCCGCTGGTCGGCAACGAACCCTTCGCCGTGCTGCTGGCCGACGACCTGATGGTGGGCGAGCAAGGCGGCCCGGGCGTGATGCGCCAGATGGTCGATGCCTTCCACCGCCAGGGCCGCTCGCTGCTGGCCGTGCAGGAAGTGCCGCAGGAGCACACCAAGCGCTACGGCATCGTCAAGGGCGAGGCCGCCGGCGGGCCGTTGATGCGCATCGACGAGATCGTGGAAAAGCCCGCGCCGGAAAAAGCCCCTTCGCGCATGGGCGTGGCGGGCCGCTACGTGCTCACCGCGCGCATCTTCGAAGAGATCCGCAACCAGCCCGTTGGCGTGGGCGGCGAGATCCAGCTCACCGATGCGATCGAGCGGCTGATGAACCACGAAACCGTCTATGCCTACCAGTACAGCGGCAAGCGCTACGACTGCGGCAGCAAGGAAGGCTTTCTGCAGGCCACCGTGGAGCTGGCGCTGCAGCACCCGGATGTGGGCGCGAGCTTTCGCGACTACCTCAAGGGGCTGAGCATCTAGCGCACGCCACGCGCGGATTGCGCGCGGATCTTCCATGCCAAGGGCCTGCAAATGCAGGCCCTTGGCCATTGGTGCGCGGATTCTGCCTGGCCGGTGGCTCAGCGCCCGCCAGCGATGGCACCGCAACTAGCGGCTGCCAGCACCAAGACTCCCTCTTCACAACCGGGCATGGCAGCCCGATGCCAACCCATTGATGGGCTGATGTCCATATTTAACATAAACTTGAATTTTAAATTCAATCCTATGTCAATAGGTGCATTTTTCTATTCCCAACAAAAAGCAACAAGCCAGAATAAAGAAACAAGAATCATTATTATTTACAGTTTTGCAAATACATAAGGAAGACACCTGAAACTCCCACCAGCACATCCTGCTCCATTCAGCTTGAGTCGATTCAAATCAAGTTCATTCACGGGACGTACCCATCTATAACTTGACAAAATTCAATACGGGGAAAAATGGCATTTGTGATATGACAGCACGCACCGCCCTTCCATTTATCTCCGCATTCTTATCAAATTTCATTCTTGGAATTTCGTCTTTATACTGGCATTTATTCCCTGAAATTCCACCGTTAGAATTAGTTATTTTCAGAATTATTTTATCATTCATCGCATTATTATTAGTGGTGATTTTTATTAGATTTACCCACCTCGATCACAAGCCAAAAATAGAACCACGGTTTTTTTCCATACATTGCGTAGCCGGGATTCTTGTCGCCATTAATTGGGGAGTATTCATATGGTCCTCCATCAATGGAAGTGTTTTTGAAAGCGGACTTGGCTACCTCATTGCACCCGTTTGGGTAATGGTGATTGGAGTAGTATTTCAGGAAAAAAGCCGATCGACGGCAGAAATTTCTTGCACGATTATCATTGCCACTGCGCTTGCGTGGCTGATTGCAATCAATAGGCAGTTGCAGCACTGGGTTTATTTGGCCATCGGGCTTACATGGGGTTCATATGCCCTACTCAAGAGAAAGACCTCGTTATCTCCGATTGACGGTCTTTTTTTGGAAACGGCGGTGCTTCTCGTGATCATAGCCGCAGTCTTTCCTTGGGTGGATCTAAGGAAGGTCTGCAAAACCTCTCGTCAATCCGACTGGTGTGCAACCTGAGGA
>NZ_JBMDII010000069.1:0-12187 GCF_057808605.1 Comamonas sp. FG99
CTGGCCGAGCTGTTCGGCCATGTGAGCCAGGGCCGCATCCGCATCGACATCCAGAGGCGCTATGCGCTGGAAGAGGCCGAGCACGCGCATCGTGACCTGGAGTCGCGTCGCACGGTTGGCGCATCGGTATTCGTGTTCTAAGGAGGCCCTGCAAATGAAGGTTCGGAAAATGACCTGCACCATCGGTGCGGAAATCCTGGATGTCAACCTTGGCGATGCATCGCGCGACGCAGGCCTGGCCCAGGCCATCAAGGAGCAGCTGCTGGAGCACAAGGTGCTGTTCTTCCACGACCAGGACATCACCCGGGCCGAGCATGTGGCGTTCGCGCGCCACTTTGGCGAGTTGGAGGACCATCCGGTCGCGGGCAGCGACCCCGAGCACCCCGGCCTGGTGCAGATCTACCGCAGCGACAAGCGCGAGAACTACGAGAACTCCTACCATACCGATGGCCAGTGGCGCGAGGAGCCAGCCATGGGCGGCGTGCTGCGCTGCATAGAGTGCCCGCCGGTCGGCGGTGACACCATCTGGGTGAACATGGTCGAGGCCTACAGAAACCTGCCCGACGAGATCAAGGCCAGGATCGAGGGCCTCAAGGTCAAGTGCAGCATCGAGCATTCGTTCGGTGCGGTGATGCCCGAGGAGCAGCGCCATGAGCTGGCGCGCAAGCATCCCATGGTCGAGCACCCGGTGGTGCGCACCCATCCCGAGACGGGTGAGAGGATTCTCTACGTGAGCGGTTTCGCCACCCACTTCGCCAACTACCACACGCCGCAGAACGTGCGGTTTGGCCAGGACAAGACGCCCGGCGCCAGCCTGCTGCTGAACTACCTGATCAGCCAGGCGGCCATCCCCGAATACCAGGTGCGCTTTCGCTGGCGGCCGAACAGCGTGGCCATGTGGGACAACCGTTGCACCCAGCACTATGCGGTGCAGGACTACTGGCCTGCGCCGCGCAAGATGGAGCGCGCTGGCATCGTGGGCGACCGCCCCTTCTGAGACCTGGCAGCAAGCCAAGAAAGCACGCAGATGAAGAGCAGACAATTGCAAGCGCGCCGCCGGGTACTGGCGGCGGCACTGGCCCTGGCTGGTGGCCTGCCCACCGCGCATGCCCAGGCGAGCTGGACGGACAAGCCGCTGCGCCTGGTGGTGGGTGGCCCCGCCGGCGGCAATGCAGATGCGCTGGCGCGCCTGCTGGCCGAAGGGCTGCAGCAGAAGCTGGGCAAGGCGGTTATCGTTGAGTCCAAGGCTGGTGCTGCAGGCGCCCTGGCCGTCCATGATCTGGCCAGCAACGGCAAGGACGGCTCGACCTTCCTGGTGATCCAGGCCGGCATCGTCAGCGAGACGCCGCTGGCCTACAAGGTGCACTACCGGCCGTTCAAGGACCTGAAGCCGCTCGCGCAGCTCAGCCGCAACGGTCTGGTGCTGGTCGCCAACAAGGACCTGCCGGTCAACAACCTGCAGCAGCTGGCCGACTACGGCAAGGCGCAAAAGGACGGGGTGCTGTTTGCCTCGTACGCCACCGGCATGCGCGGCCACACCTCGGGCGTGGTGCTGGGCCAGGCGCTGGGCATCTCGATGAAGCACGTGGGCTACAAGGGCTCGCCACCGGCGCTCACTGACCTGATGGGTGGGCATGTGGCGCTGATGATGGATGGGCTGACCACCTCGCTGCCGCTCATCAAGGCCGGCAAGATCAAGGCGCTGGCGGTGAACTACCCGACCCGCATCGCCGCGCTGCCGGATGTGCCGACCTTCAAGGAACTGGGCTATCCCCGGTTGGCAGAAGCCAGCTGGTTCGGCGTGTGGTCGCGCCCTGATGCGCCGGCTGCTGCGCAGCAGGCCATCCGCGATATCTCGCTGCAGTTCTTCGCGCAGCCCGACATCCAGAAAAAGGTCCTTGCCATGGGCATGGAGCCTGCGGGCGATGCCTCCACGCAGGAGTTGATGGCCGGGTTGCGGCAGTCCTATCAGAACCAGGCCGCGATCCTCAAGGCCATCGACTACCAGCCGCAATAGCGCCGGGCCAGGGCGCATCCGCACGCCCGAATCGCAACGATGGAGCCGAAGGAGACAACGATGAAGAAGCTGAAATTCGCCATGGGCTGCATGGCCACGGCTGTGGCCCCCTGGGCGCTGGCACAGCCGCAACTGCAGATGTATGGCCTGGTGGACATGGCGGTATCCTCATACCGGGCGCAGGGCGCTGGCACGCGCACGATGCTGACCACCGGCGGCAACCAGGCGAGCCGCCTGGGCTTCAAGGGGCGGGAGCCACTGGGTGGCGGCATGGTTGCGGGCTTCGAGCTGGAGTCGGGCCTGAACGCCGATGTCGGTGCCGGCCAGGCCACCAATACCAACAACCAGCCCAATGGAAACGTCGGCGGCGGCCTGACGTTCAACCGCAAATCCTATCTGTACCTGCAGGCCGGGTTCGGGCAACTGCGCCTCGGGCGTGACTACACGCCCGGCTTCTGGAATCTGTTTGCCTACGATCCATTCCGCAACGGTGTGGGCATTGGCGGGTTTTCGACCTATGGCGGCGGACCCACGGTGTTTCGGGCCTCCAACAGCGTGGGCTATTTCTCGCCCGGATGCGCCAGCTTCACCTGCCGCGGACCCTATTTCCAGGCCATGTACGCCATGGGCGAGAACGGTGCCGCGAGCGTAAACCGCAACGACGGCAACTACCGGGGCTGGCGCGCCGGCTATGGCGGCGAAAACTGGGATGTGGCGATCTCCGATGGCAACACCCGGAATGCAGCGGCGGGCGACTATGGGCAGCGCAATATCGGCGGCTCGTATGTGCGCAACGGCCACCGCCTCATGCTGCTGTGGGGCGAGAACCGAACCGGCAAGCGCCTGGCCACGCTGGGCGGCGCGGACCGGGTGCGCTTCGCCCAGGTGGGCGGCTGGATTTCGAGTGGGGGGGCGGACTACATTCCCGTGAGCCTGACCTACCTGAAGCGCAACGACGTGGCCGGCAGCAGCGCACGCAAGCTCTCGGTCGGCTACGTCCATGTGCTGTCCAGGCGCACTGCGCTGTACGGTACCGCTTCGTTTGTCTCCAATGGCGGTACGTTGAACATCCCGGTCAGCTCCGGCACGGAGCCGGGGCCGGTACCGGTGGCCGGCGGCCGGGCCTCGGGCTTCGACATCGGCATGCGCCACTCGTTCTGACGGCATGGCGAGCCAGACTGCCGAGGCTCAATACAGCACCGCACCCAGGTGCAAACGCTGGTCCGGCCCCATGAAGAAGGCTACATTCGTGGTCTGGACCTGGTCGGGATCGGCTGGCGCGGCCCAGAGCACAGGATCGGGCACGATGCGCAGCAGGCGACCGCCCGCCATGCGTTCGATCACGAAATTGCGCTCGCCCAGCACCAGGTCCAGCGGCTTCAGGCGCATGCCCTGCGGATCGATGGGGCGCAGCTGCTCCAGTGCGGCCGTCTTCTTGATGAACTCGTCCACCGATGCGTAGTGCATGCTGGCGGCGATATGGCGCCAGGCCGGCTCGTAGAGCTTGCGCACGCGCGCGCCGTCGCCCGAGGCCAGCGCCGCATGCAACTCGCGGTAGGCCGCCAGCAGCTTGGCGCGCAGCTCGGGCGTTTCCTTGAGCACCGGGGCCGCGGCCCAGGGCGGCTTGGGCAGGGGATCGTCCAGCTCGAATACCGCACCAACCCGGCGCCCGGTCCAGGCGCCACCCCAGCCGTCGGCGAGGCCTTGCCGGCCCGAGCTGCCACCTGGCAGCAGCATCGGCGGCCGGGCAGCGCTCCGCACCGGCTGGCCAAAGCGCGTCTTCTCGGGCGAGATCACGCGATTGCCTTCGTCCAGCGCCAGGTTGAGCAGCGTCGTCCGCCGCCTCTCGCGCGAGGACGGCTCCAGCCGCTCGATCTCGGATTGGAAGTAGAAATCCGGCGTGGCCACATTGAACCGGTAGGGATTGCCCGCGACCGAGACAAAGGTGAGGCTGATTTCGTTCCTGCCGCTTTGCAGGTAGGCATTCACCGGCAGTGTGAAATTCGTGTCTTGCGCCTTGAAGCCGCGCTGTACGGTCACGTCGTTGATGCGCAGTGCCCAGAACGAACCTGCGGTGGCAACCGAAAGAGAGTAGCTGGCGGCGGATTGCTTCTGCGCATATGCCGGCGCGCTGCCAAGCAGCGCCAGACATAGCGACAGGCCGGCGACCCTGCAGGCCGCTCCGGGTTTATTCAGCGTTAGGTGCCAACGGGACATGTTTCCTCTCTTTGCCATGAAGGTGCAGACATGGTTATCGGCCATCGCCGCCGCGATGGGGATTCTCGAAGATATCTTCGACAGCTTGGTTGAACAGCGTGCTGATCCTGAAGGCCAGGCCCAGTGATGGATCGTGCTTTTCGGTTTCCAGGGCATTCACGGCCTGGCGGGACACGCCCAGCCGCTGTGCCAGATCGGCCTGCGTCCAGCCGGCCTCGGCGCGCAGCACCCGCAATCGATTCTTCATTCAATGGCTCGTGCGGACAAAGGGTGAAACCAAGGCATACATCGCCCAGAAAGTGGGGTAGATGAGCCAGCCGGGCAGGTGCGCCGCGGCCGCGTAGCTCTCGCCAAAGCCCCAGGCGGTCCACAGCGTTATGGTGGCGCCGGCCGCCAGGATGAAGCACTTGGCGATGATGGCGCGCACGAATTCGTCGCTGCGCGCCATCAGCTGCAAGGTGGCCCAGATCTGGGCTGCAACCGGCAGGGCCACCGCCGCCGCGACGAGCCAGCCCGCAGACTGCCCGAGGATGCCATCGAACAGGCCCAGGATCGCCGCGAGGTGGAGCAGCACATAGATGCCCATGAACAGCAGGGTGCGGATGACATAGGTGCGATCCACCGGGGTGGGGCGAACGCGGTCGGTATGAATATGCATGGCAAAGCTCCCTTGTAAAGTAGACCTGACTTTACCTTTGTCATGAATTCCTGTCAATAAGTCATGTAAACATGACAAAAATCATACATGCCAAGACAGTGGCGGGTTTGGCTGGAAAAAGCCCCGCGGCCTGGCGGCACGCGGGGCAGGGGATGGAAATGCAATGCGGTAGCTGCACTACATGGTCTTGCGCAAAAAACCCTGGTTGCCGCCGTTGCGGTTGGGCGCAAAGCCGTTGGCGGCGAGGCTTTCTTCCACGGTGTCGTAGAACACGCCGATCCTGCTGATCTCGCGCGCCTGCCTGGCGGTGGCGATGGGGCGACCGAACTCTTCGGAGATCCGCACCAGCTGCTCGATCTGCGCCACGGTGCTGGCCTTTTCAGTGCGCCGCTGGTTCCACAGGCAATCCTCGGTGCCGCAGCGTACATGCAGGCCGGCGGCTATGCCCCACATGTTGACCGGCAGTACGTTGCGCACATTGCTCTCTACGGTGAGCACCGCGCCGTCCGGCACGGCACGCACGAAGTTGGCCAGGCTATAGAGGCTGGGCGTATCCATGCCGCCGGCGATCGCCACCCAGTTCATCACCAGTGGGCCCATGTAGAAACCGCGGCGCATGAGCCGTTCCACCGATTCGAAGCTGTTGAGGTTGTAGCACTGGAAGGCGCTCTGGATGCCGGCTTTGGTCAGGCGGCGCACATGCTCCTCGACCCAGCCGGGTTGGGCCGGCACGGTCATTTCCTTGTAGGCCTCAAAAAGGGTGGGATTGGCGCGCGAGGTGCCGACAAAGTCGGCGTCCTCGGTCTGATCGGTCACGTTCATTTGCGAGGTGTTGACCGTCACCGTGACCTGGTCGGGAACGGGATCGAGGTCGGCCAGCATGTGGCGTGTGTCGTCGGAGAGCCATTTCGCGGCCTGGCCTTCGTTCTCGGGCGCAAAGCTGATCGAGCCGCCCACCTGGATGACCATCTCCGGCACCGCCTTGCGCACTCCGGCGATCAGCTCGTTGAACTTGGACAGGCGCTTGCTGCCCTTGCCATCGAGTTCGCGCACATGCAGGTGCAGCACCGTGGCGCCAGCGTTGTAGCAGTCCACTGCTTTCTGGATCTGGGCTTCCATGGTCACGGGGATGTCTTCGGGGAAGTCCGACGGCAGCCAGCCCGGCGCATAGGGCGCGGCGGTGATGATCAGCGGCTGCTGGTTTTCGGGGAACAGGTGGCCATCGAGGAAGTTCATGCGGGTCTCCGGGTTGGAATGGGGTGCTGGCACTGTAGGTTTGCGCCGCGCCTGGCTGTTAGGCCAAGGACACGCGGGGCTTGTCCATTTGCGCCAAGCCTGCGCCAGGCGTGGGCGGCGTGTCACAATCCATGCCTGTTTCGTTGGTGCTTCGCTGCTTTATCTTGCGCTCCCTGCGTCTATCGTCTCCCCATCTGCGCTGGCTGGCCTGCCTGCTGGCGCTGCTGCTGCTGCTTGGCGAGCAGGGCGCGCTGCGCCATGTGCTGTCGCACCTGCCGCAGGCCGCCGAGGCCGGCCCTGGCCCCGGGCAGCCGGCGGCGCCCGAGCATGCGGCCTGCGCCGAATGCGCCGCGTTTGCCGCGCTGGACCTGGACAGCGCCCTGCCGGTGCTGCTGCTGTGGGCCCTGGGCCTGGCGCTGCGCTGGCATTTTCCGCCGCCGAGGCCCCGCGCCAGCGCCCCGGTTTTCGCGGTGGCGGTATGCGCGCGCGGCCCGCCATCGCAGCCTTGAATCCCGTTCCTTGCCCGCCGGCCCTGCGCGAATGCGCGGGCCGGCGCTGATTGCATTCGTTCGATTCAAAGGTTTGCCATGATTCCCTTCCAGCCCCGTATGCTGGCGGCGGCGCTTGCCGCCGTCCTGCCGGCCCTGGCCTCTGTTTCCGCGCTGGCGCAGCAGGCCGCCAGCCCCTCCCAGTCCGCAGACGCAGCGGACGAGACCGTCACCGTGCAGCCCAGCGCCCCCGCGGGCAGCCTGGGCGAAATGCGTGTGAGCGCCAAGCGCCTGGATGCGGCGCGCAATGCGCTGTCGCCCGATACCGGCAGTTCGCTCTACAACTTCGACAGCGACGATATCGCCCGCCTGCCGCAGGGCGAGGCCACGCCGCTGAACCAGGTGCTGCTGCAGGCGCCCGGCGTGGTGCAGGACTCCTATGGCCAGCTGCATGTGCGCGGCGACCATTCCAACCTGCAGTACCGCATCAATGGCGTGGCGATCCCCGAGCCGATCAGCGGCTTCGGCCAGATGCTGGACACGCGCTTCGCCAACGAGATCAATGTGCTTACCGGTGCGTTGCCGGCGCAGTACGGTTACCGCACCGCCGGCGTGGTCGACATCCACACCAAGGGCGCGGCCGACGACGAGCAGGGGCAGCCCCGGCCCTTCGGTGGCGAGATCGGCACCGTGCTGGGCAGCAATGGCCGGCGCGAACTCAACGCCCAGGTGCAGGGCGCGCAGGGGCCGTGGAGTTACTACCTGAGCGGCAGCTTCGATCAAAGCAATCTGGGCATAGAGAATCCCACCGGCGCGCGCGGCGCGATGCACGACCACACCACGCAGAACAAGTCGTTCGGCATGCTGTCGTACATGATCGATGCCGACAGCCGCGTGGGCTTGATGTTCGGCACGGCCAACAGCCGCTTCCAGATCCCCACGCGGCCGGGCCTGGAGCCGCAGTTCACGCTGGACGGCGTGGCGCCTCCGGCCTCGCAGGATCTCGATGCCAACCAGCGCGAGCGCACGGACTTCCAGATCCTGTCGTACCAGCACAAGGTGTCGCCGCAGCTCGACTACCAGGTTTCGCTGTTTCGCCGCGCCAGCCGCATCGACTACAGGCCCGATCCGGTGGGCGACCTGGTCTACAACGGCGTGGCCTCCAGCATCGCGCGCAGCAACAGCGCCTACGGCCTGCAAAGCGATGCCAGCTACCGGCTGAATGAGCGCCACACGCTGCGCGCGGGGCTGTTTTTGCAGCGCGAGCGCTACGGGGTGGACAACAGCTCGCTGGTCTTTCCGGCGGACGACAGCGGTGCGCAGACCAGCGGCACGCCCATGGCCATTGCCGACAATGCGCGCGGCTCGGGCTCGACGGTGGGGCTGTACCTGCAGGACGAGTGGAAGCCCTCGGACAGGCTCACCGTCAACTACGGCGCGCGCTACGACCATGTGAACACCATCGTGGGCGAGCAGCAGCTCAGCCCGCGCCTGGGGGTGACCTACGACTGGTCGAGCCGCACGCGGCTGCATGCCGGCTATGCGCGCTACTTCACGCCGCCGCCGACCGAGAAGTTCGACGCCACCACGGTGGACAAATTCCTCGGCACCACGAACGCGCTGCCGTCCGACGCCAATACCGCCGTGCGCTCGGAACGCTCCAACTACTTCGATGTAGGCGTGTCGCACCAGCTCACGCCCAGCCTGACGCTCGGGCTCGACGCCTATTACCGCGACGTGCGCCACCTGCAGGACGAAGGCCAGTTCGGCAACGCGCTGCTGTACTCGGCATTCAACTACCAGCGCGGCCGCATCTACGGCATCGAGGGCTCGGCCAACTACCGCGAAGGCAATTTCGGCGCCTACCTGAACGTGGCGCTCGCGCGCGCCATGGGCAAGGGCATAGAGACGGGGCAGTTCAACTTCGACGCCGATGAGCTGGCCTACATCGGCAGCCACTGGGTGCACCTGGACCACGACCAGCAGCTCACCGCCTCGGGCGGCGTGTCGTACCAGCAAGCGGGCACGACCTGGACCGCGAGCGCGCTGTTCGGCTCGGGATTGCGCAACGGCTTCGCCAACACCGGCCATCTGCCCGCCTACTGGCAGCTGAACCTGGGAGCGGCCCACGACTTCGACCTGCCGGCGCTGGGCCCGCTGAAGACGCGCCTGTCGGTGCTGAACCTGTTTGACCGCAGCTACGAGCTGCGCGACGGCACCGGCATCGGCGTGGGCGCGCCGCAGTTCGCGCCGCGCCGTACCTTCCTGGTATCGGTCAGCAAGCCATTCTGAGCCTCACTCTTCTTCGTGCAGCAGGCTCAGCCCGATGGCGCCGCGCCGCCGCAGCCAGGGGCTGGGGCGGTAGCGCGTGTCGCCGTAGACGGTCTGCAGGTTGAAGAGAATTTCCAGCACATTGGTGGGGCCGATGGCATTGCCCATGGCCAGCGGGCCCATGGGATAGCCCAGGCCCAGCGTCACCGCGGTCTCCAGGTCGGCCGGGCTGCACAGGCCCTGCTGGCACATGTCGCTGGCGATGTTGACGATGTGCGCCACCACGCGCTGGGTGACGAAGCCGCCGCTGTCGCGCAGCACGCTCACCGCCTTGCCGTCGCTGGCGAACAAGGCGTGGGCGGCGTCGCGCATGTCGCGGCGCGTGGCCGGCGTGGTGGCCAGCACGCGGCGCCGCGTGGCGGCGTCGTCCAGCATCATGTCTATGCCCACGACGCGCGCCGCATCGAGCCGCTCGACGGCGGCCACGGTGCTCATGTCAAAGCCCAGCGGCGCCACCAGGATCAGCGCCTGCGAAGACGGCGCCTGCGCGGTCTCGATGCGCGCGCCCAGGTTCTTGAGCAATTGGTACAGCTCGGCGCGGCGGGCCGCGCGCGGCGACACCCACACCGGCGGCAGTTCGGCAAGCTGCGGCACCGGCGGCTCGGGCGGCACCTGCTGTTGGCCATCTGCGTAGCGGTAGAAGCCGGCGCCGCTCTTGCGGCCCAGCAGGCCGGCGGTCATGCGCTGCGCGGCCTGGGCGCTGGGGCGCAGGCGCGGCTCGTCATAGAACTGGCGGTAGATGGATTCCATCGCGGTGTGCGAGATGTCCAGCCCGGTCAGGTCCATCAGCTCGAACGGGCCGAGCTTGAAGCCCATCTGCTCGCGCAGGATGCGGTCCACCGTGGCGAAGTCGGCCACGCTCTCGCCGACGATGCGCAGCGACTCGGTGCCGTAGCCCCGGCCCGCGTGGTTGACGATGAAGCCCGGCATGTCGCAGGCGGTGACCGGCGTGTGGCCCATGCTCTTGACGTAGCCGGTGAGCGCGGCCACCACCGCCGCGTCGCTGTGCGTGGCGGGAATGACCTCGACCAGGCGCATCAGCGGCACCGGGTTGAAGAAATGCAGCCCGGCGCAGCGGCCGGGGCGCGACAGCGGCTTGGCGATCGCGGTGACCGACAGCGACGAGGTGTTGGTGGCCAGCACGCAGCTTTCGCCCACGATGGCTTCGAGCGTGCTGAAAAGGGCGGTCTTGGCATCCAGCCGCTCGACGATGGCTTCGATCACCAGGTCGCAGCCGGCCAGGGCCTGCAGGCTGTCGGCGGCCTGCAGGTTCGCGCTCCAGGCGGCGAGCTGTTCGGCGCTGCACTTGCCCTTGGCCTGCATCTTCTGCCACTGCTCGGTGACGGAGGCGAGGGCGGCGGCCACGGCGTCGCCCTGCTGGTCGAACAGCAGCACCTGGCTGCCGGCCTGCGCGGCCATCTGGGCGATGCCGCGGCCCATGGCGCCTGCGCCGACCACGGCGACTTGCGGGAAGAATGCATTCATGTGGATGTCGTCCTGTAGGTGGGGTCCGTTCTCATGCCGCCATGCGCTGCATCAGCGCCTGCGCGGCCTGCTCCGGGTTGTCGGCATTGACGATGGCGCGCACCACGGCGATCGAGCCCACGCCGCTTTGCAGCACTGCGGCGAACTGCTCGGCGCCTATGCCGCCGATCGCCACCTGCGGATAGCTGCGGGTGAGCTCGGCATAGCGCATCAGCCGCGCCAGCCCCTGCGGCACGGTGGCCATCTGCTTGAGCGTGGTGGGAAAGACCGCGCCCATCGCAATATAGCTGGGCACGGCCTGGCTGGCGCGCACCATCTCGGCGTAGCCATGGGTGCTCAGCCCCAGGCGCACGCCCGAGGCGCGCAGCTGCTGCAGCTCGTCGGGGCTGAGCTCGTCCATGTCTTCCTGGCCCAGGTGCACGCCGTAGCTGCCGGCGGCAATCGCCTCGCGCCAGTGGTCGTTGATGAACAGCAGCGCATCCGTGCCGCGCACTGCCGCCACCGCGGCCTGCACCTCGCGGCGGATGGCCGCGGGGTCGGCGGATTTGAAGCGCAGCTGCACCGTGGGCACGCCGGCGCGCGCCATGCGGCCCACCCATTCGGCCGTGGGCAGCACCGCGTACAGGCCGAGCCGCGGCGGGCAGGCGGCGAACGCCGGTGCGCTGCCGCTGACATGCAAGCCGAAGTCGGCCGGCGTGGCCGGCCAGGCCCGGGCGTCGAAATGGCTGGTGCGCAGCGTCTGGCGGTACCAGGCAGAGGCCAGGCAGTCGGCATCGATGGCGATGAAGCCCAGGCGGCTGCAGGCGGCCAGCGCGCCGCGGTATACCGGCTCGTCGCTCCACAGGTGGGCGGAGCTGGGCGCGGCCTCGGGCTGGGGCGCAAAAGCGGCAAATGCCTGCTGGTGCGCGGCGACGATGGCTTGCTCGATGGCATCTGGTGTCATGGTCTTTTCCTGCTAATTTCCATAGTATCCATGGCCCTCGAAACCGGCGTGATCCAAGTGCGGACGCCGAGCAAGGGCCGCCCCGCAGCCGCTCAGGGGGGGGCTTTGTTCAGCTATGCCAAAACGGCATGCCCAGCACCGGGGTACTGGCCTGGGCCGCATCCTGCGCCTGCATGGCGCCGGCGCGCCAGGCGGCATGGCCGGCATCCACCGCGTCGGCGAATGCGCCGGCCATGGCCACCGGGTCTTGCGACAGGGCCACCGCGGTGTTCAGCAGCACCGCGTCGAAGCCCCACTCCATCACCTGGCAGGCATGCGAGGGCAGGCCGAGTCCGGCGTCCACGATCAGCGGCACGCTCAGCCGGCTGCGCAGCATCTGCATCGCATACGGATTGACCGGGCCGCGGCCGGTGCCTATGGGCGCGGCCCAGGGCATCACCGCCTGGCAGCCCACGTCCACCAGGCGCTGGCACAGCACCAGGTCGTAGGTGGTGTAGGGCAGCACATGGAAGCCGTCCTTGATGAGGATGGAGGCGGCTTCCACCAGGTTCAGCGTGTCGGGCTGCAGCGTGTAGTCGTCGCCGATCAGCTCCAGCTTGATCCAGGGCGTGTCGAACACCTCGCGCGCCATCTGCGCGGTGGTCACGGCCTCCTGGATGCTCATGCAGCCGGCGGTGTTGGGCAGCACCGGCACGTTCAGGCTGCGCAGCAGCTCCCAGAAATGGCTGCCGGTTTCGGCAGCATTGCTGCCCTGGCGGCGCAGCGATGCGGTAACCATGGCCGGGCGCGCGCGCGCCACCGCCTGGAGCGGC
>NZ_JBMDII010000007.1:0-166841 GCF_057808605.1 Comamonas sp. FG99
GCCAGCGGCGGCACGCCGGTGCAGGCCTGCGCCGCGCCTGCGGGCAGCGCCACCGCGCCAGCCGCGCTGCTCGACCAGACCTTCGACCTGCAGCCCGGCGCCACGGTGAGCTACCAGATCACCGCGCTGGCCGACGCCGCGGCGGTCATCAGCACCGAAAACACCGCCACAGCCACCGTGCCCGGCGGCGCCGCCTGCAGCCAGGGCGGCGCGCAGCAGGCGTCGTGCAGCGCCACCACGCCTGGCAACAGCGTGTCTCCCAAGCCCGAGATCACCATCGCCAAGACCTCCAGCACCGCCGGGCCGGTGGCTGCCGGCGGCTCGGTGAGCTACACCGTCACCGTAGCCAACGTGGGCATGGTGGCGGCGGCGCAGCTGCAGCTAAGCGATGCCTTCCCGCCCGGCCTGGTATCGGCCAGCTGGACTTGCAGCGCCAGCGGCGGCACGCCGGTGCAGGCCTGCGCCGCGCCTGCGGGCAGCGCCACCGTGCCAGCCGCGCTGCTGAACCAGACCTTCGACCTGCAGCCCGGCGCCACGGTGAGCTACCAGATCACCGCCCAGGCCGGCAGCAGCGCCGTCGCCAGCACCGAAAACACCGCCACGGCCACCGTGCCCGGCGGCGCCGCCTGCAGCCAGGGCGGCGCTCAGCAGGCTTCGTGCAGCGCCACCACCCCCAAGGGGCAAACGGGCGGCGGCAACACGGGCACGCCCACGCCCACGCCCGTACCCGCCAATGCGCCGTGGGCCCTGCTGGCGCTGGGCGCGGCTGCCGCCTGGCTGGGCCGGCGCGCGCTGCGCTGACGCCACAGGGGGCATGGCCGCATGCGCGTCGCATGCATGCCAGGCCCGGCTAGCCAACACGGCACCATGGCCCTATAGTGGGGCCATGGTGCCGTGGCGGTCTGGCTGCGAATCCTCCCACCGCTCCGCCATGGCTGTATGAACCGCACCGCCGGCGTGCCTGCCGCGGTGCCCACCAGGAGATGCACCATGGCCTCGATCGTTCATACCTCCCGCGCCGGCGCCCCGCACCATTCGCCCAAGCTGGTGTGCTTCGGCATCCTGCTGGCCAGCCTGGCGATTGCCGGCATCGTCCTGCCGATGGAATGGAATGTGCTGGCGCTGCTGGCCGAGCTGCCCAAGTGGGCCGGGCTGCAGCAGCTGCTGGCCCGCGCACCGCTGGCGAGCTGGCTGCTGATGCTGCTCTGGGGCACGGCCGTGCCGCTCTCGCTGCTGCTGGCGCTGCGCTACCACCGCAATGCCATCGGCGCGGCGCTGGCCATCGGCTTTGCCGCGCTGGCGCTGCTGTGGTACATGCACATGCCCGCGCTCAGCCAGTGCGGCGACATCTACCCGAACGCGGCACTGTGCAGCGGCCTGCAGTGGAGCTACAGCCTGAGCCTGGCCATCGCCAACGCGGTCTACCTGTTCGCGGTCATCCTCGGCCTGCTCTCGGGCATCGGGCTGATCGCCACCAAGGTAGGAGGCGACAAGCCGGGGCTGTGGGGCTGACCCCGCGCAGGCAGCCGGTCTCTGGCGCACTCACGCACCTGCGTTGCTGGCGTGCGCACTCCGCCTGGAGTTGACAATTCATATACCTGTTCTATCAAAGAGCGTCTGATAATTTTGGAAATCTAAAAATTACCAGAATGCATGCCAGGGCGTGCCTAGTTCCGGCACCCGTGCCAGCAGATCGTCGCCCAATGACTCCAAGGGTGCCAAGAGCCATCGGGGACTGCTCATTTGCATGGAGAACAAGTATGTTGAATATCAGATCTTTCCTTTCAGTCCACGGGACTGCGCTTTCTTTTCGATCATTGCGGGGTAGTGGTGGCCGCGCTCTGGTCATGCTCTCACTGCTGCTTTCCGGCCTCGCCGCGCAGGCGCAGGTTGGCCCGAATTACCGCTGGATCGATTTCTCCGGACAAACGGCACCCTCGGTAGCCAGCTATCCCGCAACGCTGACCAGCAACGATGGCAGCGTGACCATGACGGTGTCCGGCAATGCACCCATCGGGTTCGCCAATGCCGGCAATGACGGCGGGCCCAATCCACTGGCAGCGCCCTTTGTGGGGGCCGGCAATGCCCGCACCGGCGTGGTTGTGAGCCAGGCACGCAGCACTGCCACGTTCACCTACCAACTGGGCAGTCAGGTGGTGGCCCAGAATTTCTGGATATCGGATCAGCGTTACGACACCTGGACTGATATCAGCGGCGATTGCATGAATGCCGCAGGCACAGGCCTGGAGGCCTGTGATTTTCGTAACCTGCCCGGCCAATACACCGGTCAAACCAGCGGCTCAGGTTACTGCGGCACCGGGCTCCAGCACTATGACAATTCTGCTGGAGTACTGACTCTGTATACCAATGCGCCCAACAACAACTGCATTCAGTCGGACAGCTACTATGTGCACTTGCCTGCCAACTTGCGCGTACTTCGGGTCCAAGTCAACCATAGCGGCAATACCGACTTCACGATACATAGCCTCTCGGTGGCCGATGCGCCGAGCGTCACGAAGAGCTTTGCGCCCGCTGCGGTACAGCCCGGCGGCCAGAGCACGCTGACCATCACCTTGAGCAATACGACCCCGGATACGCCCGTGCCCGGCGTGAACGTGACCGATGCGCTGCCTGCGCCGCTGCAACTGGTCAGCGCCACACACACCTGTACGGGGGGCACGCTGTCGGCCACGGCGGGCAGCAGCAGCGTTGGCCTGTCGGGGACCACCATTCCGGTGGCAGGCTGCCAGATCACGGCCCAGGTGCAGTGGCCCGGGACCAACGCTGGCATCGGCGCCTGCCTGGCAACTCCCAGCGTGACCAATACCATCGCGCCGCCTGCGCAATTCAACACCGCATTGGGCCAGATGGGTACAGCCGCCGCGGCCGAGCTGAGCTGCAGCTACACCGCTGCGCAAGTGAGCGTGGCCTGCGTGCCACCCACCATCACCGACTCGCCCAACCAAGTCTCGACCTGCACGGTGAGCTCCACCTCGCCCGCGGGGCCGGACGGCCTGAGCGTGAACCTGAATCTGCCCGCGTCCAACCCGCGCTACACCAGCACCTGCGCCAGCCCGCTGCTGATCGCCGCAGGCGCCACATCGGCCAGTTGCACCATTACCGCCACGCCCAATACCGTGGTGGGCGACGGCAGCGTGACCGCAACGCTATCGGTGGCGCCGCCCAGCACGGCCGGGCTCTACACAGTGGCCGGTGGGCCGGCCCAGGTCGAGGTGCAGGACGACGACAAGGCGGTACCCGCTGCCACGCCGACACCGGTGCCCGCCGTGGGCGGCGCTGCCCTGCTGCTCACCTCTGCCGGCATCTTCGGGGTGGGTGCCGCGCTCAGCCGCCAGCGCAGGCGCCGGGCCGGCAAATAGGCGTCAGCGCTGCGGCATGTCCTGCTCGGTGTAGCACAGGCTCACCGTCGCCTCGCCCGGAATCGCCGGCATGCCGGCGTTCCAGGCTTCCCAGGCGCTGACCATGGCCTGCAGCCGCGCGGGCGCCACCTGGGCCAGGTTGGCGCGCTCGCGCTCATCGGCCGCCAAGTCGAAAAGGTAGTCGATGCCGTCCACGCGCAGGTATTTCCAGTCGCCGGCGCGCATGGCGCGCTGGCCGCGGTGGTTCATGCGCCAAAAGAGCGGCCGCTCCTGCAGCCACCGGGCATCGCGCAGCAGCGGCTGCAGCGAGGCGCCATCCCAGGCGTAGCCGGCGGGCGCCACGGCGCCGCCCAGCTCCAGCATGGTGGCGGACCAGTCCATGGTCATGCAGGCCTGGCGGCTCACGCCGCCGGGCGCGACCGCCGCCGGCCAGTGCGCGATCCACGGCACGCGGATGCCGCCCTCGGTCAAGTCCATCTTGCCGCCCACCAGCGGCCAGTTGTCCGAGAAGCGCTCGCCGCCGTTGTCGCTGGTGAAGACCACCAGCGTGTCGCGCACCAGCCCCTGCGTGTACAGCGCCTGCATCAGCCGGCCTATGCCTTCGTCCATGTGGTGGATCATGCGGCGGTAGCTCTCTACATTGCCGCCATGCAGATGGTAGATGGCCTGCTGGCTGTCGCGCAGCTCGCGCGCCAGCGCCTCGTCCTCGCGCGTCTCCCAGGGCCAGTGCGGCGCGGTGTAGTGCACGCTCAGGAAGAACGGCGTGCCGGCCCGCGCGCCCCCGGCCATGCGCTCGATGTAGTCCACCGCGTAGTCGGTGATCAGGTCGGTGAGATAGCCTTGCTGCGCCTTCTCCTCGTCGCCGAACCACAGGTCGTGCTGGCCGTTGGCGCCGCAGTGCGTGAAATAGTCCACGCCGCCCGACATGGGGCCGAAGAATTCCTCATAGCCCGAGCGCAGCGGGCCGAAGTGCGGCGGGTAGCCCAGGTGCCACTTGCCCATCAGCGCGGTGCGGTAGCCCGCGTCCCTGAGCAGCGACGGCAGCGTCGGGTGGCTGGGCGGCAGGCCGAGCTGGTCGTTGCCGCGCGTGGCGGTGCGGATGGGTTCCTCGGCCGCGCCGCGCAGGCGGTACTGGTAGCGCGCGGTCATCAGCGCAAAGCGCGTGGGCGAGCATACCGGCGAATTGGCATAGCCCTGGGTGAGCCGCAGGCCGTTGGCCGCCAGGCGGTCGAGCACCGGCGAGACCGGGCCGAAGCCGGCGTCGCGGCCGCCGTAGCAGCCCAGGTCGGCATAGCCCAGATCGTCGGCGACGATGAAGATGATATTGGGGCGTGTCATCGAATGCTTCCAGGCCAATATCAGGGCCGGTAGCCCGACGCGCGGATCACCGGCTCCCATTGCTGGCGGTAGGCGGCCAGGCGCTGGCGGGTCTGGGCGGCGCTGGCCACCACCGGATCGAGATTGGACGACCTGAACTGCCGCACCGTCTCGGGCTCCTGCATCACGGCGCGGATCGCCGCCTCGTAGCGCGCCACCTGGGCCGACGGCATGCTGCGCGAGGCGAAAAAGGTGTTCCAGCCCGCGGCCGCCAGATTGACGCCCGCCTCCTTGAGCGTGGGCACCTGCGGCGCCAGCGGATGGCGCTGCTCGCTGGAGACGGCCAGCAGCCGCAGCTTGCCGGCCTCGTGCTGGGGCAGCAGCACGTCCAGCGTGTCCACCGCCGCCGGAATCTGCCCGCCGATCAGGTCGGTCACCAGCGGCGCCGAGCCCTTGTAGCCCACCGCCTCGGCCTTCACCTCGGCCTGCTGGCCCAGCATCAGCGCAAAGAAGTGCGGCAGGCTGCCGGTGGCCGGCACGCCGATGTTGGCCTGGCTGGGGTTGGCCTTGAGCCAGGCCAGCAGGTGCCTGAGCTCCTTGACCGGCACGGCGGTGGACACGGCCACGCCGAACACATAGCTGTTGACCTCGCTGACCGGCACGAAATCGCGGGCCGCGTCGTAGCCCACCTCGTTCATCACCAGCGGCGCCACTACCATCACCGCGGGGTTGGCCAGCATCAGCATGGGCTGGGTGGGCGGCGCGTTCTTCACGTACTGCGCGGCCACGCGCCCGCCCGCGCCTACCTTGTTCTCCACGATCACCGGCTGGCGCAGCGCGGCCTGCAGCTTGTCGGCCACGATGCGCGCCACCCGGTCGCTGGAGCCGCCGGCGGGGTAACCCACCACCACGCGCAAGGTATGCTCCTGGGCCCAGGCGGGCAGTGCGGCGGCGCCGCTGAGCGCGCCCGCAAAGGCGGCGGACTGGGTCAGGAACTGGCGGCGCTGGATCATGTTGTTGCTCTCCACAAATCAAAAACCGAACATGGTGCACCATGGCTTCATCGCGCAGGCCATAAGCTATTCACCGAACGATCTATCGGCCTGCCGATGCTGCGCGGCCGGCCGTTGCCACAATGTAGCCAGCATCAAGACGATTGTTGAAATCAACTGTTGTGAGGAATTTCCCGCATGCCAGCCCCCGCAGCCGCCCATCCGCTCACCGATCCGCAGCAGGCCAGCGACCTGCTGCTGTACCGGCTCGCCAAGCTCGCCGCAGTATCGGCGCGGCTGGTCACGCGGCTGTGCGAGGGGCAGTACGGCATCACCCGGCGCGAATGGGGCGTGCTGATGTGGCTGGCGCAGCAGCCGGGGCTGCCGCCTTCGGCGCTGGCCGAGCGGCTGGAGCTGGACCGCGCCCGCATCTCGCGGGCCATCGCCTCGCTGCAGGCCAAGGGGCTGGTACACAGGCAGGCTTGGCCCGGCAACCGGCGCCTGGCGGTGCTGCAGCTCAGCGCTGCCGGCCGGCAGCTGCACCAGGCGCTGTTTCCGCAGATCCGCGAGATCAACCTGCGCATGCTCGCGCCGCTGGCGCCCGCCGCGCTCGGGCAGCTCGATGCCGCGCTGGCCCTGCTGCAGCAGCAGGCCGAGCAGCAGTTGCTGCTGCCGGCCGGCGAGCGCATCTACCCCCCGCGCAGCGCCGGCCCGCACTATCAAAACAAGAGCACACAGCACCCGGCCTGATTGCGCAGCCCCGGATTGATATCAATACCGGGCGGCTGCCGCGCCCTTTTTGCCGCAAGAGCGGCGCCGCGGTGAACGACAATGCGGGCATGAGCACGACTTTCGCCCCGCTGTCGAACGACAGCTTTCTGCGCGCCTGCCGCCGCCAGGCCACCGACTACACCCCGCTGTGGCTGATGCGCCAGGCCGGCCGCTACCTGCCCGAGTACAAGGCCACGCGCGCCAAGGCCGGCAGCTTCATGGGCCTGGCCACGAATGTGGACTATGCCACCGAGGTGACGCTGCAGCCCCTGGAGCGCTTCCCGCTGGATGCGGCCATCCTGTTCAGCGACATCCTCACCGTGCCCGATGCCATGGGCCTGGGCCTGTCGTTCGCCGAGGGCGAAGGCCCGCGCTTTGCCAAGGTGGTGCGCGACGAGGCGGCGGTGGCCGCACTCGCGGTGCCCGACATGGACAAGCTGCGCTATGTGTTCGATGCGGTCACCAGCATCCGCCGCGCGCTGAACGGCCGCGTGCCGCTGATCGGCTTCTCGGGCAGCCCCTGGACGCTGGCCTGCTACATGGTCGAGGGCAAGGGCAGCGACGATTACCGCCTCGTCAAGAGCTTGATGTACAGCCGCCCCGATCTGATGCACCGCATCCTCGCGGTCAATGCCGACAGCGTGGCCGCCTACCTGAACGCGCAGATCGACGCCGGCGCCCAGGCGGTGATGATCTTCGACAGCTGGGGCGGCGTGCTGGCCGATGGCGCCTTCCAGCAGTTCAGCCTGGCCTACACCCGGCGCGTGCTGGCGCAGCTCAGGCGTGGCGGCGTGGACGGCGCCGACGTGCCGCGCATCGTCTTCACCAAGGGTGGCGGCATCTGGCTGGAGGCCATGAAGGACCTGGACTGCGAGGTGCTGGGCCTGGACTGGACCGCCAACCTGGGCCAGGCCCGCGCCATCGTCGGCGCGCGCCATGCGCTGCAGGGCAATATCGACCCGAACGTACTGTTCGCGCCGCCCGCGCGCATCGCCGAGCAGGTGCGCGCGGTGCTGGAGAGCTTTGGCGCGCCGCACACCGACCAGGCCGCCACCGGCCCCACGCACATCTTCAACCTGGGCCACGGCATCAGCCAGTTCACGCCGCCCGAGCATGTGGCGGCGCTGGTCGAGGCGGTGCACGCGCAGTCGCGGGCCATGCGCCGCAGCGGCTCGTAGCCGCCCCTTTTAGCGGGCCTTCAGGAAATCGCCCACCTCCAGCAGCACCAGCTCGTTGTCGTCGGCCCGGTTGGGCTCGCGGCTGGAGCTGAAAGGCAGGTTGTTGTCGTTGCCGACCACGATGTGCGAGCCGTCCACCACGTCCACATTCTCGATGGTGAAGAACGGGAAGCTGAGCACGCCGCCATTGAGCGGCTTGCGCGCCAGGCGCCGCGGGTCCTGGATGTCCAGCAGGTCGATGTAGCCGATCTTGCGCAGCTCGCCGCCCGCGTTGGCGTCGGTGAGCTCCACCTTGTAGATGCGCTTGAACTTCGCGAGATCGTGGAAGCAGTCTTGGCGCTTCTCGCCTGCGGGGCAGGCCTTGTCGGCCGTGCCTTCGCCGTTGTCGCGCTCGATGATGAGGCCGGTGCTCTCGTCGATCATGTTGAAGTCGCCGATGGCATGCTGGTTGGCCTCCAGCGGGTACTTCCAGTAGCGGCCCGTCCATTGCTCGCGCTTCACGTCGAATTCGAGCACGCGCAGGTACTGCCTGCCATCCACAGCCTCGTAGGCCTTGGCGTCTTCGTTCCACACCGGGCCTTCGAGCAGCGCGTAGAGCTTGCTGCCATCCTTGCTGGAGGCCATGCCCTCGAAACCCTTGGAGCGCTTGATCTGGAACGCCGGCGCCTTGGCATCCGGCGCGCCCGCGGTGGTGACGGCGGGGTGGTCGGGCGAGCGCACCACCTTGCCATCCACCTGGGTCTCGAACACCGCCAGCACCTTGCCGTT
Source organism: Comamonas sp. FG99 (assembly GCF_057808605.1). Taxonomy (NCBI): domain Bacteria; kingdom Pseudomonadati; phylum Pseudomonadota; class Betaproteobacteria; order Burkholderiales; family Comamonadaceae; genus Comamonas; species Comamonas sp. FG99. The sequence goes on from NZ_JBMDII010000007.1 coordinate 8,407, forward strand.
CAAGTCGGCCTTGATGAGATAAGGGCCGAACTCCTCGCCGATCCACAGCGCGCCGCCCGCGAACTGGAAACTCTCGGGATCGAAGTCCGCGCCCGTCAGGTAGCGCTGCCGGCTGCCTTCCTCGGCGATGCGGAACGGCACCTTCTTGTCGGGGTCGTGCAGGAACACGGTCTGCTTGCGCTGGAACTGGCCGCTCTTGAAATCCACGGCATAGTGGTTCAGGTAGAGCATGAAGTCGGGCGAATTGGCCTTGGCGCCCGCGCCGTTGTCGGTGAGTATCCAGAACGAGCCATCGGCCATGCGCTTGATGCCCGAATGGCCTTGCAAGGGCTGGCCCTTGAACGGCAGCGACACGCCGGTGGGCCGGCCGGCCGACAGCCCCTCGATGCTGCCCAGCTGGTCAGCGCGCTGCGCGGTGGTGAACTTGCCGCTGGCCTGCAGGTCGGCGGGCGCATCCTTGGGCGCGGGAATGAAGCTCTGCGCCGGCAGCACGGCGTGGCCCGCCAGCGTGGCGGGATAGGCCTGCTGCGCCTGGACGCACGAGAGGGCTGCGCAAGCCAGCAGCGCGCCGGCGGCAATACGGTGAATGGAGAACATGCGACGAAATGCGGATCAGGATGAAAACCGCCATCCTGCCCGGCGCGCATGACACGGCCATGTCAATGCATCCCGGGCCTCATACGGTTTCGCAATCAATCGAGAACGCGACACGAAGCCGCAGGCAGTACAGGTGGTACGACCAGGCGAAGCAACAAAGTTATCGTTTGATTGCGAAACCGTATCAGGCCGGCGCGGCCGCGGCACACCCATGCTCGCGCTCGACCAGCGCGGCCACGCAGTCCTGCAAGGTGTCGTAGGCTGGTATGCAGGGCATGGGCAGCTCGGGCAGCTCCACGCCGGGCAGCGCCGCGGTGCCCACGCGGTACAGGCGCGCGCCCACCACCGCTCCGGCTTGCAGCAAGGCGCCGCGGCTGCCGATGACCGCCACCTTCGAGGCCTCCACGCCAAAACGCTCCAGCACCTGGCGCAGCAGCTGGGCCTGGGGCGCCAGGCAGTCGCACTGGTCCTCGGGGGCATGCGGGCAAAAGAACACCGCATCCAGCTTGGCGCCGGCGGCGGCCAGCTGCTTGTACATCTGGCGGTGGTATTCGTTGAGCGCGGCGCAATCGTAGAGCCCGCGCCCCAGGCCCGGCTGGGTGGTCATCAGCACCGCATGCCAGCCCGCCTGGTTCAGGCGCGCAACCGCCTCCAGCGCGCCTGGCAAGGCGTTCCATTCGCCCAGGCGCGGCGTGTGGGGCGGCGGCTCCGCGCACAGCGTGCCGTAGCGATCCAGGACTGCCAGTTTCATTGCCGCTCCCTCCTACATGAATGCATGCCGGCAGCATATCGGCGGGCCCCGCGCCGCGCCACGGGGCAAGTCCCGAGGCGCGGGCAGGGCGGGATCAGGCCGCGGCCAGGCGCGAGAGGTCGGCCACGCGGTTCATGGCCTCGTGCAGCGTAGCCAGCAGGCCCAGGCGGTTGGCCTTGAGCGCCGGGTCGTCGGCGTTGACCATCACATGCTCGAAAAAGGCATCCACCGGCGCGCGCAGCGCGGCCAGGGTCTGCAGGCTGGCGGTGTAGTCGCCGGCGGCGAATTGCTGCTGCGCCTGGGGCGCGACCGACTGCAGCGCGGCGTATAAATCCTTCTCGGCGGCCTCGGCCAGCAGCGCGGCATCCACCCGCGCCGCGACCGCGCCATCGGCCTTCTTGAGGATATTGCCCACGCGCTTGTTGGCGGCGGCCAGCGCCTGCGCCTCGGGCAGCGCGGCAAAGGCGCGCACCGCGTCGAGGCGCTTTGGCACATCCGACAGGCGCTGCGGGCGCAGCGCCAGCACCGCGTCCACCTCCTGGGCGCTGAAGCCCTGCTCGCGCAGGCTGCCGGCCAGGCGCTCGTAGATGAAGTCGAGCAGCTGCGCGCTGGCATCCTGCACCTTGTCGCCGAAGGCGGGCAGGCTGCCGGCCAGCAGCGGCTGCAGGTCCAGCGGCAGGTCTTTCTCGACCAGCATGCGGATCACGCCCAGCGCATGGCGGCGCAGCGCGAACGGATCGCGGTCGCCGGTGGGCAGGTTGCCGATGCCGAACATGCCCACCAGGGTTTCGAGCTTGTCGGCCAGCGCCACCACCACGCCGACAGCGCCGCGCGGCAGCTCGTCGCCGGCAAAGCGGGGCTTGTAGTGGTCTTCGATGGCGTCCGCCACGGCCGCATCCAGGCCGTCGTTGAGCGCATAGTAGCGGCCCATGGTGCCCTGCAGCTCGGGGAACTCGCCGACCATGTCGGTCAGCAGGTCGGTCTTGGCCAGCAGCGCGGCCTGGTCGACCTGGGCCGCATCGGCGCCCATTTGCGCGGCTATCAGCCTGGCAATCGCGCGCACGCGCTCCACGCGCTCGCCCTGGGTGCCGAGCTTGTTGTGGTAGACCACCTTGGCCAGCAGCGGCACGCGCGATTCCAGGCTCTTCTTGCGGTCCTGGTCGAAGAAGAACTTGGCATCGGCCAGGCGCGGGCGCACCACGCGCTCGTTGCCACCAATCACCGCGCTGGCATCCTGCGGGCTGATGTTGCTGACCACCAAAAAGCGGTTGGTGAGCTTGCCGCCCGCATCCAGCAGCGGGAAGTACTTCTGGTTGGCCTTCATGGTCAGGATCAGGCATTCCTGCGGCACGCCGAGGAATTCGGGCTCGAACTCGCAGACCAGCACGTTCGGGCGCTCGACCAGGGCGGTCACCTCGTCGAGCAAGGCGTCGTCCTCGATGGGCGTCAGCGCCTGGCCGGCCTTGGCGGCGGCCGCCTTCAGCTGGGACTCGATCGCCGCGCGGCGCGCATCGAAGCTGGCGATCACCGCGCCCTGCTCGGCCAGCACGGCGGCGTAGCCATCGGCATCGGCGAGCTGCACCGGATCGGCCTGGGCCTCGAAGCGGTGGCCGTGCGTGGTGTTGCCCGCCGCCAGGCCCAGCGCCGTCACCGGCACCACCGCGCTGCCATGCAGCGCCACCAGGCCATGGGCCGGGCGCACGAACTGCACGCTGTCCCAACCCGGCAGCGGGGTGCCGCTTTCGAGCTGGTAGGTCATCACCTTGGGAATCGGCAGCTTGGCAATCGCCTCGGCCAGCGCCTTCTGCAGGCCATCGGCCAGCAGCGCACCGGGCGCGGTGCTGTCGTAGAACAGCGCCTCGGCCTTGCCGTCCTGCGCGCGCTGGAGGCCGGCGACGGCCGAGGCATCGGCGCCCAGCGCCGCCAGCTTCTTGAGCAGCGCCGGCGTGGCCTGTCCATCGGCCGAGAGCCCCACGCTCACCGGCATGAGCTTTTGCGACACCTGCTTGTCGGCGGCCTTGGGCAGCACGGCCGTGATGTGCGCCGCCAGGCGGCGCGGCGAGGCATAGGCGGTGAGGCGCGAGGCGTCCGAGGCCAGGCCCTGGTGGCGCAGCTGCGCCAGCAGGGCCTGCGCAAAGGCATCGCCAAGCTTTTTCAGCGCCTTGGGCGGCAGCTCTTCAACGAACAGTTCAACGAGTAGGTTCTGGGACGAAGTCATCAGGATTTCCGGGTATGGCGCAGCGCGAAAATCGACAGGCCGATGGTCAGCAAGGGGAACCATACGGTGAACAGCTCATTGCTCACCACCTGCAGGCCGCGCTGCGAGAAAAAGCGGGTTGCCGCGATCGGCGATACCTCGATCGGCCGCCAGGGACTGAAAAATCGCTCGGATGTGAAAGGCCACAGCGCGGCGATGCCGCTGCCGCCGCTGGTCAGCATGTCCAGCAGCGGGTGCGAGAAGCAGCACAGCACCATCCAGGCATAGCCGGCCAGGCGCGGCACGCCCCAGCGCCGCGCCAGCAGCAGGCCCACCAGCCCGAGCGCCAGCGCGAAGCCCAGCGTGTGCGTGTAGCCGCGGTGGCCCCACATGCCCCCCAGGTTCACACCCAGGTTGATGCCGAACTGGTGCGGGACGCCATCGAAATCCGGCGCTATCGCGGCCAGCATGCCCGCCAGCAGCATGCCGGGCGGCACGCGGCGGCTGCCCAGCGCCAGCGTGGCGGCCACGGGCACGGCGACATGCGAGAAGATCGTAGGCATGGGCGCGTTATGCAGCCTTGGGAGTCATCCGCGCCACCCATTCGCGCGGCGCCATCGGAAAGCCCAGGCGCTCGCGGCTTTCGTAGTAGCTCTGCGCCACCGCGCGGGCCAGGTTGCGGATGCGGCCGATGTAGGCGGCGCGCTCGGTCACGCTGATCGCGCCGCGCGCATCCAGCAGGTTGAAGGTGTGGGCCGCCTTGAGCACCTGCTCGTAGGCCGGCAGCGCGAGCTGCTGCTCCATCAGGTGCTTGGCCTGCTTTTCGTGCGCGTTGAACGCGGTAAACAGGAAATCGGCATCCGAATGCTCGAAGTTGTAGGTGGACTGCTCCACCTCGTTCTGGTGGTAGACGTCGCCGTAGCTCAGCGTGTCGGTCCACTTCAGGTTGTAGACATTGTCCACGCCCTGCAGGTACATGGCCAGGCGCTCCAGGCCATAGGTGATCTCGCCGGTGGCGGGCTTGCAGTCGATGCCGCCGACCTGCTGGAAGTAGGTGAACTGCGTCACCTCCATGCCGTTGAGCCAGACCTCCCAGCCCAGGCCCCAGGCGCCCAGCGTGGGGTTTTCCCAATCGTCCTCGACGAAGCGGATGTCGTTCTTCTTCAGATCGAACCCCAGCGCCTCCAGCGAGCCCAGGTACAGCTCCAGGATATTGGCCGGCGCGGGCTTGAGCACCACCTGGTACTGGTAGTAGTGCTGCAGGCGGTTCGGGTTCTCGCCATAGCGGCCGTCCTTGGGGCGGCGGCTGGGCTGCACATAGGCGGCCTTCCAGGGCTCGGGGCCGATGGCCCTCAGGAAAGTCGCGGTATGCGAGGTGCCAGCGCCCACTTCCATGTCATAAGGCTGCAGCAGCGCGCAGCCCTGGGCGTCCCAGTATTGCTGCAGCGTGAGGATGATTTGTTGGAATGTGCGCATGTTCTCAAAGACCGTTGGCGCAGGCACGGCGCCTGCTGGATCGAAGCTGTTGATTCTAGGGGCTTGGCGCCGCAAGTTGGCAGCAGCGGCAAAAAGGCGCCCGAAGGCGCCTTGTTTTGGGCAGAGGATTTGTCAATCTTCCCAGCGCCGCAGCACCAGGCAGGCGTTGGTGCCGCCGAAGCCGAAGCTGTTGGACATCACCTGGCGCAGCTCGGCAGCGCGCGATTGCGTGGCCAGCGGCATGTCGCCCAGGGCCGGATCGGGCGCGTCCACATTGGCCGAGCCGGCGATGAAGCCCTTGTTCAGCATGATCAGGCAGTAGATGGCCTCTTGCGCGCCAGTGGCACCCTGCGAATGGCCGGTCAGCGACTTGGTGGAGGAAAACGGCGGCACCTTGTCGCCAAAAACCGTCTTCAGCGCGCCAACTTCCTGCATGTCGCCCACGGGGGTCGAGGTGCCGTGGGTGTTGACATAGTCGATCGCGCCGTCGAGCCCGGCGATGGCCTGCCGCATGGCGGCCACCGCGCCCTCGCCCGACGGGGCGACCATGTCTTCGCCGTCCGAGGAAATGCCGAAACCCACGATCTCGGCCAGGATGGTGGCGCCACGGGCCTGGGCATGCTCCAGGCTTTCGAGCACCACCGCGCCGCCGCCGCCGGCGATCACGAAGCCGTCGCGCCCGGCATCGTAGGCGCGCGAGGCCTTCTCGGGCTCGTCGTTGTACTTGCTGGACATGGCGCCCATGCCGTCGAACAGCATGGCCAGGCCCCAGGACAGCTCTTCGCCGCCGCCGGCGAACATCACGTCCTGCATGCCCCAGGCGATCTGCTGCGCGGCCGCGCCTATGCAGTGCGCCGAGGTGGAGCAGGCCGAGGTGATGGAGTAGTTGATGCCCTTGATCTTGAAGTTGGTGGCCAGGTTGGCCGACACCGTCGAGCCCATGCAGCGCGTGACCTGGTAGGGGCCAACGCGGCGGATGCCCTTGCTGCGCAGCGTGTCGGCGGCCTCGATCTGGTTCGCGGGCGAGCCGCCGCCCGAGCCCATGATGAGGCCAGTGCGCGGGTGGCTGATCTGCTCGGGCGCCAGGCCCGCCTGCGCGATCGCGTCTTCGAGCGCAATCTGCGCATAGGCGGCGGCATCGCCCATGAAGCGCAGCTGCCGGCGGTCGATGCGTGCCTCGACGTCGATGTCGGGCTTGCCGGCCACCTGGCTGCGCAGGCCCAGCTCCTTGAATTCAGGCATGGCGCGAATGCCCGAACGGCCTTCGCGCAGCGAGGCCTCGACCGAGGCCCAATCGTTACCGATACAGGAGACGATGCCCGCCCCCGTGATAACCACCCGACGCTTCATGCAGCTTCCTTCGCATCGCCCTCACGCAGGAACAGTCCCACGCGCAGATCGCTGGCGACGTAGATTTCCTTGCCATCGGCCAGCAGGCGCGCATCGCCGATGGCCATGTTCAGTTTGCGCTTGATCACGCGCTTGATGTCGATTTCGTAGGTTACCAGCTTCACCTCGGGGCCGACCTCGCCGGTGAATTTCACCTCGCCGGCACCCAGGGCACGGCCACGGCCGGGCAGGCGCAGCCAGGTGAGGTAAAAGCCGATCAGCTGCCACATGGCGTCCAGCCCCAGGCAGCCGGGCATGACCGGATCTCCCCGGAAGTGGCATTCAAAAAACCACAAATCCGGCCGAACATCGAGTTCCGCGACGATCTTGCCCAAGCCGAACGCACCGCCCTTGTCGTCGATGTGGGTGATACGATCGAACATCAGCATCGGCGGCAGCGGCAGGCGGCCGCTATCGGGACCAAACAGCTTGCCCTCTCCCGAGGCTATGAGTTGTTCGTAGGAAAAAGAATCAGCCATTATGGTTCGTGCTCCAGGGGGCGGACAGCGCCGCCGCTTCTTATCTCGCAGGGCGAAACTCTATAGAAATACCCCACATTATCCAGCCTAACCGAAGCCGCGCCACATGAGAAAGCCATCAATTTCACTGTGCTTTGCGCAAAAAACGTAGCTTTGGTCAGATTGTGCAAGCAAGTATCGACCAACGAGCCGAGGCCGTAAAAGCCTGCATCACGCATCAAATGATGCGCAATGCTGCCGATCTGCCGCCGAAACCATTCAGCGCACAACGCGGCCCTGGCGCCGGCCATGCCAGGCCAGGGCCGTGGCCAGCACACCGCCCAGCAGCCACAGCGGCCACAGCCCCAGGCGGGCGGCCCACCAGGCAAAGGGCGTGACCGGCGCATCGCGCCCCTGCACCTGCGCGCTCAGCACGGCGCGGGTGTGGTGCGGCAATTGCTGCCGCACCTCGCCCCGGTAGTCGATGACGGCCGTCGCCCCGGTGTTGGTCGCGCGCAGCATGGGCCGCTCCAGCTCCAGCGTGCGCATGCGGCTGATCGCCAGGTGCTGGTCGATGGCGATCGAGTCGCCGAACCAGGCGATATTGCTGGCATTCACCAGCACCGTGGGCGCGCGCGCCGGGTCGGTGAAGCGGGCCGCCAGCTCTTCGCCAAACAGGTCTTCGTAGCAGATATTGGGCGCCCAGCGCTCGCCCGCCCAGGCGAACGAGGCCTGGCCCACGCCGCCGCGGTTGAAATCGCCGAGCGGGATGTGCATCAGATCGGTGAACCAGCGGAACATCGGCGGAATGAACTCGCCAAAGGGCACCAGGTGGTGCTTGTCGTAGCGGTAGCCCTGGCCCGAAGGCGCCAGCGCCACCATGGAGTTGGTATAGCCCTCGGTGAAATTGCCCAGCGGCACGCCGATCAGCGCCGCCTGCCGGCCGCCGGCAAAGCGCTGCTCCAGCGCCTGCCAGTAGTTGGGCGGCACGTCCTTGAGCAGCACCGGGATCGCTGTCTCCGGCGCCACCACCAAGCTGGCCTGGGCCGCGGCCAGCTGCTGCCCGTACCAGTCCAGCGCCATCGGCACGCCCGAGCCGGGCTGGAACTTCTCGTCCTGCGGGATATTGCCCTGCAGCAGCGCCACATCGACCGGCTTGTGCGCCGGGTCTGCGCCCGCGTTCAGCGCCAGCTCGCGCTGCCAGTCCAGCGTGAGCAGCACCGCGCCGGCCAGTGCCAGCGCCAGGTACAGCGCCGGGCGCCGCAGCCAGTCGGTCCGCCACAGGGCCAGCACCATGGCCGCCGCCGCCGCCACTGCGCCCAAGCCGTACACGCCCACCCAGCGGGCCAGCGGCACCAGCGGGCCATCGACATGGGCATAGCCGCCAGCGCCCCAGGGAAAGCCGGTCCACAGCACGCCCCGCGCCAGCTCCGCCAGCAGCCAGAGCGCGGCGAACAGCAGCGCGCAGCCCAGGCCGCCCGGCGGCCGCCAGCGGCGGTACGCCCAGCAGGCCAGGCCGTAGTAGAGGGCCAGGAAGCCGGCCAGCGCGAGCACCGCCAGGGCCGCCAGCGGTGCGGGCAGGCCGCCATAGGTGTGCATGCTGATGAACAACCACCAGAAGGTGGCGCTCAGCCAGGCGGTGCCGAAGAGCCAGCCCAGCCAGGCCGCCTGCCGGGCGCGCGCTGCGCGCTGCACCTGCGCCGCCAGCACGGCCAGCGACAGCAGCTGCAGCCACCACAGCGGCTGCCCGTGGGCCAGCAGGCTGCCGGCGCCGGGCCAGGGCCAGGCCAGCGACCAGGCCTGCAGCACGCCGGCCAGCACGCAGATGGCGGCGGCCACGGGCCAGCGCCAGCGGGATTCAGCGGTGGCGCCCATCAGCGGGTGAAGGCAGGCATCAGGCGGCGGCGCCGTTGACGGCCGCGGCCGCGCTGCGCTGCACGCGGAACCAGCGCACCGCGCCGCCCTTGGTGAGCAGCACCTCGAAATGCAGGCCGCCCAGCATGATCTGCTCGCCGCGCTTGGGCACATGGCCCAGTTCGTGGGAGATCAGCCCGCCGATGGTCTCGAAGGATTCGTCCGGGTCGCTGCTCTCCAGCTGCACGCCGAAGCTCTCTGCGACCCGCTCGACCGGGGTGTCGCCCGAGATGCGGTAGGTGTCGTCGGCCAGCGCGAAGATATCGCCTTCTTCCTCGGGAATATCGAACTCGTCCTCGATCTCGCCGACGATCTGTTCGAGCACGTCCTCGATGGTGATCAGCCCCGCCACGCGGCCGAACTCGTCGATCACGATGGCCAGGTGGTTGCGGTTGCCGCGGAACTCGCGCAGCAGGTCGTTCAGGCCCTTGCTCTCGGGCACGAACGCCGCCGGGCGCAGCAGCGCGCGGATGTTCAGCTGCGGCGAGCGCTGCAGCTTGAGCAAATCCTTGGCCAGCAGGATGCCGATGATATTCTCGCGCTCGCCCTGGTACACCGGAAAGCGCGAATGCGCGGTGCTGATCACCGCACGCAGCACGTCGTCGTAGTCGGCATCGATGTCGACCAGATCCATGCGCGGCGCGGCCACCATGGCGTCGCCCGCCGTCATGCCTTCCATTCGGATCACCCGCTCCAGCATCACGCGGGAGTCGGCATTGATCACCTCATTGTCCTCGGCCTCGGCCAGGGTCTCGATCAGCTCGTCGGGCGAATCGGGGCCGGGGTGGATGAATTCAACAACCTTTTGCAGGAAGCTGCGCTTGTCTTCTTTCTCGGGAAAGCGCGAAGGATGGGGGTCTGACACTGTCTTGGAATGCAGGACGTGCGGTAGTGAAACAGGCCCCTAGGATAGCGGATTCTTCGAAACCCGCGCAAAGCACTCACAATCGCGAAATAGCGCCTATTGTCCAGAGCGGTGCCGCCCTTCCTGCACGCTGCGGCGCACTTCCTGCACCGTGGCCAGGAAGCCCCAGAACTGCCGGGCCTGCTTCTTGAACTGGTAGTCCATCTCGCCCATCTGGTTCTCCACCAGATCGGCCATGCGCGTGTCGAAGCCGGCGGGCGGCAGCTTCAGGTAGGCCTCGGACTCGGAGCCGTCGCGCTCGACCTTGGCGCCGGCATTGCGGGCGATCCGGAGCATGGCCGTGTTCTCCGACAGCGCATGGATGAAGAGCATGTGCACGCCGTGGGCACGCGCATCCATCACCGCGCGGTCGAACAGCCGGGCACCCAGGCCCTTGCCGCGGGCCGTCTTCAGCACCGAGACGCCGAACTCCGCGCAGCTTTCCATGCCCGGCGTGTCGGCGAAGGCCACATGCGCCATCGCGATCATCTTGAGGCGCCGGTTGAAGATGCCGTAGATGTCGTCGCGCTTGAAATCGAGCTGCTCCACGTAACGCTCGATCTGCGCGTCGCTCGCGCTGTAGCCGAAGCGCAGGTAGCGGTCGGTCTCGTCGAGGCTGAGCAGGTGCGCCGCGATGCGCGGGCGGTGGCGCTCGCTGAGCGCGCGGATCGGCACCAGTGCAGCACTGCCGCGCCTTTTGCGCCCGCCGCCGGGCGAGCCATCGGGCTGCGGATTGGAACGACCCAAGAACGGGCCAAACGCCTGCAAGCCGGCGCCCATCGTGTCTTGAAACCATTCTTTAGTCATCATCATGCCCCTCAATATAAGGGTTTCCCCTAGGAAGCGCAATTATGCTGCACCGCAACATTGTGAACCAGTGTGCAATTCCCTCCTGCCATGGTGCACTTAGCGGCGGCAGTATGCGCTTACCACTCCAGCGGCAGCGCAGTGGTGTTCTTGACCCTCTCGAGCACGAAGCTGGTCTTGCAGTCCTGCACGCTGGGGTGGCGCAGCAGGGTGTCCATCACGAAGCGGCTGTAGTGCGCCATGTCGGCCACCACCACGCGCAGCAGGTAGTCCATCTCGCCGGTCAGCGCCACGCACTCCACCACCTCGGGCCAGGCCGCCACGCTGGCGCGAAACAGGTCCATGGGGCTGCGCTTGTGCGCGTCGGTGAACTTCTCCAGCCGCACATTCAGATAGGCCGTCATCCCCAGCCCCACCGCCTCGGGGCGCAGCAGGGCCACGTAGTGGTCGATCACACCGCCCTCCTCCAGCCGCTTGACGCGGCGCAGCACCGCGCTGGGCGACAGGCCGACCCGCTCGCCGATCACGTCATAGGTTTCGCGGCCATTGCCCTGCAGGCACTGGAGGATGGCGCGATCGAGCTTGTCGAGCGCAGGGGGCTGGCTGGTCATGGGCGGATTGTAGAAGCCGCGGCCCGTGCCCGGCTCGTGCCGCCCCTTGCCCGCCAAGCCGGGCAAACTGCTACGCTTGCGCGCATGAACACCGCTGCCTACGAACTCCCCCCCGGCGTCCAGGTCCTGGAGCGCGGCTGGCTGTCTGCCAACAACATCGTGCTGGCGGTGCGCCCGGGGCAGGCGGGCGAGGCGGCGGTGGTCGACACCGGCTACCACACCCATGCCGGGCAGACGGTGGCGCTGGTGGAGGCGGCACTGAACGGCGCGCCGCTGGCGCGCATCGCCAACACCCACCTGCACAGCGACCACTGCGGCGGCAATGCCGCGCTGCGGGCGCGCTGGCCCGCGGCGCGCATCGCCATCGCCCCCGGCGAGGCGCGGGCGGTGGCCGCCTGGGATGAGGCGGCGCTGAGCTACGCGCCCACCGGCCAGCACTGCCCGCGCTTTGCCTTCGACGAGCTGCTCGCGCCCGGCACCGAGGCGCTGCTGGGCGAGCGGCGCTGGCAGGTGCATGCGGCGCCGGGGCACGATCCGCACTCGGTGGTGCTGTTCGAGCCCGCCAGCCGCACGCTGGTATCGGCCGATGCGCTGTGGGAGAACGGCTTTGGCGTGGTCTTCCCCGAGATCGAGGGCACGGCCGCGTTCGACGCAGTCGCGGCCACGCTCGATGTGATCGAGCGGCTGCAGCCGCGCGTCGTCATCCCCGGCCACGGCCCGGTGTTCACCGGGCTGGCCCCGGCTCTCGTGCAGGCGCGCCGCCGGCTCGAAGGCTTTGTGCGCCACCCCGAGCGCCACGCGCTCTATGCGGCCAAGGTGTTGCTCAAGTACAAGCTGCTGGAGTGGCAGCGCATCCGCGCCGCCGAGCTGCAGGCCTGGGCCGCCGCGACGCCGTATTTCGGCATCCTCCACGCCCGCTATTTCGCCGGCCAGGGCCGCGCGGACTGGATGGTGCAGCTCGTGGCGGAGCTGGAGCGCTCCGGCGCGGCGTCGCGCGAGGGCGACTGGGTGCTCAACGCATAGAACGCCAGGCCTGCCAGGCCCCAGGCCACGCATGCGTTTCAAAAAAACAACCGATAGTTTAATTTCAATAGTTACAATCGATTGAATCAAGCGACGCGCAGGAATGGCAACACCGCCTGCGCCGCCTGATCCTCTCAGCCAGCCCATGGGCGCCGCAGCGGCGCTCCCACCGCCAGCCGGTTTCTTCCTCTTTCGACACAGGAGTACCCGCATGGCGCATACCTCCGTCTATATCGTCAGCCGCAAACGCCCGCCAACCCCGGCCCTGCCGCATGCAGCCAGCCTGGCCGCCACCGTGCTGGCGCTGGGCCTGCCGGCGCACGCGCAAACGACACCAGCCACCAGCCAGGAGCTCACGCTCAAGGAAGTGCATGTGAAAGGCGCCCGCCAGGGCGGCTACAAGCCCGAGGCGCTGTCGTCGCCCAAGTTCACCCAGCCGCTGGTGGATACGCCGCAGACCATCACGGTGATCCCCCAGGAGGTGATGGCGGAGCAAAACGCCACCACCTTGCAGGAGGCGCTGCGCAACACCCCCGGCGTGACGCTGCTGCTGGGCGAAGGCGGCAACTCCAATGCCAAGGACAGCATCTTCATGCGCGGCTTCGACACCAGCGGCAGCATCTTCGCCGATGGCGTGCGCAGCCTTGGCAGCAGCGTGCGCGACACCTTCAACGTGGAGCAGATCGAGGTGATCAAGGGCGCATCCGGCTCCGAATATGGCCGCGGCGCGCCTTCGGGCAGCGTCAACATGGAGACCAAGACGCCGTTCGCCGGCACGCTGACGCAAGGGCGCGTCTCCGGCGGCAGCGCCGACCGCAAGCGCGCCACCATCGACCTGAACCGGCAGATCAACGACACCACCGCCTTCCGGCTCAATGCCATGGGCCAGAACAGCGGCGCGCCAGGCCGCGACTTCGTGCGCAACAAAGGCATAGGCATCGCGCCATCGATCGCGTTCGGCCTGGGCACGCCCACGCGCATCACCGCCGACCTGCAGCTGCTGCGCTATGACAACCGCCCCGACGGCGGCGTGCCCACGGTGGGCCTGCCCGGCTACCTCAACGCATTGCTGGCGAGCGCGGGCATCGATGTCGGCCACATCCCCGGTGTCAACCCATCGAACTTCTACGGTAGCCTGAGCGACTACAGCCGCACCGGCCTGGACCAGGCCACCGTGCGCATCGAGCATGATCTCGCCGCCGGCACCACCTTGCGCAACACCACCCGGGTGAGCCGCAACAAGATCGACCAGCTGATCACCGGCACCTCGGGCATCGTCAGCGACGGGCGCGGCGCGAACGCCGTGGCCCGGATCGACCCCACCACCTGGACCGCCTCGCGCTCGCGCCAGCTGCGCTGGCAAGAGAACACCCTGGTCACCAACCAGACGAACCTGACGGCCCGCTTCGACACCGGGGGCCTGAAGCACTCGCTGTCCACCGGACTGGAGCTGATCTATGAAAAGCAGCTCTCCAAGGGCCGCTCAGGCGCCGGCACCGCGCCGCCGGCCAACCTGTACCACCCCGATCCGGACGATCCCATCAGCGGCCAGAACATCGTCTTCTCGGGCCAGCAAAGCAAGGGCGACACCAAGACGCTGGCGCTCTACGCCTTCGACAACATCGAGTTCACGCCGCAGTGGCAGCTCATCGGCGGCCTGCGCATGGACCGCTACCGCACCAGCAACGACAGCATCACCGCGCCGAACGCCACCACCGGCGTGCAGACCCGAACGCAGCTGCGCACCAGCGGCACGCTGTGGAGCGGCAAGCTCGGCCTGGTGTTCAAGCCGGCGGCCAACGGCAGCGTCTATGCCAGCGTCTCCACCTCGCAGCAGCCCCCGGGCGGCAGCAATTTCTCGCTGAGCGCGCGGGAAGGCAATATCGACAACCCCAACATGGACCCATCCAAGGCCGTCAACCTGGAGCTGGGCAGCAAGTGGGAGCTGCTGGACAACCGCCTGCTGCTCACTGGCGCGCTGTTCCAGACCACGGTGCGCAACGATTTGAGCACCGTGGATCGCGCCACCGGAGAAGTGACCCAGTTCGGCAAGAAGCAGGTCAAGGGCATCGAGCTCGGCGTGGCCGGCCAGATCACCCCGGCCTGGAACATCAGCGCCGGCCTGGCGAACATGTCGACCAAGGTCGTGAGGGGCGAAAACACCCAGACCGGCGCGCAGCTGTACTGGTCGCCCAGGATGAGCTTCACCAGCTGGACCACCTACAGCTTCGGCAACGGCCTGACCCTGGGCGGCGGTGCCCGCTACCAGGACTCGACATCGCGCAGGATAGACAACACGGCCAACGCCGCCAACACCAGCATGCTGCGCACGCGGGACTTCTGGGTCTTCGATGCCTTCGCCGCTTACCAGGTCAACCCGAACCTGCGCCTGCAGCTCAACATCTACAACCTGGCGAACAAGAAATACCTGGCCAACCTCAACAACAACGGCGGCCGCTATACGCCCGGCGCGGCCCGCTCCGTGCTGCTGAGCGCGAACATGAAGTTCTGAGTTGGCACACCGGGCCGCTCACCCCCTCAAGGCAGATCCTTGTAGGCTTCGAGCGCCCCGGCTGCGCGCGGCCCCACCGTGCCCAGCCGGCTCCTGAGCGACTGCGGCTGCCCGGTGATCAGCGCCGCGTAGCTGGTGGTGTTGGACAGCACCTTCTTCACATAGTCGCGGGTTTCGGCGAAAGGCACGTTCTCGGCCCAGATCGCGGCATCCAGCACCGGGCCGTTGCGCCACGAGCGCGGGCGGCCCGGGCCGGCGTTGTAGCCGGCGGCGGCCAGCGCCATCGAGCCGTCGAAATCCTCCAGCGCCAGCTTGAGGTAGGCCGTGCCCAGCGTGATGTTGGTGTCGCGGTCGTTGATGGCGGCGGGCGAGAAATCCGCCATGCCGATCTTGCGCGCGGTCCAGCGCGCCGTGGCCGGCATGATCTGCATCAGCCCCGAAGCGCCCACGCCCGAGCGCGCATCCATGATGAAGCGGCTTTCCTGCCGGATCAGGCCGTAGACATAGGCTGGATCGAGCCCGATCTCGCCCGCGCGCGCCACCACCGCGCTCTTGTAGGGCATGGGAAAGCGCTGCTGCACATCCACCACCGACTTGGTGCGCTCGCTGGTGTTGATGCAACGGTCCCACACCTGGCGCTGGCAGGCCCAGTCGGCGGCGGCCAGCAGCTCGGCATCGCCGTAGCCGCCGGGCGTGTGCAGCGCGACGCCGTAGTTCCACTCGCGCACGCCTTCGCTGCGCAGGCCGATGTTGATGGCGTACAGGCCGCGCACCAGGCTCGGGTCGGCGCGCACCCTGGCCTTGGCCTGCTCGTCGATGCCGGGAGCGCCGCTTTGCATGCTGACCTTCTGGCCCAGCTCCTCCAGCGCCAGCTGCTCGTAGAAGCCCTGGGGGCCGGCGATCTTCTGGAACAGCTCGCGCGCCTGGCTGGCCTCGGTCTCGCTCACCTTGCCCTGCTGCAGCGCCTTGGCGCGCCAGTAGATCCAGGTGCTGTCGGCGCGGGCCTCGTCGCTCATCGCCTCGATGCTCTTGCGCACCGCCTGCCAGTTGCCCACGCGCAGCGCAGCGCGCGCCTTCCAGGCCAGCATGTCGTCGCTCAGGCGACTGTCCTTGCCCACGCGGGCATAGGCCGCCAGCGCATCGGACGAGAGCTTGAGCGCCTGTTCCTTGCCGATCACGCCCCAGACCCAGTCGCGCTGCTCGGCCGCCAGCAGCTCGCCCCAGCGGGCGCTCATCAGCGTGGCCGCGCCGTCGGGATTGTCGGCCGCCACCCGCACCAGCGCCAGCGCGGCCAGCTCCTGCTGCACCTTGCCCTGCAGCCTGGCCTTGGTCAAATACTTGGTGGGGCCATTGAGCACATCTTTCAGCGCCGGCAGCTGCATGGGCGCGACGATCTCCACCGCCGCGCGCGCGGCGCGCAGCCGCCCGGCCTCCAGCGCGATGCGGGCGCGGCGCCAGATGTCGCCCTCGCTGAGCTTGCCGGCGGTGAACAGCTCGCCGGCCGCGTAGTTGCAGCCGTCCTCATAGTCGCGCTGGGCATACCAGTTGGCCTTGACGGTGCGCGCGATGTCGTCGGCCTTGCCGCCCGACAGCAGCTCCACCACGCCGGCGTAGCACTGCACCTCGCGGTCGTCGCCCATGCGAAACGCCGGATGCAGCGCCGCGAAATTGCTCCAGTCGCGCCGCTGGCCCAGCAGGCGCAGCCAGTCGTTGCGCAGGCGGTCTTCCTGGTAGGTGCCGGCCCAGCGCGCCAGAAAAGCCTGCACCTCGTCGGAGCCGGCCTCGCCCAGCCGCGCGCGCAGCTCCCAGTAGGCGGCCCAGGGTTCGAGCACATGGCCGTGGGCGGCGGGCAGCAGCTGCGCGAGCCGCAGCTTGTCGCGCTTGAGATAGGCCTGCTGCATGTCCAGCAGCACTTCATCGCCCGCATTCTGTGCCTGCGCCGCAGGCCACAGGCTGGCGCCCACCAGTACCGCCAGCAGCGGCTTGAGAAAAACTTTCCAACGCATGGACCGCAACCTCGAAAACAATCTGAAAAATCATACACATTCGGTGTTTTCACCAAGATTGCTCGGACAAATTGCCCCACCCCGCGGGTTTCGGCCGCGGGCCTGCCGCATGCTGTCACAATGCGGCGAGTCGTGACACTGGAGGAGCCCCCGGATGGATAAAGCAGCCCTGCGCAAGACCCTGGTGCAGCAGCGCCTGAACATGCCCGACCGGCTGCGCAGGTCGGAACAGTTGATGCAGGTGCTGCGCTTCTGGCTGACGGAGCGCACGGATACGGTGATCGGCGCCTACTGGCCCATCAAGGGAGAGTTCGATCCGCTGCCCGCGCTGCACCGCTGGAAAGAAGACGGCGCGCTGATGGACGAGCCGCTCTTGCGCCGCATCGGGCTGCCGGTGGTCAACAAGCAGCACAAGACGCTGACCTTCCACGCCTGGCACCCCGGCTGCCCGATGGAGGAAGACGCCTACGGCATCCCCAAGCCCAAGGACACCGAGCTGATCGTGCCCACGCTGCTGTTCGTGCCCTGCGTGGGCTATGGCCCCGGCGGCTACCGCCTGGGCTACGGCGGCGGCTTCTACGACCGCACGCTGGCCGCGCTGCAGCCGCGCCCCTACACCGTGGGCCTGGGCTATACCAACGGCTTCATCGACGACCTGGAGCCCGAGCCGCACGATGTGCCGCTCGACGCCATCCTCAACGACAACGGGGTGGTGTGGCCGGTGTGAGCCGCTTCCAAAAGAAGAGCTATTAGCGATTTATACACAATGATTTCCATATAAAAACCATTTGAAAATAAGCAGCAATAGGCGCTAGCAGCTACTCTTTTTGAAAATTTGCCGCCAGCAAATCGGCCACCTGCCGGCGGGCTATCTCATGGCCGTGGGTGGCCGCCTTGGCCATCCACATCAGCGCCTCGGCATGGCCGGCGCCGCCCTCGGGCTGCGGGCCGGCGGCGTGCAGGATGGCCAGCCAGTGCATGGCATCGGCCTCGCCCTGCCGCGCGGCCTGCAAGAGGAAATACCGCGCCGCCGCAGCAGCGCTGCCGGCCTCGCGCAACGCCGCCAGCGCCAGCAGCGCGCCCATCTCGGCCTGGGCCGCCGCCTCGCCCCCATCGGCCCGCAACAGCAGCTGCACCTCGTCGCCGGCCAGGGCCAACGGCAGCCATGGCTGCACCGCCGCGAACGGCACCAACGCCCGCCCACCGGCCAGGCCCAGGCGCGGCACCCGGCCGGCCTCGATGCGGCGCTGCCAGGTACGGACGCTGCGCCCGGTCAGCACCGCGGCGGCATGCAGGCTGAGGGCCAGGGAAGGCATGGCTGGGCTCATGCGCCAATATTAGCAACGAACTATTGAATTTTTGTCATTGATTTACAAAGACGATCAATCGCCGTCGCGGCACCCCGTGCGACAGCTTTTGCATGTCGCATGCATGGCGGCGACAAATGGCCTCCTCAGGATCGAATAACCGGATTTTCCTGGCTGGCACGATGGTTGCGTTGGATGGCTCCGTTCAGGCACAAGGCCTGGCGCAGGCTCAAAAGCCTGATTCTTCACCGAGGGAGGCATTCAACATGAAAGTGAACCAGCAGCTGCAAAAGGGCTTTACCTTGATCGAGCTGATGATCGTGGTGGCGATCATCGGCATCCTGGCGGCGGTGGCGCTGCCGGCGTACAACGACCATGCGAAGAAGGCCAGGATATCCGAGCCGATTCTGGCGCTGGGCTCCTGCCGCACCGCGATCACCGAAAAATACCAGACCGGCATCGCGGCGCCGGGCGCCGGCGCGTGGGGCTGCGAGAGCAAGGCCGGGGCGGCGCTGTCGAAACATGTGAAAAGCATCAAGACCAACGATGACGGGGTGGTCGAAGTCGTGCTTCAGGGCATGGGAGACGCCAGCCTGGACAACCTCGCCATCTACCTGGAACCCCGGGATGCCACGGGTGCTGCCCTCAAGGCCGCAAGCACCCTGGGGGCCAGCCCACTGGCCAATGTGCAGGTCAACCAGTGGGCCTGCGGCTATGCGGACGCCAAGCTGGCGAACTTCCTGCCCGGCTCCTGCAGCATCAAGTGGAGCAAGGCCCCGGCGGGCTTCAAGGACGCCGGCGGCGCCTGATACCGCGCGCCGCCCGTCGCGCAGGGCGCCGCAGGCGGCCCCATGTCCATGCCCTGGACATGAGCATGGTTGCGCGCAATTTATTTCAAACGATATAATTACAAATGAAATTAAATAAATACCCACCATGAGCATCGAATCCCGCCGCAACCGCCTGCTCGCAGGCAAATCCCCGCAGCTGCGCGACGCAGTGGCCGCATCGCGCGCGCTGCTGCATGCGGCCCATCTGCTGGAGCAGCGCATGGACGCAGCGCTCGCGCCCTGCGGGCTGCACATGCGCGAATACCTGGCGCTGCGCCTGCTGGCCGACAGCGTGCACGAGCCGCTGCGGCCCACCTCGCTGTCGGTGGCGCTGGATGCCACGCGCACGCAGATCACCCGCCTGCTCGACGGGCTGGAGAAAAAGGCCCTGGTGGCGCGCTCGGCCCACGAGAGCGACCGCCGCAGCCAGCAGCTGGCACTGACCGAGGCCGGCGCCGAGTTGCTGGCGCGCGCGGTGCCGCTGGCAGAGGCGGTGTATGCCAGCGCCTGGGCGCCGCTGCAAGAGCACCAGCTGCCCGCCCTGGCCGGCCAGCTGCAGCTGGTGCAAGCCCATCTGCACGCCAACCAGCCATGACCACCCGCCCATTCCAGCAGTTGGTGCACCAGGAGAAGCAGCGCCTGCTGATCGCGGTGATCTGCGCCATGGTGGGCATGGAGTTCCTCGAAAACGGGATGTTCGTGTTCGCCTCGTCGCACATCCTGGGCGCGATTGCCGCGGCGCCGCAGGAGTTCGCGCTGGTGCAGATGGCCTACGCGGTGGGCAATATGCTGATGGTGGCCCTGCAGCAGTGGCTGACGCGGCATTTCGGCTACCGCCACTACCTGCTGCTGGCGCTGGCGTTGTTCGGCCTGGGCGACATCGGCTGCGCGCTGGCCACCAGCCTGCCCGAGCTGATCGCCGCCCGCATGCTCGAAGGCATGGGCGGCGGCGCGTTCTTCCTGAGCACGCGGGTGCTGATCCCGCTGCTGTTCTCGGCCTCGCTGCGGCCGCTGGCCTCGCGCTGCTTCATGCTCAGCATCTTCGGCGTGGGCGTGGTGGCGCCGCTGCTGTCGGCCACGCTGGTGGACGGCTGGGGCTGGCAGTGGGTGTTCTGGATCGTGCTGCCCATCGCGGCGCTGGTGGCCGTGGGCGTGCGCTGGCTGCTGCCGCGCCACCTGGGCAAGAGCGCGCAGCCGGTGCGCTGGTCGCTGGTGCCGATCGCGCTGTTCCTGCTGGCCGTGGGCTCGGTGCAATGGGCGTTTTCCGAGGCGCGCTACGAGCTGTTCGAGCGGCCCGAGCTGCTGGCGCTGGCGGTGCTCGCGGGCGTCACGCTGCTGGGCCTGTTCAGCCTCCACCAGTGGCGCCACGACGAGCCGCTGCTGCACCTGCGCGACCTGGGCAACCCGGGCTTCCTGGCGGGGCTGGCGCTGTATGCGATGTACTACTTCATCGTCAACTTCAGCAACTACCTGTTCCCGCAGTTCGCGCAGCAGGGCCTGGGCATTCCGGTGCTCACCACCGGCTGGCTCAACAGCTTTGCCGGCGCGGTCTCCTTCGTGGCGGTGGTGCTGTACATCCGCTACTCGGCCCGGGTGGCCAACAAGCGAGCGATGATGATGGCCGGCTGCCTGTGCATGGCCGCGGCGGCATGGTGGATGGCCTCGCTGCCGCCGGATGCGCCGCTGCCCGCGCTGTACGGCGCGCTGGCCATCAAGGGGTTGTTCGGCGTGCTGATGATCCTGCCGGTGGCGGCGCTGACCTGGCGCGCGCTGGGCGACGCCCATTTCGCCAAGGGCTACCAGACCAAGAACGTGATGCGCCAGATGACGGTATCGCTCGCGTCCGCGGTGGCCGCGGTGGCGCTGCAAAACGGCCATCTGGCCCAGTACGGCGAGCTGGCCGGCCGCATCAGCCCCGGCAATCCCGCCGCGGTGCAGTGGCTGCAGCAGGCGCAGCACCGCTTCGAGCAACTGGGCTACACCGCCGGCCAGGCGCACGGCGCGGCCATCGGGCAGCTGAGCGCGCTGGTGGACCGGCAGGCCATCTTCATCGCCTGCCAGCACCTGTACCACTGGGTGGCGGCGATCGCGCTGGCGGCAGGGATGATCGTCATGCTGCAAAAGCGCTTGAAATAGCTTCGGTAAACTGGGGCGATTCTTGGAGGCCCCATGCTGCAACTCTATATCGGCAACAAAAATTATTCGTCCTGGTCCATGCGCGCCTGGGTGCTGCTGCGCCAGGCCGGCATTGCGTTCGAGGAAAAATACGTGCGCTTCGACAGCTTCGACGCCGGCTCGCAGTTCAAGCGCACCATGCTCGCGGCGAGCCCCACCGGCACCGTGCCGGTGCTGGTCGACGGCGCAACCACCGTGTGGGACAGCCTGGCGATAGCGGAATACGTGGCCGAGCGCTTTCCCGCCAAGCAGCTGTGGCCGCAGGACGCCGCCGCCCGCGCCACCGCGCGCAGCGTGGTGGCCGAGATGCACAGCGGCTTCAGCGCGCTGCGCAGCGCCTGCGGCATGAACATCGAGGCCGACCTCGCCCCTGTCGGGCGCGTGGTCTGGCGCGACAACGCCGGCGTGCGCCGGAACGTCGAGCGCCTCGTGGCCATGTGGAGCGCGCTGCTCGCGCGCCATGGCGGCCCGATGCTGTTCGGCGAATTCAGCGTGGCCGATGCCTACTATGCGCCGGTGTGCTCGCGCCTGAAGACCTATGCGCTGCCGGTGCCGGCCGAGATCGCCGCCTATGTGGAGCGCGTGCACCAGCTGCCCGCGGTGCGCGAATGGGTGCAGGCCGCGCTGGCCGAGCAGGACTTCGTGGCCATGGACGAGCCCTACCGGGCCGAACGCTGATGCGCGTCTACCTGGTGGGCGGCGCGGTGCGCGACCAGCTGCTGGGCCGCCCGGTGCATGACCGCGACTGGGTGGTGGTGGGCGCCACGCCCGAGCAGATGAGCGCGCAGGGCTTCGTGCCGGTGGGCAAGGATTTTCCGGTCTTCCTGCACCCCAAGACGCATGAGGAATACGCGCTGGCCCGCACCGAACGCAAGAGCGGGCGCGGCTACCGCGGCTTCGTGGTGCACACCGCGCCCGACGTGACCCTGGCAGAAGACCTGGCGCGGCGCGACCTCAGCATCAACGCCATGGCCGCCCCCGCGGGCTGGACGCGCGCCAGCGAGCTCTTCGACCCCTACCACGGCCAGCAGGACCTGCAGGACAAGCTGCTGCGCCATGTGACCGATGCCTTCCGCGAAGACCCGGTGCGCATCCTGCGGCTGGCGCGCTTCGCGGCGCGCTTTCACGATTTTGCGGTGGCCCCCGAGACCATGGCGCTGATGCGCACCATGGTGGCCGACGGCGAGGCCGACCATCTGGTGCCCGAGCGCGTCTGGCAGGAGCTGGCGCGCGGCCTGATGGAGCCGCGGCCCTCGCGCATGTTCGAGGTGCTGCGCGCCTGCGGCGCGCTGGCCGTGCTGCTGCCCGAGCTCGAGCGTCTGTGGGGCGTGCCGCAGCGCGCCGACTACCACCCCGAAATCGACACCGGCGTGCATGTGATGATGGTGCTTGACCGCGCCGCCGCGCTGCAGGCGCCCCTGCCGGTGCGCTGGGCCTGCCTGGCGCACGACCTGGGCAAGGGCAGCACGCCCGCCGAGGTGCTGCCGCGCCACATCGGCCACGAAGGGCGCAGCGTGCAGCTGCTCAAGCCCTTGCAGCAGCGCCTGCGCGTACCCAACGACTGCGCCGAGCTGGCCCTGGCCGTGGCCGCCGAGCATGGCAACATCCACCGCAGCGAAGGCTTCTCGCCCGCCGCCATCGTGCGCCTGCTGGAGCGCTGCGACGCATTTCGCAAGCCGGCGCGCTTCGCCGAGCTGCTGCTGGCCTGCCAGTGCGATGCGCAGGGCCGCCTGGGCCTGCAGGAGCAGCCCTACCCGCAGCGCGCCGCGCTGCTGGCGCAGCTGGCGGCGGCCCAGGCCGTCAACACCGCAGAGGTGGCGGCCTGCGCCGCGCGCCAAGGCAAGAAGGGAGCGCAGATCGGCGCCCTGGTGCACGCGGCGCGCGTGCAAGCCGTGGCTGCGGCCGCGCACCACGGTCATGCCACCGTCATCAATGCGTCACAGCCGCCACAGATACTCGGCGCGCAAGCGAACAACGGTGCCAAGGCGGACGACCCACCCTAGTCCAACGCATTCACCCCGTTGTCGCTCGACCTACAACGATTGACCCACGGAGTGAATTTTCCATGTCTGATCCGATGACCTCGCGTCGCCGCCTTTTGCAACTGCTGGGCGGCGCGCCGCTGCTGCCGCTGTCTTCCGCGCTGTCGGCAGCCGGTGTGCTGACCGCCTGCGGCGGCGGCGACGACCCGCAGGCCGCCTTCAAGTCGGTGAGCTTCTCCAGCACGGCCGCGCCCACCCTGGCCAAGGCCGCCGAGATGGCGACCACCACCACCGCCTCGGTCATGACGCTCCAGTACGACGACGGCAGCAGCCGCGACGTCAAGCTCGCCTACGAGCCCTTCTTCGTGACCGGCGACATGGTGGCCGACGGCAAGGGCGGCAAGATCCTGGCCGGCGGCTACGTCGACATCAACAACCAGCCCATCATCGATGCCACGGTCGCCGGCAGCGCACGCCAGTTCTTCTCCGACTCGCCGGACGGCACCTCGCTGCTGACCGTGGCCGACGCCAAGGTCGACGGCGTCAAGGGCAAGCCGGTGTTCGCGGTGGTGCAGTTCGAATACACCACCTGGGCGCAGGACGGCAAGACCGATATGTACGGCCGGCTGCCATCGCCGATCGCGGTGCTCACGCTGGACCAGGACCAGGCCAGCGGCAAGCTCAACCTGGTCAAGTACCACAACGTGGACACCTCCAAGGTGCACGGCCTGTGGATCACCTGCGGCGCCAGCCTCTCGCCCTGGGGCACCCACCTGTCCAGCGAGGAATACGAGCCCGACGCGTTCACCGCCGCCAGCAACGCGCAGTTCAAGGCCTACAGCAAGAACCTGTACGGCAACGAAGGCACGGCCAACCCCTACCACTATGGCCACATGCCCGAGGTCACCGTCAACAAGGACGGCACCGCCAGCATCAAGAAGCACTTCTGCATGGGCCGCATCTCGCACGAGCTGGTGCAGGTGATGCCCGACCAGCGCACCGCGCTGATGGGCGACGACGCCACCAATAGCGCCTACTTCGTGTTCGTGGCCGACAGGGAAAAAGACCTGTCCTCGGGCACGCTGTACGCGGCCAAGGTGGGCGCGGGTTTCTCCATCGACCCGGCCGCCGCGGCCGGCGCGCCGCTCACCTGGATCAAGCTCGGCTCGGCCACCAGCGCCGAGATCGAGAACCTGGCCAACACGCTCAAGCCCACCGACATCATGAGCGTGGCGAGCAAGGACCCGGCGGATGCCGGCTTCGCCAAGATCGTGGCCAACGGCAAGACCGAGTGGATCAAGATCAACCCCGGCATGGAAAAGGCCGCGGCCTTCCTGGAGACCCACCGCTATGCCGCCTACCTGGGCGCCAGCATGGGTTTCACCAAGATGGAAGGCACGACGGTCAACGCCAAGGACAAGATCGCCTACTCGGCGCTGCAGAACTGCCAAAGCTCGATGGTCGCCGGCAACGCCGCCAATGTGCCGGGCAACGGCGTGTCCATCCCCAAGGCGCTCAACGCCGGCGCCGTGATGGCGCTGAACCTGCGCGGCGGCCAGAAGGACACCCATGGCGCCGCCATCAACAGCGACTGGATGCCGGTGGACACCAAGGCCCTGCTCGCGGGCGAGGACATCGGCGCCGACGCGCTGGGCAACACCGGCAACCCGAACAAGATCTGCAACCCCGACAACCTCAAGTTCTCGGAGAAGCTGCGCACCCTGTTCATCGGCGAAGACTCCAGCCAGCACGTGAACAACTTCCTGTGGGCCTACAACATCGACAGCAAGCAGCTCTCGCGCATCCTGTCGATCCCGGCCGGCGGCGAATCCACCGGCCTGCACGCGGTCGACGAGATCAACGGCTGGACCTACATCATGAGCAACTTCCAGCACGCGGGCGACTGGGGCAGCATCCACGGCGTGGTCAAGGAGCAGCTCGACCCGCTGATCAAGGCCAACTACAAGAACAAGTTCGGCGCCGCCGTGGGCTACCTCACCGGCGCGCCGCAAGGCATCAAGCTGTAAGCCGGGAACGCAGCGCCGCAGGGCCACCCAAGGGGTGGCCTTTTTCACCGCCGGGCCGCCCCAAGGTGAAAAAGCGCCCCTCTCGGAGGGGCAGCGACCCAACGCAGTGGGGAGCGTGGGGAGCTATTCCCCATTGGCGGGCCGCCTGCGCGAAACCTCCTACGGCAGGGTCGGGGCCATGACTACCCCGGCGGCGCGGCGCCGTGCCTACCATGGATACCAAGGCAGGCGTGATGTTCCGCAGCCGCTGCAAGTAACGCCGCCTTTCGCCATTTCCGTCAACACTTCCCCCAAACAGGAGGACACCATGGACACCGCAAACACCGCATCCAGCGTCATTTCTTCGGACAAGGTCAATGGCACGAACGTGTACAACCCGGCAGGCGACAAGCTGGGCTCGATCGACTCGCTGATGATCGACAAGCTCTCGGGCAAGGTCCGCTACGCCGTCATGGAATTCGGCGGCTTTCTGGGCATGGGCACTGAGGTCTATCCGCTGCCTTGGGAAACCCTGAAGTACGACCCCAACATGGGCGGCTACGTCGTCTCGCTGGTGAAGGAGCAGCTGGAGCAGGCGCCCCGCTATGAGCGCGCCACCACGCCCGAATACGACGAGGCCTACGGCCGCAAGGTGAACGACTACTACGGCGTGCCGTGGATCTATTGACCGCGCGGGCGCGGTAGCATGCCGGTATCCCACAAAGGAGAAAGCATGGGCCGCGCAATGACCATCCTCGCCGCCATCGGCATCCTGGCCGCCGCATACTTCGCGTACCGGTACGGGGTGTTCTGAGCACCCAGGCAAAGCCCTCGCATGAGGGCTTTGTGCTGTGGATGCCGGGAACGCCAGATCCTATCCGTTGATTGCAATCAATACGCAATCTGCGTATACTTTTGCAACGAAAGCCGTATTTGTGGAGCTACCTGCCTTTGTGCGATACCGGTCTGACTATCTGGATGACGATGGTTTTCACGACCTGCAGCAAACCATGATGAAGCACCCCGAGGCTGGCGATGTAATTGAAGGCACAGGCGGCCTGCGCAAGATGCGGTATGGCGATCCACGCCGAGGCCAAGGCAAGCGTGGAGGCCTGCGAGTGATTTACTACTGGTGGGATGGCAGAGCGCAATTCTGGCTATTCACCCTGTACGGCAAAGACGAAATGGCAGACCTGGCACCCAGCGAGCGCAAGGTGCTCAAAGGCATGTTGAAGGCAGAACTGGAAGCACGGCAATGACCAAACGCAATCTGTTTGCAGAACTATCCGAGGGCCTGGAAGCCTTGGCCGAAGCGCGCACAGGCAAGCAAACGCTGCGCACACACGAACTCGAGGCGAAGCCGGCGGTGGAGATCACCGCCAACGAGCTGTTGGCGCTGCGCGAACGCCTGCATCTATCGCGCCCCGTGTTTGCCAGCTACCTGCGCACCAATCCCCGCACCCTGGAAAACTGGGAGCAAGGCCGAGCCAAGCCCAATGCCCAAGCTGCGGTGCTGATCCGCCTGGTTGAGAAATTTCCGGACACGGTACAGCGATTGGCGGAAGTTTGAGCCGCTGGCGCACATGGCGAAAAATTGCTCCCCACGCCCTCTCACCGCGTGTAGCAGCTGCCCCTCCAAGAAGGGCGCTTTTCACCTTGGGGCGGCCCAGCCCGCCCAGCAAGCCAGCCATGGAGCAGGACTGCATCCACCGGCCATCAATCCAGCAGATCCGAATAGTCGCCGCGGTCGAATGCCTGGCTGGCCTCCCAGGGCGCGGGGCTGGGGGCGGCGATGCGCTCGGCCTTCACGCGGGTGAGCGCGGTGCCGTGGCCATCGCTGCGCTCGATCAGGCGCGGGTACTGGCCGCGCACATCCCAGTCCACCACCGTGGTCTGCTCGCCCGCCACCTGGCGGTAGCGCTGCACGCCATTGCGCACCGCGCCCACGGGCTGCATGGCCTGCAGCGTGGCCGGCGGCACCAGCCAGTACTGCGCATCCCACGATCCGCCGTAGCCCACATTGCCATGGTGCGCGCGCTCGACCTCGATCACGCGGCGGGTCTGGTTCAGGATGACCTCGACCTTTTCCTGGCCGTCGTCGCCGCGGCTCACGCGCAGCGGCGCGCCATTGGCTTCGTCGTGCGCATGGCCGGCATGCGGGCCGTGGCGGTGCTCGTGGCCGTGGCCCTCGCTCTGGCGCAGCGCGGCCGGCAGCTCGCGCTCGGTCCATACCCAGCCGCCTTGGGCCGATACCCGGCGGTAGACGCGGTTGGTGTGGGTGGTTTCACGCAGCACGCCATCGTGGCCGATGGCGCGGGTGTAGTAGGTGACGCGCAGGTCCGCCGGCGGCGTGGCCTTGACGGCGGCCGTGGTGGCCTGCGGCGCGGCGGGTGCGGCGCCTTGCGCGAATGCCGCGTGCGGCATCCCCACCGCAGCCAGCAGCGCTGCGGCTGCCAGGTTCTTGAATTTCATGATTGCTACAAAACAATGGCTGCCGGCGCTTTGCGCACAAGCACCGGCAGCCTATTTGACTCAGGATTGCGCGGCCCAGCCGATCAGAGGCCGGCGGCTTCCTTGACCTTGCTGAACACCTTGGTGTTGTCCATGGTGCCCTTGAAGACCTTGGCGCCGGCGCCGCCGGCGAACAGCATCACGTCGCCGCCGCCGTGGGTCTCGGCGCCGGGCGTGCCCAGGTTGATGCCGACTTCCTGCAGGAAGTTGTCCTGCGTGGTGTCCACGCTGCTCAGATCTTCGCGGCTGGCGGCGCGGGCGGGCGCCACCCAGGGCTTCTTGCCGTCTTCCTCGTTGACCTGGCTGGCCGCCGTGGCGTTGGGGCGGCCGCCATTGCCGAACACCAGCGTGGTGTAGGGCTTGCCATCGCTGGCCTTGGCGAGCTGGCCGCTCTGGTAGTCGACCACCTTGCCCAGGATCGGGTTGCCGATCTTGGTGTAGCCGTTGAAGGCCATCGAGTGGTCGTGGTCGGCCGTCACCACGATGAGGGTATTTTTCAGGCCCGGGTCCCTCTTTTCCATGAAGGCCAGCGCGGTGTCGATGGCCTTGTCCATGGCCAGCGTGTCTTCGAGCGCGCGCTTGGCGTTGCTGCCGTGCAGCGCATGGTCGATGCGGCCGCCTTCCACCATCAGGAAAAAGCCGTTCGCGTTGCGCGACAGCACCTGCAGCGACTTCTCGGTCATCTGCGCCAGGCTGGGCTGGTCGAGCTGCTGATTCACACGGTCAAGCTCGTAGGCCATCTCGCTTTGCGAGAACAGGCCCAGCAGCTTGCCGGCCTGCGTGGCGTCGATGCCGGCGAGCGTGCTGCCGCTGTTGGCGAAGGTATAGCCCTTGGCCTTCATCATCTCGACGAGGTTGGCGTCGTCCGAGCGCTTGCTACTGGCGTTGACGGACTTGGGCAGGTAGTTGCGCAGGCCGCCGCCCATCAGCACGTCGATGCCGTCGCCCAGGCGGGTGTTGTAGTTGGCATGGCCGGGCACCGATTGCTCGGCGATGCTGTTGTAGCCGTTGCGGTTGCAGATGTGGGCATAGGTGGCGGCCGGCGTGGCGTGGCCGACGCGGGTGGTCGAGATGGCGCCCACCGCGCGGCCCTTGGCCTTGGACAGCTCCAGCAGGGTCACGGCCGGCGTGCCGTTGCTGGCCGGGCAGGTGGTGTCCTCGCCGTTGATGTACTGCTTGCCATCCGCGGCATAGGCCGTGGTCTCGGCAGACATGGAGATGACCTCGTTGTTCATCTTCACGCCGGTCATGTAGGCTGCCATCGAAGGCGCGCTGTCGGTGGTCTGGCCGTCGCGCGAGAAGGTCTTGACGCGCGCCGCATAGGGCAGCGACTGCATGCTCAGCTTGGCGCGCTCGCTGCTGGCGTAGGCCTGGGGGTTGGCGGCCAGCTCCTTCTCGCCCTTGTAGATGCGGGCGGCGGTGACGGTGACCGGCCCCATGCCGTCGCCGAGGAAGAAGATGACGTTCTTGGCCTCGCCCGCGGCCTGCGCCGCGCCCGATGCCAGCATTGCCACAGCCAGTGCGGTCTTGCGGATGGTGATGTTCATGATGGATTCCTTTGTCTGGAGGTAGCTGACACGGATTCGCAATCGAAGCGAGAACAAGGCGCTTCGCCGCAGACAGTGCTGGAGCACGGCAAGGCGGGGCAACGCAGTGATCGCTTTGAGTGCGAAGCCGTCACAGGCCGATCGATTTCTTGATCAGGCCAAACACCTCGTTGTTGGTGAGCACGCCCGAGAAGTTGTCGGCGCCCAGGCCGGTTGCACCCAGGAACACATCGCCACCGCCGTGCGTCTCGGTCGCCAGAGGAACCACGGCTTCCTGCAGGTAGCCAGGATTTTCGAGATCGGCATTGCTGATGGGCCCGCGCGCGGCCTTGCGGTTCGGGCCGTTGCCGAAACCCAGGATGGTGTAGGGATTGCCGTCCACGTCGGTCGAGGGCTTGCCGTCCACATAGTTGTTGACCAAGCCAAGCACGCCGGGCTTGCCGGGCTCGGTCTTGCCGGTGCGGGCGGCGTAGCCGTTCATCTGCAGCGTGTGGTCGTGGTCGGCGGTGACCACCACCAGGGTGTTCTTCAGGCCGGGGTCGATGGCCTGCATCTTGGCGATCGCGGCCTTGATGGCGCTGTCGAACGCCACCGTGTCCTGCAGCGCGCGGCGGGCATTGGTGGCATGCAGCGCGTGGTCGATGCGGCCGCCCTCCACCATCAGGAAGAAGCCCTTCTTGCGCGCGGCCAGCGCGTCGATGGCCTTGCCGGTCATCTCGGCCAGGCTGGGCTCCTTGGCCGGGTCGCGGTCCAAGTCGTAGGCCATGTGGTCGCTGGTGAACAGGCCGGCGATCTTGGTGCTGCCATCGGTGGGCAGCTTGTCGAATTCGCTCTTGTTCGCGGCGAAGCTGTACTTGGCCTTCTGCAGCTCGGCCACCAGGTCGCGGCTGTCGTTGCGCTTGCCGCCGGCGCTGGTGGGCTTGAAGTAGCTGGTGCCGCCGCCGAAGACCACGTCCACGCCGTCGCCCAGGCTGGCGTTATAGCCGGAGCCGCCGGGCACCAGGGCCGCGGCGATGGTGTTCTCGGCATCGCGGTGGCACACATGCGAATAGGTGGCCGCGGGCGTGGCGTGGGTGATGCGCGTGGTGCTGACCACGCCGGTGCCGTAGCCGGCGGCCTTCATCTGTTCGAGCAGCGTGGGCACCGATTTGCCATTGCTGGCGGGGCAGGTGCTGTCGTACTTGACGTGGTAGGGCTTGCCGCCGGCGTCGGTGGCCTTGGTGTCGGCCGACATGGAGATGACCTCGTTGTTCATCTTCACGCCGGTCATGTAGGCGGCCATCGACGGCGCGCTGTCGGTCACCTGGCCGTCGTTCGAATAGGTGTGCACGAAAGCCGTCTCGGGCAGCTGGTCGATGGCCAGTTCGCCGTCTTCGCCAACGCTGTAGATGCGCGCTGCCGTCAGCGTGGTGATGCCCATGCCGTCGCCCAGGAAGAACAGCACGTTCTTGGTCGGCGCCTGCGGGCCGGGGTTGCTGCCACTACCGCTGCCGCCACTGCCGCAAGCCGTGAGCATGAGCGAGGCGCCGGCCAGTGCGGCGCACAACAATTTGAGCTTCATCTTCACTCCCTCCAGATAAGAACCGCGCCACCGGGGCAGCGCGGGCTGTGGTGAAGGAATGTAAAGAGGAAAGATGGCAGTTTGATGACGGTATGGTGTCCGTTCTTTTCTTCTACGCCGGCCGCGTCACAGCCAGCGCGCGATCCCCGCCGCCAGCAGGCTGAGCACGATGGTGGAGGCGAACGGCAGCCACAGGGTGCGGCCGAAAACCGTGACCTGGAAATCGCCCGGCAGCCGGCCCAGCCCCAGCTTGCGCAGCAAGGCCGAGAAGCCGTTGAGCAACAGCAGCGAGAGAAAGACGACGAGCAGCCAGCGGATCATGCGCCGAGTTTACCGCTGCGCCCCCCAGCGCCGCACCGTCAGCCGCTCCAGCGTGTGAAAGCCCAGCGTCTCCACCAGCAAGCCGATGATGATGACCAGCGCCAGCCCGGCGAACACCTTGTCGGTGTAGAGCTCGTTGCGGCTCTGGAAGATGTACCAACCCAGCCCGCCCTTGCCCGACGAGGCACCGAACACCAGCTCGGCCGCGATCAGCGTGCGCCAGGCAAAGGCCCAGCCGATCTTCAGGCCCGACAGGATGGACGGCAGCGCGGCCGGCACCAGGATCTGGACCACGTAGCGCACGCCGCGCAGCCCGTAGTTGCGGCCCGCCATGCGCAGGGTTTCGGGCACCGCCTGGAAGCCCGCATAGGTGTTCAGCGCCAGCGGCCACAGCACCGAGTGCACCAGCACCAGGATCAGGCTGCCCTGCCCCAGGCCCAGCCACAGCAGCGCCAGCGGCAGCAGCGCAATCGCCGGCAGCGGGTTGAACATGGCGGTCAGCGTGGACAGCAGATCGCGCCCCCAGCTGCTGGCCACCGCCAGCACGGTGAAGGCCAGCGCCAGCGCCACGCCCAGCGCATAGCCCTTGAGCAGCACCGCCAGCGATATCGCGGTCTTGGCCAGCAGCTCGCCGCTGGCCAGGTCCTGCACCAGGGCGCGCGCGGTCTGCCCGAAGGTGGGCAGCAGCAGGTCGTTGTCCTGCCAGCGGGCTGCCAGCTCCCACAGCGCGGCCAGCAGCAGCAGGATCAGCACCCGCCGCAGCCCGCTGTGCTGCGCCAGGCGGCGCGCCAGCGGCACGGGGCGGGCCTGCAGCTGCGCAGGCGCGGGGGCGATGGCGTACTCGGCCTCGGGGCGGATGGGTGGGGTCTTCAGCGCAATCGTGGACATGTTCAGGCCGCCCTTCTTGCCTGCGCATGGGTAGCGGCCGCCGCCACCAGCGCATCCGGCGCATGCGGCTCATCGAACAGCAGCGCATGGATGCGCTGGTGCGCCGCCTGGAAGGCGCTGCTGCCGCTGCTGGCCAGGTCGAACTCGTGGGCATTGACCTCGGCGCGCAGGCGGCCGGGGTGCGGCGAGAGAATCGCGATGCGGCTGCCCACCGCCAACGCCTCCTCGATCGAATGGGTGACGAAGACCAGCGTGAAGCGCAGCTCCTCCCACAGCGCCAGCAGCTCCTCCTGCATGCGGCGGCGGGTCAGCGCGTCGAGCGCGGCGAAGGGCTCGTCCATCAGCAGCACCTGCGGGTGCATGGCCAGCGCGCGGGCAATCGCCACGCGCTGCTTCATGCCGCCCGAGAGCTGGTGCGGATAGGCATCGGCAAAGCGTGCCAGGCCCACCTTGGCCAGGTACAGCTCGGCCCGCTCGCGCGCCTCGGCACGGCCGGCGGCGCGCGCCGCCAGCACCGGGAACATCACGTTCTCGCGCACCGTCTTCCACGGCGGCAGCTGGTCGAACTCCTGGAACACCATCACCCGGTCCGGCCCCGGCTGGCGCACGGGCTGGCCGTGCAGGCGGATCTCGCCGCCAGCCAGCGGCACCAGGCCGGCCATGGCCTTGAGCAGGCTGGACTTGCCGCAGCCCGAGGCGCCCAGCAACACCAGGCGCTCGGCCTCGTGCACCTGCAGGCTCACCTGGTGCGTGGCGCGCACCACGCGATCGGGCAGCGCGTAGTCGATGCTGGCATCGGCCACCTCCAGCAGCGGCACCTGCTGCGCAGCCGGCGCAGCGGGGTGCGGCGCCACCTTGGCCAGCGGCTTGCGCGAGGCTCGGTTCAGAAAAGGCTGGGCCAGGGACTCAAAAGCCAGCGGGCTTGCGGCCGTGTCCCAGATGGCAGCATCCCAGTCATTGCCCAAGGGTACGAAACGCATGCTCAGCTCCCCGAGACGACGCGCGGGTCGTCGAAGAAATAATCCTTCACCGCCTCGGGCTTGTTCTTGATCACGCCCACGCGCTGCAGGAACTGGCCCAGGCCCACGGTGTTCTGCGGCTGGATGGTGAACTGCACCTGCGGGCTGGTGACGATCTTGCGCAGCAGCTCGCGGTCGATCTTGCTGTTGTTGGCCTTGATGAAGATGTCCACCGCCTTGTCGGGCTGGGCCTGGATGAACTGCGCCGACTCGGCCAGCGCATCGAGGAAGGCGCGGTAGGTCTTGGGGCTTTCGTGGCGGAACTTCTCGGTGGTGTAGAGCACGGTGGACGAGGCCGGCCCGCCCAGCACGTCGTACGAGTTGAGCACGATGCGCGCGTTCTGGTTGCCGGCCAGCTCCAGCTCCTGGTACGGCGGGTTGCCGAAGTGCGCCGACACCTCGGTGCCGCCCTTGACGATGGCCGCCGCCGCATCGGGGTGCGGCAGCGCCACCTGCAGCTTGTCCAGGCGCTGGTATTCCTTGTCGCCCCAGAGCTTGGCCGAGGCGTACTGCAGCACCCGCGATTGCACCGACACGCCAACGGCAGGCGTGGCGATGCGGTCCTGATCGCTGAAGTCGGCGATCGTCTTCACCTTCGGGTTGTTGCTGACCAGGTAGTACGGAAAATTGCCCAGCGAGGCCACGCCCTTGACGTTCTGGCGGCCGCGCGTGCGGTCCCACAGCGTGAACAGCGGCGCCACGCCGGCGCCGGCAATGTCCACATTGCCCGACAGCAGCGCATCGTTGACCGCCGGCCCGCCGGAGAACTGCAGAAAGTCGACCTTGATGTCCACGCCCTGCGCCTTGCCGTGCTTTTCGATCAGCTTCTGGTCCTGCGCCACGTTCAGCAGCAGGTAGACGACGCCGTATTGCTGCGCGATGCGCAACTGCCCCTCGGCGGCCTGGGCCACGCCGGTGCTCAGGCCCCACAGCGCGGCGGTGGCGCTGAGGACGATGGCGGCGCGGCGGCTCAGGCGCCGCCGGGCGGCAGATGGGGTATTCGTTGCGGGGGTGGCGCGGTAGCGATTGGTCATGGTGAGGAATCCTGAAAAAATGCCCCGGCAGGTATGACCCTGCCAGGGGCCGTAATGGGCAAGGAGACGGATGAATGCCCTACCAACAACGCGCCAACCAGATGCGTACCAATAATTGCTGCATGTCTTTTCCTCGTGCCGATCACACCGGCACATCGCCCTCGATCGTGGTGCGATAGAGCTTGCGGCGCTGCCCCTCGGGCACGCTGCTGGCCAGGTGCAGCACCGAGCGGTTGTCCCAGAACAGCAGGTCATGCGCCTGCCAGCGGTGGCGGTAGACAAAGCGCGGCAACGTGCTGTGCGCGAACAGATAGGCCAGCAGGTCGGCGCTCTCGCGCTCGGAAAGGCCCAGGATGCGGGTGGTGAAATGCTCGCTCACGAACAAGGCCTTGCGCCCGGTTTCCGGGTGGGTGCGCACCACCGGATGCACCGCCGGCGGCACCTCGGCGACCTGCTCGGCGCTGAGCTGCGGGCGGAATGGGTTGCGCTGGCGCAGCTCCTCATAGCGCAGCAGGTAGCTGTGCTCGGCCTGCAGGCCCGACAGGCGCGCCTTCACTTCGGCAGGCAGGGCCTCATAGGCGGCATGCTGGTCGGCGAACAAGGTGTCGCCGCCTTCGCCCGGCAGCTCCTGCGCATGCAGCAGCGAGCCGAGCGCCGGGCGTTCCTTGTACGACAGGTCCGAATGCCAGAAATGGCCTGCATCCCCCAGCCCGATGGGCTGGCCGTTTTCGCGGATGTTGGAGACGATCAGCACCTCGTCATGCCCGGGCAGCTTGAAGTTGCGCAGCACATGGCGCTGCAGCAGGCCGAAGCGGCGGCTAAAGGCCACATGCTCGGCGGGCGTGATGCGCTGGCCGCGGTACACCACCACGCTGTGCGCCAGGTGCGCGCGGTGCAGCCGCGCAAAGTCTTCGGGCGCCAGCGGGCGGCCCAGGTCGGCCCCCAGCACCTCGGCGCCCAGGCGCTGCCCGCCGCCGGGGCCGCGCAACTCGAAGGACTGGGCGCCGTCCTCGCGCCACTCCTGCACCGCCCGCGCGGCGGG
Organism: Comamonas sp. FG99; assembly: GCF_057808605.1. Taxonomy (NCBI): domain Bacteria; kingdom Pseudomonadati; phylum Pseudomonadota; class Betaproteobacteria; order Burkholderiales; family Comamonadaceae; genus Comamonas; species Comamonas sp. FG99. Next base: position 43,275 of record NZ_JBMDII010000007.1, read on the forward strand.
CAGCCAGGGCTTGTGCGCCAGGGCGCGCGAGGCCTGCGAGGCAGCCTGGGCGCCGGCGATGGCGGTGGACAACAGTGCGGGCATGGTGTTTTTCCTTTCGGTCGGTGTCAAACCATGGCTGCACTGTAGAAAGCCCGGCCGCGCCTGCCAACGAATGAAAACGGCCGTGCTTATGCGAAAAGCGATGAAGCGCCTGGGCGAAAGGCGATGAAGGGCTTTGGCCTACAGCCATCGCGGCCTGCCGCCGCTATGGTGGTGCCATGCAAATCGTGCCCTCGCTGAGCGCGCAACACGCGCTGTTTCTGGATTTCGATGGCACCCTGGCCGACATTGCCGCGCAACCCGACGCGGTACAAGTCCTGCCCGAGGTAGCCCCCACATTGCGCAGCCTGCACCAGCGCCTGGATGGCGCGCTGGCCATCGTCACCGGCCGTACCGCAGCCGCCATCGACGGCCTGCTCGCGCCGCTGCGCCTGCCGCTGGCCAGCGAGCATGGCGCCTGGTACCGGCTGGGCGCGGACGCCGGCGCGGCAACCGCCGCCGCCCCGGTCGACGAACCCGACCTGGCGCCGGTACTGGCCGCGCTGCGCCCGCTGCTGGCACGGCACCCGGCCCTGGTGCTCGAAACCAAGCCCAGCAGCCTGGCGCTGCACTACCGCCAGGCGCCGCAGCTCGAAGCCTGGTGCCACGGCACGCTTGCGCGGCTGCTGCCGCTGGCGCCGGGCACCGAGCTGATGCAGGGCCGCTGCGTGCTGGAGCTTAAGCCGGCCTGGGCCAGCAAGGGCCGCGCGATCGGCGACTTCATGCGCCGCGCGCCGTTCGCGGGCCGCGTGCCGATCTTCGTCGGCGACGACGTGACCGACGAGACCGGCTTCGCCACGGTGCAGGAGCTCGGCGGCCTGGGCGTGAAGGTGGGCCCGGGCCCGACCCTGGCCCAGGCGCGGCTGGACGGCCCCGCGCAGGTACGCGCCTGGCTGCGCCACGGTGTGGAGGAAATCGCATGAACAACGGCAGCTTCGCGCCGCCGGCGGCACCGTCGCTGGACCTGGGCGTCATCGGCAACTGCTCGATCAGCGCGCTGGTGGACGCGCAGGCCCGCATCGTCTGGTGCTGCCTGCCGCGCTTCGACGGCGACCCGGTTTTCAACGCGCTGCTCCAGCCCGAAGGCAGTGGCGGCGAGGGCGGCAGCTTCGCCATCGAGATCGAGAACCTCGCCTCCACGCGCCAGTGGTACGAGCCCAATACCGCCGTGCTGCGCACGCTGCTGATCGACACGGACGGCAACAGTCTGGAGGTCACCGACTTCGCACCGCGCTTTTACTCGCGCTCGCGCTTCTTCCGCCCGATGACGCTGGTGCGCCGCATACGCCCCATCCAGGGTTCGCCGCGCGTGCGCGTGGCGCTGAAGCTGCGCTACGAATGGGGCAGCGCCGCGCCCGGCATCACCCGCGGCAGCAACCACATCCGCTACGTGGGCGAGCACCTGACGCTGCGGCTGAACACCGATGTGCCGGTGGCCTATGTGCTGTCGGGCCAGCCCTTCGTGGTGGGGCGCGAGTACAACTTCCTGCTCGGCGCCGACGAAACCCTGCTCGCCGGCATTGCCGACACGGCCCGGCACTTCGAGCAGGAGACGCTGTCGTACTGGCGGCACTGGACGCAGCGCCTCGCCATACCGCTGGAATGGCAGAGCGCCGTGATCCGCGCCGCGATCACGCTCAAGCTCTCGCTGTACGAGGACACCGGCGCCATCGTGGCCGCGATGACCACCAGCATTCCCGAATCGCCCGACAGCGGCCGCAACTGGGATTACCGCTACTGCTGGCTGCGCGACGCATTCTTCGTGGTGCGCGCGCTCAACAGCCTGTCCGAGACCGCCACCATGGAGGACTACCTGCGCTGGCTGGCCAACGTGGTGGTGGAGACCAGCAGCGGCCACATCCAGCCGCTGTACGGCATCGGGCTGGAGCGCGAGCTGCCCGAGGCCCTGGTGCCGCAGCTCGCGGGCTACCGCGGCATGGGGCCGGTGCGCGTGGGCAACCAGGCGGCGGAACACTTCCAGCACGACGTCTACGGCAACATCATCCTGGGCGCGGCGCAGTCCTTTCACGATCAGCGCCTGCTGCATCCCGCCGGCGCGGCCGAGTTCGCGCGCATGGAGCAGATCGGCGAGCTGGCCGTGCGCGTGTACGGCCAGCCCGATGCCGGCATGTGGGAGCTGCGCACGCGCGCGCGCATCCACACCTCGTCGGCGCTGATGAGCTGGGCCGCCTGCGACCGGCTGGCCAAGATCGCCAGCGCCTTGCGCCTGCCCGAGCGGGCCGGCTACTGGCAGGCCCATGCCAGCCGCATGCAAGCCGAGATCCTGGAGCGCGCCTGGAACGCCGAGCGCCAGGCTTTCGCCGAGAGCTTCGGCGGCAGCGCGCTCGATGCCAGCGTGCTGCTGATGGCCGAGGTGGGCCTGGTCGATGCCATGGACCCGCGCTTCGTGAGCACCGTCGATGCGCTGGAGGCCACGCTGTGCGACGGCCCCTTCATGCGCCGCTACGAGGCCGCCGACGACTTCGGCAAGCCCGAGACCAGCTTCAACATCTGCACCTTCTGGCGCGTCAACGCGCTCGCGGCCATCGGCCGCAAGGCGCAGGCGCGCGAGATCTTCGAGGCCATGCTGGCCGCGCGCAACCCGCTGGGCCTGCTGTCCGAGGACACGCATGCGCAGACCGGCGAGATGTGGGGCAACTTTCCGCAGACCTACTCCATGGTGGGCATCATCAACGCGGCCATGCGCCTGTCCGCGCCATGGGAAAGCGTGATCTGACATGGCCCGTCTCGTAGTCATCTCCAACCGCCTGGCCGATCCACGCAAGCCCGCGGCGGGCGGCCTGGCCGTGGCGCTGGGCGAAGCGCTGCAGCGCACCGGCGGCCTGTGGTTCGGCTGGAGCGGCGCCATCAACGAAGGTGGCGCACCCGGCGAGGGTGCGCTGCAGACGCGCCAGGCCGGCAACGTCACGCTGGCCACCGTGGACCTGTGCCGCGAAGACCACCAGAGCTACTACCAGGGCTATGCCAACAGCGTGCTGTGGCCGGTGTTCCACTACCGGCTCGACCTGGCCGACTTCGATGCGCGCTACATCGCCGGCTACCGGCGGGTGAACCAGCTGTTCGCGCGCAAGCTGCTGCCGCTGCTGCGCGAGGACGACATCCTCTGGGTGCACGACTACCACCTGATCCCGCTGGCGGCCGAGCTGCGCGCCCTTGGCTGCCGCCAGCGCATGGGGTTCTTCCTGCACATCCCGGTGCCGCCGCCGCTCATCATGGCCGCGATACCGCAGCACGAGTGGCTGATGCGCTCGTTCTTCGCCTACGACCTGGTGGGCCTGCAAAGCGAGGCCGACGTGGCGCATTTCACCCGCTACCTGGGCAACGAGGCCGGCGCGCAGGAGCTGGATGCGCCCCGGCCCGGCGGCCAGCGGCTGCACGCCTTCGGCGCCACGGTGCGGGTGGGCGCGTTTCCGATCGGCATCGACGTGGAGGAATTCACGCGCCTGGGGCACTGCCGCGACGCGCTGGAAACCTACGAGAGCCTGCGCAGCGAATACTCACGCCGGCGGCTGCTGCTGGGCATAGACCGGCTCGACTACTCCAAGGGCATTCCGCAGCGCGTGCGCGCCTTTCGCGAGCTGCTGCAGCGCTACCCCGAGAACGAGCGCAGCGCCACGCTGGTGATGATTGCCTCGCCCTCGCGCGACAGCGTCCATGCCTATGCCGACCTGCGCCAGGAGCTGGAGGGCCTGTGCGGCGCCATCAACGGCGACTATGGCGAGCTGGACTGGATGCCGCTGCGCTACATCCACCGCACGGTGGCGCGGCGGCGCGTGCCGGGGCTGTGCCGCGCGGCGGCGGTGGGCCTGGTGACGCCGCTGCGCGACGGCATGAACCTGGTGGCCAAGGAGTTCGTGGTGGCGCAAGACCCGCAAGACCCCGGCGTACTGGTGCTGTCGCGCTTTGCCGGCGCGGCCGAGCAGCTCAAGGAGGCCTTGCTCGTCAACCCCTACGACACCCAAGGCATGGCCGACAGCATCCAGACCGCGCTGCAGATGCCGCTGGCCGAGCGCCAGCGCCGCCACCAGCGGCTGCTGCAGCGCATCCGCGAGCAGGATGTGCACTGGTGGTGCAAGGCCTTTCTGCAGGCGCTGGAGCAGGCGGGGGATGGCGCGGACCGGGCGCATTTGGTGATTGGAAATCTTTGAATGAAATAAGCCATTTGCGCCTACACAGAAAGCATAAGCAACGATGTTTTGACTGCAGAGCCCAGCGCTCACCCTGCGGACCAAGCGCAGCGACGGCCCGGTGGCTTGCCTCCCCCTACTGACGGCGCCACAGCCTCCACCAACAAACACCCCACAGCGCTGCAAAGATGCCTTCGTCTTACACCACCAACGCCATCGCCGCATAGTCCCCCACCGCCAGGCCCAGGCCGGCCGGCACCAGTTGCACGCCTGCGGTCAAGGCCGGCAGATGGCTGCAGACCTCCGCCTGCAGCCGCGGCAGCAGCAGCCGCTGGTGGTGCAGGAAGACCGCCCCGCCGAGGCTGATACGCTGCAGGTCGAGCAGCGCCACCAGGTTGTAGAGCATGCGCCCCAGCACGCGGCACAGCTCGTCCACCACGGCGAGCGCGGCGCCATCGCCGCCGCCGGCGGCCTGCATCAGCGCCGCGGCGTCGGCCCAGCCGCGCTCGGCAAAGCGCCGCTGCAGCGCATTGCCGGCCACCAGGGCCTCCACGTCGCCCCAGTTGCCGCAGCCGCACAGCAGGCCCACGGGGTCGCCGCTGGCAAAGGTGTGGCCGGCATGGCCCGCATTGCCGTTCTTGCCGCGCAGCACGCGCCCATCCACGCACAGGCCCGCACCCACGCCGGTGCTCCAGGTCACGTAGGCGCAGTGCGGCACACCCTGCAGGGCACCCCACAGGCGCTCGGCCTCGAGCGCGGCCACCGCGTCGTTCTCGATGCGCAGCTGCGTGAAGCGCTGAGCCAGTGGCGCTTCGAGCGGCACCGAGGTCCAGTCGTTGGAGAGCCCGCGTGCCGGGCCCGCCAAGCCACCACAGATGTTGGGGTTGGCCAGCTCGATATCGCCATTCACATGTACGAACGGCCCACAGGAAGACACGCCCGCCTGGGTGAGCCGCGCCGCATCCACGCCCTGCGCGGCGCAGACCTCATCCACCAGCCGCAGGATCTGCCGCGCCAGCGCTCCCCGATCACCGGCGGTGGCCGTGGGTTCGGCCCGGCGGCCGACGGGCTTGCCGCCCGAGCCCCGGCTGGTGTCGCCCGCCAGGCTGACCGCCACCTTGGTGCCGCCGATGTCAATGCATGCCTTCATCCAACACTCCCATGCCGCCGCTACAGGCGGTGCGTACGATCCCCCCGCGCAAAGCCCAGGGCCGGCCAGGGCTCCACGCCCTTGGACAACAGGATGGCCTTGAACAGCTCGCCCATCTCCTGCTCCATCATCAGTTTGGCCGCGGCGGCGCGCTCTGTCTGTGGGAGCAGTTCCAGTTTTTGTGGCAGGCCGCAGTTGATCAGCAGGTGCGCCTGGGTGGTGTAGCCCAGCACGTCGAGGCCGGCCTCCTGGGCCGCGAGTGCGATGCCGGTGAAGTTGACATGGGCGGTGATGTCCTTGTGCCCCACCAGCGCCAGCGGGTCGGCATCCACCCGGTGCAGGTGGTGGCAGACCAGCGTGCCCATGTGGCGCTGCGGGTGGTAGTACTCGGCCTCGCCGAAGCCGTAGTCGATCAGCAGCAGCGCGCCGCGCGCCAGGCGCTCGCCCAGCGTGGCGACAAAGGCCTCGGCCTGCGGGTGGATCTCGGTCAGGTACTCGGCGCCGGCCGGCAGCCCGGGCTCCAGCGGCGGGCGCAGCGCGGTGGGGCGCTCGCTCCAGGCAAAGCCGTCGCCTGCCACGACCACGCCGCGCTCCTGCCATTCGCCCTGCTGGCGCACCAGCAGCTTCACCGGCATCGCATCGAGCACCTCGTTGCCCACCACCACGCCCTGCATCTGCGCCGGCAGCTCGGCCACCCAGCGCAGCTTGTCGCCGAATGCGGCCAGCCGCGCCTGCTGGCGCGCGCGCAGCGTGCCCGACAGGTCGACGATGGTGTAGCGCCGGCAGGCATCGCCCAAGGTGGACAACAGTTGCTCGGCCAGCGCGCCGGAGCCCGCGCCGAACTCCCAGACCTCGTCGCTCTGCGTGCGCTGCAGCGCCTCGGCCACCTGCGCGGCCAGCAGCTGGCCGAAGACCGGCGACAGCTCGGGCGCGGTGACAAAGTCGCTGCCCGACGCGGGCATGGCGCCGAACTTGGCCCGCTCGTTGGCGTAGTAGCCCAGGCCGGGCTCGTACAGCGCCAGGCGCATGAATTCGTCGAAAGGCAGCCAGCCGCCGGCGCCTGCAATGGCCCTGGCGATGCGCGCGGACAGCGCGGTCGTTAAACTATCGGGTTCGGTATTCACCCCCCTATTGTCGCTGTCTCCCGCATTGCCGATGGCCTCCACCACCGCATCCCCCCGCACCGTGCTCGTCACCGGCGCCGCCAGGCGCCTGGGCCGCGCCATTGCGCTGGACCTGGCCCGCCAGGGCTGGCGGGTGGCGGTGCACTACCGGGACTCGGCGGCGGATGCCATGCAGACCGCGGCAGAATGCGCTGCCTTGTCGGGCGCAAGCGCCCATTTCGACGCCGACTTCCAGGACGAGCCGGCAACCCGCGCGCTGCTGCCCCGCGTGGCGGCGCATTTCGGCCAGGTGGACGCGGTGGTCAACAGCGCCTCGCTGTTCGAGCACGACGACGTGGCCAGCTTCGGCTACGAGGCGCTGGCCCGCCACCTGCGCAGCAATGCCGGCGCGCCCATCGTGCTGGCGCAGGCGCTGCACCAGCACCTGCAGGCGCGCAACGCGGCGGGGGCGGTGGTAAACCTGCTCGACCAGAAGCTGTGGAACATGAACCCGGACTTCGTGAGCTACACGCTCAGCAAGGCCGCGCTCGAGGCCGCGAACACCCTGCTGGCGCAGGCGCTGGCGCCGCGGGTGCGCGTGGTGGGCGTGGCCCCCGGGCTCACGCTGACCAGCGAGTTCCTGAGCGAAGACAAGTTCGCGCAGCTGCACCGCATGAGCCCGCTGGGCCGCTCCTCCACGCCCGAGGACGTGGCGGCGGCCGTGCGCTTTGCGCTGGAGAACCCGGCCATCACCGGCACCACGCTGCTGGTGGACGGCGGCCAGCACCTGATGCGGTTCGACCGCGATTTTTCGATGATGTAAGCCCCTAGAGCGTGTTATGCACTTTGACGTACCCGCGTTGGCCCGCAGGCCGGATGATCGCAAGGCGCAGTGCGCAGCCAAGGCTGGTGCCTTGGCAAGCGCTGCAACGCCGCGAGCGCCGGCCTGCGGGCCAACCCTTCGGGAAAGCCGGGGAAAGGCTCGGCCACTTTGTTGCAGTCCGCTGGCGGTGTGCGAACCGCGGCGCGGCCTGCGTCGCGTTGCCGGGCCTTTCCCCGGCTTTCGCGGGCACGTAAAAGTGCATAACACGCTCTAAGGCACCGCGATGACGACTTTTGACACCGGGTTGCAAACCCTGACGCTGACCGGCCTGCGCTTTGACGCCAACCTGGGCATACTCGCGCACGAGAAGCAGCGCCCCCAGCCCATCCAGGTGGATGCCGAGCTGAGTCTGGGCCAGCAGCCACTGGCGCCGCACGACGACGACATCACCCATGTGCTGGACTACCGCAAGGTGCGCCAGATCATCATCGACGAATGCACCGCCGAGCATGTGAACCTGCTGGAGAGCCTGATCGGCAAGCTCGCCCAACGCCTGCTGCAGCTGCCGAGTGTGCGCGGCGTGCGGGTGAAAATCGCCAAACTTGAAATCTTTGACGACTGCGAAGTAGCCATTCGCATCGAAACCGGACAATGGTAAGCCTATGAGCGCCGTATTCAATGACACTCTGAACGACATCCCTGCCAACGCCTGGAGCCTGGGCGACGATGAGCCCGCGGACGCGGGCGCCGCGGACCCCGGCGCCAAGCGCCTGAAGATCCAGCGCGAGAACCACAAGCTCGAAAAGCGCCTGTGCCGCGAGGTGGCGCGCGCCATCGGCGACTACAACATGATCGAGGATGGCGACAAGGTCATGGTCTGCATGTCGGGCGGCAAGGACAGCTACACCCTGCTCGACATACTGATCAAGCTGCGCGCCCGCGCGCCGATCAAGTTCGACCTGGTGGCGGTCAACCTCGACCAGAAGCAGCCCGGCTTTCCCGAGCATGTGCTGCCCGAATACCTCAAGAGCACCGGCGTGCCCTTCCACATCGAGAACCAGGACACCTACAGCGTCGTCAAGCGCGTGGTGCCCGAGGGCAAGACCACCTGCGGCCTGTGCTCGCGCCTGCGCCGCGCCATCCTCTACCGCGTGGCCGACGAGCTGGGCTGCACCAAGGTGGCGCTGGGCCACCACCGCGACGACATCGTGCAGACGCTGATGCTCAACATGTTCTTCGGCGGCATCATGAAGGCCATGCCGCCCAAGCTGGTCAGCGACGACGGCAAGCATGTGGTGATCCGCCCGCTGGCCTACATCGCCGAGAAGGACACCGAGCGCTGGGCACAGTACCGCGACTTCCCCATCATCCCCTGCAACCTCTGCGGCAGCCAGGAGAACCTGCAGCGCCAGCAGGTGGGCGAGATGCTGCGCGAGTGGGACCGCAAGTACCCCGGCCGCGTGAACAACATGTTCCACGCGCTGCAGAATGTCATTCCCACCCATCTGGCGGACAATCAGCTGTACGATTTCCGGCAGGCGCGCGCCACCGGCATTCCCGACGAGAACGGCGACAAGGCCTTCGACGCCGAGGAATTCCCCGCCGCGCCCAGCCTCCCAGGTATGCAGGTGATACAGCTGGGGTAAAGTTTTTTCAATCCGGCAACCACCGACAGCCAGCCGTGTTCCAGCCAGCTATGGTGCGCTTTATCAAGATAATCCGATCGCGAAGGAGCCAACCATGAACCGCATGACCTATCTCGTCACGGCCCCAGTGCTGGCCTGCGCCGCCCTGCTGGCCGGCTGCTCCAGCGTGCGCACCGTCGAGAGCCAGGTGCAGAGCTACTCCACGCTGCAGGCCGTGCCCACGCCCGCCACCTACCGCCTGGAGCGCCTGCCCTCGCAGCAGCAGCAGGCCGAAGCCTTTGCCCCCATCGAGCGCCAGGCCGAGCAGTCGCTGGCCGGCGTGGGGCTCACGCGCGACGACGCCGCCGGCACGCTGGTGGTGCAGATCGGCGCCCAGGCCCGCTACATCCCCGACAGCTGGCTGTACTACAACTCACCCTACGGCCGCCCCGGCTGGGGCTGGGGAATGGGCTACGGCCGCGGCTGGGGCTGGGGCGGCGGCTTCATGATGCGCGACACCGGCCCCTCGCTGTACTACCGCGCGGTGCAGCTCACGATGCGCGACTTCAAGACCCAGCAAGTGGTCTACGAGACCTCGGCGGTCTACGAAGACGTGTGGTCGGATGACAGCGTGATCTACCGCATGCTGTTCGACTCGGCGCTCAACGGCTTTCCCAAGCCGCCGCAAGGGCCGCGCACCGTGCGCGCCGCCACGCAGCCCGCGCAGCCGGCGGTGCCCGCCACCGTCAAATAGGCCAGGCCCGGAAAGCGGCCGGGCCCAAGGGCCTGGTTTGCAATCGTATACAGATGCCCTGGCTGCAGCGTGCTACCGTCGTCCGTCTCGCGGATGGATCAAGAAAAGGAAGATGCCATGAAGAAATTAGCCCTTTCGGCACTGCTGTGCACCGCAGCGCTGACCGCGCAGGCCGCCGGCCTGGGCGATGCCTTGCGCGACGGCGCTTCGCAGCTCGGCAGCGGCAGCAGCAGCGGCTCCTCGGCCCTGGGCAGCCTCGGCGGCCTGGCCGGCGGCAGCGATGGCGCATCGGCCCTTGGCCTGGGCAGCCTGGGCGGGCTGACCAGCTCCGGCACCGCCGGCAACGCGGCCGGCGTCATCACCTACTGCATGAAGAACAACTACCTGAACGCCGACAAGGCCGCCCAGGTCAAGGACCAGCTGCTCGGCAAGATGGGCCTGGGCACGAAGGAAGAGCCCAAGGACAGCGGCTACCAGAGCGGCCTGGGCGGCTTGATCACCGGCTCGAACGGCCAGAGCTTCAGCCTGGACAAGGTCAAGGGCGACCTCAAGGAAAAGGCCTGCGACTTCGTGCTCGACAACGCCAAGTCGCTGCTCTGATCCGCCCCGCCATGCAGCTGCCGACCCGCATCGTTGCCATACGGCATGGCGAAACCGCCTGGAACGCCGATGCGCGCATCCAGGGCCATACCGATATCGCGCTCAACGCACAGGGTGAGTGGCAGGCCCGGCAGGTGGCCGACGCGCTGGCCGACGAGCCGCTGGCCGCGATCTATAGCAGCGACCTGCGCCGCGCCTGGGCCACCGCCCAGGCCATCGCCGCGCGCACGCGGGCGCCGCTGGCGGCCGAGCCGGCGCTGCGCGAACGCTCCTTCGGCATCTTCGAGGGCCGGCGCTTCGTCGACATCGCGGCCAGCCACCCGGCCGACGCCGCCCGGTGGCGCCAGCGCGACCCCGACTACGCCCCGCCCGAAGGTGAGTCGCTGCAAGTACTGCAACAACGTGCGTCCTCGGCGGTCGACCGGCTGGCCGGGCGGCATGCGGGCCAGCAGATCGCGCTGGTGGCCCACGGCGGACTGCTTGACGTGCTGTACCGCCTGGCCACCCGCCAGCCGCTGCAGGCGCCCCGCACCTGGGAGCTTGGCAACGCCGCCATCAACCGCCTCCTGTGGACGCCCGACACCGGTCTGACCCTGGTGGGCTGGGCCGATGCGCGCCACCTCGAAGCTCCGGGCATGGACGAGCGGCTCGCCTGAGCCAAGACCATCAAGAATTGTCAGTCAGCCCTGACAAACGCAATCAATAGTTTCGTACAATCAAATATTTATATATCATGATAAAAAAGTATATTCAGTAAACATTCGTGGCTCGCATGACCAAAAAGCAAGCGCCCTCCAGCGGCACCCCTACTGCAGCGGCCGAGCAGCAGCCGCCCACGCCCACCCTGCGGCAGCTGGCCTGCTTCAAGGAGGTCGCGGCGCACCGCAGCTTCAGCCGTGCGGCAATGGCGCTGGCCATGAGCCAGCCGGCGCTGTCGTCGGCGATCCGGGAGCTGGAATCGCTGATGGGCACGACGCTGTTCGACCGCAGCACCCACCATGTACGCCTGAGCCCCGCCGGCGAAGCCATCCGCTCGCAGGTGGAATGGATGCTTAACAACTACCAGCAGGGCGTGCAGGACCTGCAGCAACTGCTGAAATACCAGACCGACACGCTGCGCATCGCCTGCATTCCCTCGGCCGCGCAGCTGGCCGCGCCCTGGATCGCGCAATGGCAGGAAGAGCACCCGATGGTGCTGCTGCACTGGCGCGACATGCGCAACGAAGACCTGGTGGCCGCCACCGAAAGCGGCGAGATCGATATCGGCCTGGGGCTGGACTTCACGGTGCCCGCATCGGTCGAGACCCATTTCGTGGCCGAGGACGACATCGTGGCCATCGTGCCGGCCAACCATCCGCTGGCCCAGCGCCTCAGCCTAAGCTGGGCCGATCTGCGCAGCGAGCCGCTGGCCATGCTGTCGTACAGCAGCACCCACCAGATGATCTCGCACACGCTGGAGCAGCAGGGCGTGGGCCTGATGCAGACGGAGACCGTGGCGTTCACCGAATCCCTCTACGCGATGGTGCGCAGCGGCCTGCGCATCGCCCTGCTCTCGAACCTGTATGCCCAGAGCCATCGGGCCGAAGGCGTGGTCATCCTGCCGCTGCAGGCCCCGCTGCTGTCGCGGCGCATCTGCCTGATGACGCGCAAATCGCCCGACCGGCGCTCGGTCATCCAGGACGGCTGGGACTACCTGTGCGCCCACATGGGCATGCAGGAGCCCGCCCTCGGGTACTGAGATAGCGCGCGCCTACAGCAGCTCGGGCTGCCCGCCGGGCCCGCGCTCGCGGCCCATGGCCAGGCCCAGGTGGCGGTACGCGGCCTGCGTGGCCACCCGCCCGCGCGGCGTGCGCTGCAAGAAGCCCTGCTGGATCAGGTAGGGCTCGATCACATCCTCGATCGTCCCCGGCTCCTCGCCAATGCTGGCGGCGATATTATCGAGCCCCACCGGCCCGCCGTCGAAGCGGTGCACCACCGCCTCCAGGAACTTGCGGTCCATCACGTCGAAGCCCTGCGGATCCACATCCAGCATCGCCAGCGCGCGGCTGGCCATATCCAGCGTGATGCGGCCGTTGCCCTTGACGTCGGCATAGTCGCGCACGCGCCGCAGCAGCCGGTTTGCGATGCGCGGCGTGCCACGCGAGCGGCGCGCGATCTCGAAGCCGCCTTCATCGTCGATCGGCGTGCTCAGCAGGCTGGCGCTGCGCATCACGATGCGCGCCAGCTCCTCGGCGGTGTAGAACTCCAGCCGCGCGACGATGCCGAAGCGGTCGCGCAGCGGGTTGGTGAGCATGCCGGCGCGGGTCGTCGCCCCCACCAGCGTGAAGGGCTGCAGATCGAGCTTGATGCTGCGCGCCGCCGGCCCTTCGCCGATCATGATGTCGATCTGGTAGTCCTCCAGCGCCGGGTACAGGATTTCCTCGACGACCGGCGACAGGCGGTGGATTTCGTCGATGAAGAGCACGTCGTTGCGCTCCAGGTTGGTCAGCAGCGCCGCCAGGTCCTTGGGCTTTTCGAGCACCGGCCCGCTGGTCTGGCGCAGGTTGACGCCGAGCTCGGCCGCGATGATGTGCGACAGCGTGGTCTTGCCCAGGCCGGGCGGCCCGAACAGCAGCACATGGTCCAGCGCCTCGCCGCGCTTCCTGGCCGCGCCGATGAAGATCTCGAGCTGCTCGCGCGCCTTGGCCTGGCCCACGTATTCATCGAGCAGCTTGGGGCGCAGCGCACGCTCCTGCGCCTCCTCCTGCGCGGATACGGCGTTCGGCGCGATGACACGTTGCTCGGGCTGGCGGGGGGCGGCGGGAATGTCGAATTGGTCGGTGTGGATCGTCATGGCATGCAGGCGTGCACTGAGCGCACATCATACGCGCGCGGCCCGCCCGCCGCCGGGCCGGCGCCCCACCGCGCCAGCGCCCGGCCGCCGGCATCCGGGCTACTGCGCCAGCCAGTTCTTGAGCTTGTTGTTGAAGGCGTGGTCGAAGCGGCCGTAGTCGTCGGTGCCGCCGCTGACGGTGCAGGCGCTGCTGCCGCCCGACAGCGTGCCCACCACCCGGCCGCTGTTGAAGATGGCCGAGCCGCTGCTGCCGCCCTCGGTAACGCCCTTGGTCCAGCTCACCCGGAAAAAGTCGCTTTGCGCATTGCCCTGGGAGCAGGAGACGCCGCCGCCGCTGACGGTGCAGTTGTCATAGCGCTGGATCTGGCCCTGGCTGTACTTGAGCAGGTCGCCCTGCGGGTGGTGCAGCGCATAGATACCGACGCCCGTGCCGATGGTGCCGCGCGCATCCCAGCCGGCCAGCGTCACGCCGGCAGGCAGCTTCTCGTTCAGGCGCAGCAGCGTGGTATCGGTCACCGCGGTGGCGTACAGCAAGGTGGCGCCCTGCGTGAGCGAGCTGCGGCCGGAGTTGAGCGTGGTGCTGTTGCAGCTGGCCGAGCGGAAGAACCAGTCGGTGCGCAGCGACGAGGCCGACGACTGCGTCGAGATGCAGTGGTTGGCCGACAGGAAGTAAGGCGCATAGTCGCCCTTGGTGTTGTTCAGCAGGGTGCCGGTGCAGTAGTAGTACTTGCTGTCCGAGCCCATGTAGGTCATGCGCGCCACCGCGTTGCGCTCGGTGGTGTACTGGTTGGCGCAGCTCGCATCCTGCTCGCAGGAGCCGGCATCGCCCACCTCCTTGGCGACGGCGGATACCTCCTGCAGGTCCGCCTCGGTGGGCAGCGCGAGATTGACGTAGGCATGCGCCAGCGTGGGGATGGCGATGCGCAGCTGCGCGGCGGGCACGCCCGCGGGCAGGCCGATCTCCAGCGTCACCTCGTCGGCGCCCAGGTCGGGCGTCCACCAGGTGCGCGCCGCCTGGCTGTCGCCGTCGGCGGCCACGTTGCGGGCGATGGCCTCGTTGATGGACTGGCCGCTTGCCTGGTAGGCGGTGTCGCTGCGGTCCTGGCGGTACAAACGGATCTGCGCGGCATCGGGCAGGCTGCCCACCACCAGACCCAGGCGCACGCCGTAGGCGCCGCTCGAAGTGACGCTCAGCGCCGCCACCTGCCCGCCATCGGGCGCCTGCGACCAGCGCAGCAGCTGGGCGGTGGCGTCCGCCGTCTGCGTGGCGCCCAGCTCGCGCGGCGCGCCGATCTGCAGCGGCGCGCCCGGCGCCGTGGTGCTCACCTGCTTGGCCTCGCTCAAGGCCGGCAGCACCAGCGTGGCGGCCACGGGCCGCACGGCGGCGGCCAAGGCCGTGGCGCTCTTGGCGGCCGACGCCGGCAGCACCACCGAATTCACGCACTGGCTCTGCCCGGCCGCGCAAGGGTAGTCGTCCTTGACGCTGGTGGCCTCGTCATCGCCGCCGCCGCAGGCCGCCAGCACGGCGGCCGTGGCCACGGCCGCGCACCAGATGCCGATGCTTCGGCGCTGTGTCCATTGATTCATATTCTTCTCCCCATCAAAGTTACCGCTGAGATAGCCGCCCGTTATTTTGCCAGCGCCTTGAGCGCCTGCTTGATGCCGTCGGCCACGCCTATGTCCGCCGGCAGCGCCTTCAGCGCCGCGGCCGCGTCCTTGTCGCTGTAGCCCAGCGCCACCAGCGCCTGCAGGATATCCGCCTGCGCGTCGCTGGCCGCCGCCGCACTGCCGCCGCGACCAGCGCCGGCATCGGCGCCGAGCTTGCCCTTGAGCTCCAGCAGCAGGCGCTCGGCCGTCTTCTTGCCGATGCCGGGCACCTTCACCAGGCGGCCGGCCTGCTGCAGCGACACGGCCTGCGCCAGGTCGTCCACGCCCATGCCGCTCAGGATGGACAGCGCGGTGCGCGGCCCCACGCCCGAGATCTTGATCAGCTCGCGAAATGTCTGCCGCTCGGGCGCCGAGCCAAACCCGTACAGAAGCTGAGCATCCTCGCGCACGATAAACTGCGTGAGCAGCGTCACCGGCCCACCCACCGCCGGCAAATTGTAGAAAGTGCTCATCGGCACCTGGACCTCATAGCCCACCCCCTGGCAATCCACCAGCACTTCGGGGGGATTTTTCTCGACCAGGGTTCCGCTCAGTCGGCCTATCATTGTTGACTTTCCTGTATGTTCATTGCTGACGCCATGGAGGCGAACGCCGCACAGCATACCGATTTTTGGATGAAATCCGCGTGATTCTGCGCCATACCTTCACTCCGCACGACAACCACCGCCTGAGCCATCTGTGCGGTCCGGCCGATGCGCACCTGCGGCAGATCGAGTCGCACCTGGAGGTGCGCATCGCCCATCGCCACGAGCAGTTCAAGATCGACGGCCCCAAGGCCAAGGCCAACGCGGCCCTGGAGCTGCTGCAGGCGCTGTACGAGATGGCCGACGAGCCGATCAGCGACGAGCACATCCAGCTCATGCTGGCCGGCGACAGCGCCATGCTGGAGGCGCCGGGCGACGCGGTGGTGCTCAACACCCGCCGCGGCGACCTGCGCGCGCGCACGCCCAACCAAGCGCTGTACCTGGACAACATCGCCACGCACGATATCACCTTCGGCATCGGCCCGGCCGGCACCGGCAAGACTTACCTGGCGGTGGCCTGCGCGGTGGATGCGCTGGAGCGCGGCAGCGTGCAGCGCATCGTGCTCACCCGCCCGGCGGTGGAGGCCGGCGAGCGCCTGGGCTTTTTGCCCGGCGATCTGTCGCAGAAGGTGGACCCGTACCTGCGCCCGCTGTACGACGCGCTGTACGACCTGATGGGCTTCGAGAAGGTGCAGAAGGCCTTCGAGCGCAATGCGATCGAGATCGCGCCGCTGGCCTTCATGCGCGGGCGCACGCTGAACAACTCCTTCATCATCCTCGACGAGGCGCAGAACACCACGCCCGAGCAGATGAAGATGTTCCTCACCCGCATCGGCTTCGGCGCCAAGGCCGTGGTCACCGGCGACGTGAGCCAGATCGACCTGCCCAAGGGCTCGCTCAGCGGCCTGATCGATGCCGAGCGCGTGCTCAAGCGGGTGGGCGGCATAGCCGTGAGCCGCTTTGCCAGCGTCGACGTGGTGCGCCACCCGCTGGTGGCGCGCATCGTCGACGCCTACGACGCGCAGCGGCGCAGCGGCAGCGGCAATGGCCGCTGATGCCCGCCAGCCCACCCGCCAGCTAGCTCGCCAATAGCCAACCGCGCAGCCATGGCCTGACCCCCTCCCACTCTCCCCCATCCCCATGCAATCGCACGATTTCGACGTTCTCATCGTGGGCAGCGGCCTGGCCGGCCTGTCCGCGGCGCTGCAACTGGCTCCCACGCACCGCGTGGCCGTCATCACCAAGCGTGCCATCGATGCCGGCGCCAGCGGCTGGGCCCAGGGCGGCATTGCCGCGGTGCTGGCCGAAGGCGACAGCTTCGACGCCCATGTGCAGGATACGCTGGTGGCCGGCGCCGGCCTGTGCGACCTGGCCGCCACGCGCTTCGTGGTGGAGAACGCGCCCGACGCCATCCGCTGGCTGCAGGGCCTGGGCGTGCCCTTCTCGCTGGAGGACGGCGCGCTGCACCTCACCCGCGAAGGCGGCCACAGCGCGCGGCGCATCGTGCACGCCACCGATGCCACGGGCGCCGCCGTGCAGCGCACGCTGATCGATACCGTACGCGCCACGCCCGGCATCACCCTCTTCGAGCAGCACACGCTGGTTGACCTGGTCACCGCGCGCAAAGCCGGCTGCCCCGGCCAGGACCGCTGCCTCGGCCTGTATGCGCTCGACGAAGGCAGCGACGAAGTCATCACCCTGCGCGCGCCGCACACCATCCTGGCCACCGGCGGCGCGGGCAAGGTGTACCTGTACACCACCAACCCCGACACCGCCACCGGCGACGGCATCGCCGCCGCCTGGCGCGCCGGCTGCCGCGTGGCGAACCTGGAGTTCATCCAGTTCCACCCCACCTGCCTCTACCACCCCGAGGCCAAGAGCTTCCTGATCAGCGAGGCGGTGCGCGGCGAAGGCGGGCAGCTCAAATTGCCCGACGGAACCCGCTTCATGCCACGGCACGACGAACGCGCCGAGCTGGCGCCACGCGACGTGGTGGCCCGCGCCATCGACTTCGAGATGAAGAAGCACGGCCTGGACTGCGTGCACCTCGACATCTCGCACCAGAGCCCCGAGTTCCTGCACGCGCATTTTCCAAACATCCTGGCGCGCTGCGCCGAGCTCGGCATCGACATCACCCGCGAGCCCATCCCGGTGGTGCCCGCCGCGCACTACACCTGCGGCGGCGTGCTGACCGACCTGGCCGGCCGCACCGACCTGCCGGGCCTGTACGCCATCGGCGAGACCGCCTGCACCGGACTGCACGGCGCCAACCGCCTGGCCAGCAACTCGCTGCTCGAATGCATGGTGTTCGCCCGCGCGGCGGCCGCCCACATCGCCGCCGCCGCGCCCGCCGTGCTGCCCGAGCTGCCGCGCTGGGACGACAGCCGCGTGACCGACGCCGACGAATGCGTCGTCATCTCGCACAACTGGGACGAGCTGCGCCGCTTCATGTGGGACTACGTGGGCATCGTGCGCACCGGCAAGCGCCTAGAGCGCGCCGCGCACCGCATCGCGCTGCTGCAAAGCGAGATCGCCGAGTTCTACGCCCACTTCCATGTGAGCCGCGACCTGCTGGAGCTGCGCAACCTGGTGCAGGTGGCCGAGCTGATCGTCAGGAGCGCGCAGATGCGCCGCGAAAGCCGCGGCCTGCACTACAGCCGCGACTGGCCCGAGCTCGCGGCGCCGGCCGCGCCCACCATCCTCGTGCCGCAATAAGGCGCAGGCCCCCGCACCCTATCCGCCGATTTCCCCCATTCATCACAGATTGCCAGGAGACACCCATGTTCCGCACCCTGCTCAAATCCAAGATCCACCGCGTCAAGACCACGCAGTGCGAGCTGCACTACGAAGGCTCGTGCGCCATCGACGAAGACCTGCTCGATGCCGCCAACATCGTCGAGAACGAACAAGTCCACATCTGGAACATCGACAACGGCGAGCGCTTCGTCACCTACGCCATCAAGGGCCAGCGCGGCAGCGGCATGATCTCGGTCAACGGCTCGGCCGCGCGCCGCGCCGCGGTGGGCGACCTGCTCATCATCGCCGCCTTCGCCCAAGTGCATGAAGACCAGGTGGCCACGCACCAGCCGCAGCTCGTCTTCGTCGACGAGAACAACCGCCAGGCCGGTTTGCGCCACCACGTTCCCACCCAAACACTGTGATGGCCGCCATGAACCTGGATTTTGTGGCCCAGGACGTGGCCCGTGCACTGCAGGAAGACGTGGGCGCCGGCGACCTGACCGCCGGCCTGATCGATCCCGCGCGCCGCGCCCGCGCCCGCGTGCTGGCCCGCGAGGCCGCCGTGATCTGCGGCGCCCCCTGGGCCGAGGCCGCGCTGCGCGCGCTCGACCCCGATGTGCAGATCACCTGGCGCGTGGCCGAAGGCCAGCGCTGCGCGCCCGACCAGGTGGTGCTGGAGCTGGAGGGCAAGGCGCGCGCGCTGCTGTCCGCCGAGCGCACCGCGATCAACTTCCTGCAGCTGCTGTCGGCCGTGGCCACCAAGACGCGCAGCTACGTCGATGCGATCGCCGGCACCAAGGCCCGCATCGTCGACACGCGCAAGACCCTGCCCGGCCTGCGCCTGGCGCAGAAATACGCGGTGGCCACCGGCGGCGGCACCAACCACCGCATCGGCCTGCACGACGCGGTGCTCATCAAGGAAAACCACATCGCCGCGGCCGGCGGCGTGAGCGCCGTGCTGCGCGCCGCGCAGGCGGTGGCCGCCCAGGCCGCCTTCATCGAGATCGAGGTGGAGACGCTGCAGCAGCTGGCCGAGGCGCTGGATGCCGGCGCCAAGATGGTGCTGCTGGACAACATGCCGCTGCCCTTGCTGCGCGAGGCCGTGGCCATCAACGCCGCGCATGCCGCGGGCGGCGCCATCCTGGAAATCTCGGGCGGCGTCACCCTCGACGGCCTGCGCGCGCTCGCCGAAACCGGCGTGGACCGCATCTCCATCGGCACGCTGACCAAGGACGTGAAGGCCACCGACTTCTCGATGCGCCTGCAGGAAATCGCCTGAGAGACAACAAAACAGTAGCTACTAGCGCCTTACAGTACTTGTTTTCAAATATAAAACTATCTGAAAACGTTTACATACAAGCGCCAGCAGCTCACATTTTTGCATGACCACGATGACTACCGCCCCCCTCAAGAACGTGGAGTACGAGCAGCCCCTGCTCTATGCCGATGATGCCGCCGGCACGGCCGGCAGCGCCTGCTCCACCAGGCACGCCTGGGCGCGCGTGCCGCCCGAGCCCTCCGCCACCGAGCGCGCCGCGCTCAAGGAGCGCATCCGCCGCCTGCTCAAGGAAAGGAACGCGGTCCTGGTATCGCACTACTACGTGCACCCCGACCTGCAGGACCTGGCCGAGGAAACCGGCGGCCTGGTCAGCGACTCGCTGGAGATGGCGCGCTTCGGCCGCGACCACGCGGCGCAGACCCTGGTGGTCTCGGGCGTGCGCTTCATGGGCGAGACGGCCAAGATCCTCAGCCCCGAGAAAACCGTGCTCATGCCCGACCTGGACGCCACCTGCTCGCTCGACCTGGGCTGCCCGGCAGACGAGTTCAGCGCCTTCTGCGACCAGCACCCCGACCGCACCGTCGTGGTCTACGCCAACACCAGCGCGCCGGTGAAGGCCCGCGCCGACTGGCTCGTCACCTCGGGCTGCGCGCTCGACGTGGTGCGGGCGCTCAAGCAAGCCGGCCAGAAAATCCTCTGGGCCCCCGACCGCCACCTGGGCAGCTACATCCAGCAGCAGACCGGCGCCGACATGGTGTTCTGGAACGGCGCCTGCATCGTGCACGACGAATTCAAGGCGGTCGAGCTGGAGCTGCTCAAGGCCGAGCACCCGCAGGCCAAGATCCTGGTGCACCCCGAAAGCCCGCCCGAGGTGGTGGCGCTGGCCGATGCGGTCGGCTCCACCTCGGCCATCCTCAAGGCCGCGCGCGAGATGGATGCGCGCGAATTCATCGTCGCCACCGACAACGGCATGATGCACAAGCTGCGCACGCTCAACCCCGGCAAGACCTTCTACGAAGCCCCCACCGCCGGCAACAGCGCCACCTGCAAGAGCTGCGCCCACTGCCCCTGGATGGCGATGAACGGCCTGGCCGACCTGGCCCGCGTGCTGGAGACCGGCGCCAACGCGGTCCATGTGGAGCCGGCGCTGATCCCGCGCGCACGCCTGCCCATAGACCGCATGCTGGCCTTCACCGCCGCGCTCAAGAATGGCCAGCCCACCGGCGCGCTGGTGCCTCACCTGGGAGCCGCCTGACATGGCACTGAACCAACTCACGCTCTCGCTGCAGTTCGCCCGCTTCGACGAGGCGGACAAACACCGCGCCGTGCTGGCGCGCGGCAAGGTCACCCGCTGGATCCGCCATGCGCTCGCGGTGGACGCCGAGATCACCGTGCGCATCGTCGATGCCGAGGAAGGCCAGCAGCTCAACCGCGAGTACCGCCACAAGGACTACGCCACCAACGTACTGACCTTCGACTACCAGCAGGAGCCCACCGCGATGGCCGACCTGGTGCTGTGCGCTCCCGTGGTCGAGCGCGAGGCGCGCGAGCAGAACAAGTCGCTCGAAGAGCACTACGCCCACCTGCTGGTGCACGGCACGCTGCACGCCCAGGGCTGGGACCACGAGACCAGCGAGCAGGACGCCGAGGACATGGAAGCCTACGAAACCGCCATCATGCAGGAGCTGGGGTTCGAGGACCCCTATGCAAAATAAACGGCAGCCATGACTTTTCAGTGACTAATTCCGGCTTGCGCAAATAAATTACACCACTAAGATCGGTTGACTCCATCAACGAACCGACCAGCCCCATGGGAGACCTTGCCCACACCAGCCTGCTGCTGGCCTCCGCCTTCGTGGCCGGCGCCCTCAACGCCGTTGCCGGCGGCGGCAGCTTTCTCACACTGCCCGCGCTGGTCTTCACCGGCGTGCCGCCCGTCTCTGCCAACGCCACCGGCACCGTGGCCCTGCTGCCGGGCTACATGGCGGGCGCCTGGGGCTTCAAGGACGACATGCAGTCCCCGCCCGGCCTGTCGATGAAAAGCGTGGTGCTGCTGTCGCTGATCGGCGGCGCGGCCGGCGCGGCACTGCTGCTGTACACGCCCGACGCCACCTTCCGCAAGATCGTGCCCTGGCTGCTGCTCGCGGCCACCGCCATGTTCGCCTTCGGGCCGCAGCTGCGCCAGTGGGCCACCAAGGCGGTCGACGGGCAGCACGGGCAGGCGCCCGGCAGCGCCAAGGCGGCGCTGGGCATGCTGGCCGTGGCCATCTACGGCGGCTATTTCAACGGCGGCCTGGGCATCTTGCTGCTGGCACTGCTGGGCCTGCTGGGCCAGACCAACCTGCACGCGATGAACGGCATCAAGAACCTGGTGTCGGCCCTGCTCACCGCCATCGCGGTCGCCATCTATGCCGCCGGCGGCGTAGTGCAATGGAAGCAAGCCCTGGTGATGATGCTCGCCGCCACGCTCGGCGGCTACCTGGGCGCGCGCGCGGCGCGCAAGATCCCGCCGCACTGGCTGCGCGGCAGCATCGTGCTCACCGGGCTGGTGATGGCGGGGCTGTTTTTCTGGCGCCAGTAGCCGGCTCCCGGCCCTTGCCGCCGCCATCGGCCGGTGGCGCGCCCGCCGGCGCTTCGGGCCCGCCGGCGCCATGCACCCGGGCAAAGGTCAGGATCACCTCGCGCACCACCTTGCGCTGCTGCGGCGGTAGCCGCAAGAAGGCATCGAAGGCCTCGCGCTCCAGATAGCCCACGCCCTCGTCCCAGCGCTGGCGGTGCTCTTGCACCGAACGGCGCACCGAGTCGCCGAAGCGCAGCACCTCGGGCTCCACCTTCAGCAGGCCCGCCAGCACCACCAGCTTGTCCTGCGCCGGAATCGCCTCGCCCTTGAGCCAGCGCGACACGGCCTGGAAGGTGACCGAACGCCCCCAGTAATTGGCATTGAAGAGATTAAGTAGCACGCCCGGGCGCGGCTCCAGCCCCATGTCAACCATGGCACTGCGCAGACGCTGCGCAAATTCGAGCTTGTTGTCCATGCGTGAACGTTAAATTCATGTACAGCGCCCTATTTGACCTTTTGTTATAGATTTAATTTAATTATTTGTTATATTAAATTTTAAACAATAGTTTCATGACCATGACGGCAGCAATCATCACCGCCCCGGCGTGGCGCGCGTGCTAGGCATCACCAATCGCGCACCATGCCGATCAGCGCCTGCAACGCGGCGCTGGCCGCCGGCGCCCGCCAGACGAAGGCGCCCGAGGTAAGCACCGAGCGCCCGCCGCCAGGCTGCAGCGGCACGAAACGCACGCCGGCCATGCCCGCGCGCTGCATGCAGGCCGGCACCAGGGCCACGCCCTGCCCCATGGCCACCAGCGCGATCACGCTGAACCACTGGCGCACCGCATGCTGGATGCGGGGGTGGATGCCGGCGCCGTGCAGGCAGGCGATCACATCGTCGTAATACGCGGGGCTGACCTCGCGCACGAACATCACGAAGCGCTCATGCGCCAGCGCGCGCAGGTCCAGCTCGGGCTGGCGCGCCAGCGGATGCGCCTCGGGCAGGCAGCACATCAGCGGATCGGGCGCGATCGGGCAACTGTCCAGCCCGATCGCCGGCGTGACGATGTTGACGAAGCCGCCCTGCAGCTGCCCCCGCGCCACCGCCTGCTGCTGCTCGGCGGTGGACATCTCGTGTATCGTGATCTCGATATCGGGGCGCTGGCGCGCAAACGCATCCAGCACGCGCGGCACATCGCGGTAGATCATCGAGGCCGTCACCCCGATGGCCAGCTGCCCGTGGCGCCCTTCGGCCACCTTGCGCGCCACATCGGCCGCATGCTGCAGCTGGCCCAGCGCGCGCCGCGCCTCCACCAGAAAGGCCGCCCCCGCCTCGGTCAGCTGCACCTGCTTGGCATTGCGCTCCAGCAAGCGCACGCCCAGCTCGTCCTCCAGCGTCTTGATGGCCACGGACAGCGGCGGCTGGGTGATCGACAGCTTGGCCGCGGCGCGGCCGTAATGCAACTCTTCGGCCAGCACCACGAAATAGCGCAGCAAATGGGTCTTCATGCCTCCATCATCGCGCGAAAGCAGGGCGCCGCCGCGCAAAACCATGCACCTAGTTTTCCGGCAGATTGCCGTACAATCAGCGTCAGCCTTGCCAACCGCCTTGCGCGCGCCCTTGATACATCCAGGAGAGACCATGCCTACATCCGCAACGGCCCGGCTCGAAGCCCGTATCAGCCCGGACCTGCAGAAGCTGATCAAACGCGCCGCCGAGATCCAGGGCCGGACCCTGACCGACTTCGTGGTTGCCGCCGTGCAGGACGCGGCGCAGCGCGCCATCGAGCAATCCGAAGTGATCCGCCTGTCGCTGGCCGATCAGCAGCGCTTTGCACAGGCGCTGCTGTCGCCGCCCGAGCCCACGCCTGCGCTCAAGCGCGCCATGGCCCGCCACGACCAGCTACTGCGCTCTGAATGACGGACGCGCCATTTCGGGTAGCCGCGCTGGACCCCGCCATCCACGAGCGCAGCCGCTTCGACTGTGGCACGCCCGCGCTCAACCGCTACCTGCGCGAGCAGGCCGCGCAGGACATGCGGCGCCGAGTGGCCGCATGCTTCGTCGCGCTGGCGGGCGACGGCAGCATTGCCGGCTACTACACGCTGGCCAGCGCCAGCGTGCCCTTGCCCGATCTGCCACCCGACTGGCGCCGCAAGCTGCCCCGCTATGCGGCGGTACCAGCGATCCGCATGGGCCGCCTTGCGGTGGACGGCAGCCGCCGCGGCCAGGGCCTGGGCAGCGCCCTGCTCGTCGATGCGCTGCACCGGGCGGCCCAGGCCGAGATCGCGGCGGCAGCCATGATCGTCGATGCCAAGGACGAAGCCGCGGCCGCGTTCTACCGCCACCATGGCTTCCTGGCGCTGGAGACCGCGCCGCTGGCGCAGGCCCTGCCGCTGGCTCTCGTGCGTTAGCACACGGAAGCCAAGCCTGGCGCCTGATCAATACGACTTGGGCAGGCCCAGCACCTTTTCGGCGATGAAGCACAGGATCAGCTGCGGGCTCACCGGCGCCAGGCGCGGGATCCAGCTCTCGCGCATGTAGCGCTCCACATGGAATTCCTTGGCATAGCCCATGCCGCCGTGGGTGAAGATCGCCGTCTCGCAGGCCCGGAAGCCCGCCTCGGCGCCAAAGAACTTGGCCGCATTGGCCTCGGCGCCGCAGGGCTGGTGCCGGTCGTACAGCCAGGCGGCCTTCATCGCCAGCAGGAAAGCCGCCTCCAGCTCGATCCAGCGCTCGGCCAGCGGATGCTGGATGCCCTGGTTCTTGCCGATCGGGCGGTTGAACACCTCGCGCTCGCCAGCGTACTTGGCCGCGCGCGACAGCGCCGCGCGGCCCAGGCCGATCGCCTCGCTGGCGATCAGGATGCGCTCGGGATTCATGCCATGCAGGATGTACTCGAAGCCCCGACCTTCCTCGCCGATACGATCCTCCAGCGGAATGCGCAGGCCGTCGATGAACAGCTGGTTCGTGTCCACGCACTTGCGGCCCATCTTCGGGATCTCGTGCACCTCGATCTTGCTGCGGTCGAAGTCGGTGTAGAACAGCGACAGGCCCTCGGTGCCCTTGCACTCATTCACCGGCTTGGTGCGCGCCAGCAGCAAGATCTTGCTCGCCTCCTGCGCGGTGGAGATGAACACCTTCTGGCCATGCACCACATAGTGGTCGCCGTCACGAACCGCACGGGTCTTGAGCTTGAGGGTGTTGAGCCCGGTGTTCGGCTCGGTCACGCCGAAGCAGGCCTTGTCCTTGCCGGCGATCAGCGGCGGCAGCATGCGCGCCTTCTGCTCCTGCGTGCCATACACCACCACCGGATGCAGGCCGAAGATGTTCATGTGCACGGCCGAGGCGCCCGACAGGCCAGCGCCGGTGGCGGCGATGGTGTGCATCATCAGCGCCGCCTCGGTGATCCCCAGGCCCGCGCCGCCGAACTCCTCGGGCATCGCGATGCCCAGCCAGCCGGCATCGGCCAGCGCGCGGTAGAAGGCCTCGGGAAACTCGCCGTCGTCGTCGCGCGCATGCCAGTAATCGGCATCAAACGGGGCGCAGACCTTCTCGATGGCGTCGACGATCTGCTGCTGCTCTTCGCTCAGTGCGAAATCCATGGTGTTTTCCTCAATATCCAGTCATTGCTTCAGGGCCGGCGCACGCGCGCCGGATTCTCGCCATAGGGCGGGCTGTAGATCACCAGCAGCTTCGCGGGCGTGTCGCTGGTGGTCTGGAAGATATGCATCGCATCGGCCGGAAAAAAGCAGGTATCGCCCGGCACCATCTCGAACGACTCGCCCGCCACCTCGACATGCGCCGTGCCTTCGAGCAGGTAGCAGGCCTGCTCCATGCCCGGATGCGCATGCGGCAGCGCGCCGCCGCCCTTGGCGATCTCGCCCAGCACCACCTCCATGTGCTGCGCGCCCACATTGGCGCTGCTCACCAGGCGGCGGTTGAAAGTGCCGGTATGGTTGGCCGGGCTGTAGGCGGGCACCTCCGCGGCGCGGATCAGGAATCGCGAAGCCATGGCCTCTCCTTTGCTTTGCATCGGCCAGTCACTGCGCGGGGATATCGGCCTGCTTGACCAGCTTGCCCCAGTACTGCAGCTGGTCGGCCACGTACTTGGCGAACTCCTGCGGCGTCTTGGTGGGCCACACCTCGAAGCCGATCACCGCCAGCTGCTTTTGCACCTCGGGGTCGGCCAGCACCGCCTGCAGCTCGGTGTTGATCTTGTCCACCACCGCGGGCGGCGTGCCGGCCGGCGCGAAAATGCCATTCCACGAAGTGATGTCAAAGCCCGGCAGCGTCTTGGCGATGGCCGGCACGCCCGGCAGCTGTGACGAGCCCTTGGCCGCCGTCACGCCCAGTGCGCGCACCTTGCCGGCCTTGAGCATGCTGCCGCCCGAGCCCAGGTCCACCACATACATCTGCACCTGGTTGCCCATCAGGTCGGTCAGCGCCTGCGGGCTCGATTTGTAGGGCACGCCCACGATATCGGTCTTGGTGAGGAAGCGCAGCGTCTCGGACGCCACCAGCGAGGTGCTGTTGGGCGTGGCGTAAGAGATCTTGCCGGGGTTGGCCTTGGCATAGTCGATCAGCTGCTGCACCGACTTGATCGGCGAATCGACATTCACCGCCAGCGCGAACGGCAGCTCGCCCACACGGGCGATCGGCGTGAAATCCTTGATCGGGTCGTACTTGAGGTTCTTGACCAGCCAGGGATTGGCCGAATGCGAGGTGTTGGTGGTCATGAACAGCGTCTGCCCATCCGGCTTGGCCTTGAGCACCGCCGCCGCCGCGATCTGCGCGTTGGCGCCGGCGCGGTTGTCCACGATCACCGCCTGCCCCAGCCGCTCGCCCAGCTTCTGCCCCACCGCGCGCGCCACCGCATCGGTGCCGCTGCCGGCCGCGAACGGCACGATCAGCGTGACCGGCCCGCTGGGATAGCCACCCTGCGCCCATGCGCCGCCGGCCACCGCCAGCGCCGCCACCATACCTGCCAACCATTGCTTGAGCTTCATGCTTGTCTCCTGCGGGGCTTGCCGCCCCTGTTCTTGCGGCGTGCCGCCGCAGCCAAAGTATCTTCGGTCAAGCAACGATTCGAGTCCAATGTTTTGTGCGGATGGTTTGATATTGGTTTTGTATTGATTGGAAGGGACGGGGTATGCGAGCTATCACATTTGCTGCTTTCTGAGCTGCCTACATGGCAGCGAACAAGCATCAGCGGGTATGCAAAGCCTGCGGCAATTTCTGAGCTGCCTGCACGGCAGCGAACCACAGAGACTTCGCGCTGCCGAACTGCATAGATTTCTGAGCTGCCTACACGGCAGCGAACGCCGAGCCCATCCCGCCAGAGCTGCGCGACAATTTCTGAGCTGCCTACACGGCAGCGAACATACGCGATATCGAACCCACCTGCGGCGGGCGATTTCTGAGCTGCCTACACGGCAGCGAACGCGGCAGCAAGGGCGGCATCTCGCACTGTGCCTTTCTGAGCTGCCTACACGGCAGCGAACCGCTCCGTGCTGCGCTACTTCGGCGGCAAGTGTTTCTGAGCTGCCTACACGGCAGCGAACTCAAGCCGGATGCCTTTTCCGATGTTGGGCGCTTTCTGAGCTGCCTACACGGCAGCGAACGTTGTCGCTGCTCACCACCATGCTGCCGTCCATTTCTGAGCTGCCTACACGGCAGCGAACCGGCGCGACAAGCGCGAGGCGCGCGAGCTGGATTTCTGAGCTGCCTACACGGCAGCGAACCTCGATCTTTCGGCGGATGGCCTTCTCGGTGATTTCTGAGCTGCCTACACGGCAGCGAACAAGCATGCGCGGCAGCGAGCCATCTTTGGCCATTTCTGAGCTGCCTACACGGCAGCGAACGGGGTGCGAACCTGCGGGGTGCGAACCTGGAGTTTCTGAGCTGCCTACACGGCAGCGAACCGCAAGGCCCGCGCGGGGCGCAAAGGGCGCGATTTCTGAGCTGCCTACACGGCAGCGAACCACGGCCGGCACCGGCAGGCTGCTAAGGTCCATTTCTGAGCTGCCTACACGGCAGCGAACACTACCATGCGCATTGATGAGGACGTGCTACTTTTCTGAGCTGCCTACACGGCAGCGAACTTGCAGATGTAGACCCAGGGCGAGACGCCGATTTTCTGAGCTGCCTACACGGCAGCGAACTTGGTGTCGAGATGGGACATGTTGCTTCCTTGATTTCTGAGCTGCCTACACGGCAGCGAACGCTCATCGCATGTCCTTCCCGGGCACGAATATTTTCTGAGCTGCCTACACGGCAGCGAACAAGTTCGCTTAGGCAGTCAAGTAGGGCCTGTATTTTCTGAGCTGCCTACACGGCAGCGAACAGGGGTTCTGGCTCGTGCTCACCAACGCTGGCTTTCTGAGCTGCCTACACGGCAGCGAACACACGGGCGCGCAGGAGATGTCGACCGTCAACTTTCTGAGCTGCCTACACGGCAGCGAACTGTGGTGGGCTTGGTGCGGCCACGAATGGGCATTTCTGAGCTGCCTACACGGCAGCGAACCTCCTCAACCGCGCGAATCACACGGGCGTGCATTTCTGAGCTGCCTACACGGCAGCGAACCCGCCGCTCCAGACAAATTGCGACGACTGGCATTTCTGAGCTGCCTACACGGCAGCGAACGCTCACCAACGCCGGCGGCAAGGCCATCACATTTTCTGAGCTGCCTACACGGCAGCGAACGAGGCCCTGTGGGCGCCCGAGAGCGCAGCAAATTTCTGAGCTGCCTACACGGCAGCGAACACATGATTGCTGCTCTCAGAAATTCGTTTGGTATTTCTGAGCTGCCTACACGGCAGCGAACGTCGATGTGGGACATGGTGCTTTCCTTTCGGTTTTCTGAGCTGCCTACACGGCAGCGAACGCCAGGCACATACAGAGGGACGAGAGGGGGATTTTCTGAGCTGCCTACACGGCAGCGAACTTGGCATGAGCGATGGCAAGGTACAAACCATCTTTCTGAGCTGCCTACACGGCAGCGAACGCGCCGAACATTGCTTGCCCGACCGCTGGCACTTTCTGAGCTGCCTACACGGCAGCGAACCCACGATCTGTGGGCCAAGGCCGTACGCTTTGATTTCTGAGCTGCCTACACGGCAGCGAACGTGCCTGATACCCGACATCGCCGAACCGTCTATTTCTGAGCTGCCTACACGGCAGCGAACTGTGGATGGTCCACACAGCAAGAACTGGCGCGTTTCTGAGCTGCCTACACGGCAGCGAACGCCGGCGCCGATGCGATGGACAGCTTCGTGAATTTCTGAGCTGCCTACACGGCAGCGAACCAGATCGAGGGGATCGGCACTAGACTGACCCTTTTCTGAGCTGCCTACACGGCAGCGAACCTGCTCGCAGCGCTCAATTTGCTGCTGTGCGCTTTCTGAGCTGCCTACACGGCAGCGAACGCGAGGTGACCGGGGGTCATCATGTTTGACAATTTCTGAGCTGCCTACACGGCAGCGAACGCGTTGAGCTTCGCGGTTTCGGCCATGAGCTTTTTCTGAGCTGCCTACACGGCAGCGAACGAAGAGAGCGACACGAAGAGCAAGCGGGTGAATTTCTGAGCTGCCTACACGGCAGCGAACTTAAGCGCGGCCAGATCCCGGGTGCTGGGCGATTTCTGAGCTGCCTACACGGCAGCGAACGCGCTGTCCAGCGGCCTGCAGCCTGTGCTGTGTTTCTGAGCTGCCTACACGGCAGCGAACCCAACTGGGCAACGGTCCTGCGCGCGGCTTCTTTTCTGAGCTGCCTACACGGCAGCGAACTCGCGGACACCGTCTTTGCCGGCTGCGTGCTCTTTCTGAGCTGCCTACACGGCAGCGAACTGGTCAGCCAACGAGATCAGCACGGATTTCTGTTTCTGAGCTGCCTACACGGCAGCGAACGGGTTGGTGCAGGCGTATGTGACTTTGCGCATTTTCTGAGCTGCCTACACGGCAGCGAACGACGTATGGGGTGCCGCTATGCCCCACGGCAATTTCTGAGCTGCCTACACGGCAGCGAACAACTGCTGGAGGCAGCGCTTCGATGCCTTGACTTTCTGAGCTGCCTACACGGCAGCGAACGCGCACCGCTGCTGCCAGAAGCATTGCAAACATTTCTGAGCTGCCTACACGGCAGCGAACGCTGCATCGGCAACTGCGGCGAATGCGTCAAATTTCTGAGCTGCCTACACGGCAGCGAACGTTGCCATCGATACCGCGTTCAAGGGCTGGTCTTTCTGAGCTGCCTACACGGCAGCGAACCAAACCCCGCATACAACGCTGGCGCTACCTACTTTCTGAGCTGCCTACACGGCAGCGAACGGTAGCGGGGAAGGATTGCTCAGTTTTGTGAATTTCTGAGCTGCCTACACGGCAGCGAACGTCAAATGAGCATGTTCAATCTACTCATGGGCTTTCTGAGCTGCCTACACGGCAGCGAACCTCCCTCTGCGGGGTGCGCCGGGGTTGGCACATTTCTGAGCTGCCTACACGGCAGCGAACGTGACGGATGCGGTTGCCAGCATCGCAAACAATTTCTGAGCTGCCTACACGGCAGCGAACAAGCACATGGGTGTGATGACGTGGCTTTGGATTTTCTGAGCTGCCTACACGGCAGCGAACAGCCCGCTGCAAACGCACCGCAAGGCCCGCGCTTTCTGAGCTGCCTACACGGCAGCGAACGCCCAGATGAACAGGGCATCTATCTGGGCCTCTTTCTGAGCTGCCTACACGGCAGCGAACCAGGCGATGCGCGATATCGGCAATTCGCTGTTTTTCTGAGCTGCCTACACGGCAGCGAACACGGCGGCTCGCCCCCGCCCCTGACGGTTGGCTTTCTGAGCTGCCTACACGGCAGCGAACATCGTTGCGCCGATCTGCGTCACGGCCATTCTTTTCTGAGCTGCCTACACGGCAGCGAACAAGATGGAAGGCGTGACCATCACAACGCGGTCGTTTCTGAGCTGCCTACACGGCAGCGAACGGAATGTTGCGCCAGACCTGGTAGCCGGCGTATTTCTGAGCTGCCTACACGGCAGCGAACGCCTGAATTCATCTGGGGAGCTAGCGACAGCGTTTCTGAGCTGCCTACACGGCAGCGAACAGGTGAGGGCGCAGGTCTTCGGTGGTGGGATTTTTCTGAGCTGCCTACACGGCAGCGAACGCGCCGGATTACTGTGCGAGGGGACTTTTCATTTTCTGAGCTGCCTACACGGCAGCGAACGCGCCGGCTTCGGTGGCCTGCTGGGCTCGCTTTTTCTGAGCTGCCTACACGGCAGCGAACCCGCATCCTGAGACCTGGCCGAAGTTCCATGCGTTTCTGAGCTGCCTACACGGCAGCGAACTCCGAAGGGTTCGAGCTTGAAGACTACGAGACTTTCTGAGCTGCCTACACGGCAGCGAACTCGCTGATCACGCAGTACACCAAGGCCTTGCATTTCTGAGCTGCCTACACGGCAGCGAACTTCATGAAGCGGCCCGAGACCATTGCCCTTGTTTTCTGAGCTGCCTACACGGCAGCGAACCGGGATCAGCGACACGGCGCCGGTCTTGGCGCTTTCTGAGCTGCCTACACGGCAGCGAACGTCATCGCGTCGGTGGCGGACAGCGTCTTGCATTTCTGAGCTGCCTACACGGCAGCGAACGTCTTCAAACGAGAAATCCGCCTTCTCGGCTGTTTCTGAGCTGCCTACACGGCAGCGAACTAGATCAAAAATCCAGCAACTTCCTGATTTTTAAAGAATAAATGCTTCCAGGTGCGCAATACCCCAATTTTTGAGGCATGCGCTAAGCCTTTGATTTACCGTGGCCGCCGGCTACCCTTCAGAAAAAGGGTCAAAACCAAGGCACCGGGGTGCCAAGGCTTAGGCCATAGGCATTGAAGCCACCTTGCCCGCCGGCGTCCGCCCCGGCCTTCTGCTCTATGAACAGACAAAACGGCTGGCCAGTGCTGGCGCTGCGCAGTTGGACATAGGGCAGATCCGGGGTGCGCGCCACGCTGTCCGGGATGGCGGCAGCGGCCTGCTCGGCGCTTTCGCCCTTGCGCCGCATGCGGCGGCGGCGCAGGCGTTCGGCATTGGTCTTGAACTGCCGGCGCTGTACCAGGCAGGGCACGGTGCCATCCGGCACCGGCGCTGGCTGCGTGCATTGCACATGGTCGCGCATGCCCTGCAGCCAGGGCTGGTCCATCAGGTGCTTCAGCGCGGCCTCGCCGCCGTGCAGGCGCAGAATGGAGCCCAGGGTGCGCGGGCGCAGGCTGTAGCGGGGGAAGCTGATGCCTATGTCGGAGCTGCCCAGTTGCACCAGCACGCGGTGCAGCTTGGCGACCAGCGCGCCCAGCAGGTGGGCGTGGCTGAATTCCGGGTCAGGCAGCAGCGTGATGTCAATGTAGTGCGAGGTCATGGCCATCAGCTCGCATCGCCGAAGACGCCGCCGCGGATCAGCACGGCCATCACAAAGTGCTGCTGCTCGACGGGCGGCACCTTGTCCTTGAGCAGCCAGTCGTCCAGCAGGGTGTAGAAGTCCTGCTTTTGCTTGGGCTGGCGCCAGGCCTTGCCCTGGGTGGTGACGGAGCCGTAGGGCTCGACCGCGATGGGGCCCAGGTCCTGCGCGCCGTCGTACCAGGTGTCGATGGTGCGCAGGGCGTTGCCGATTTTCTGGGAGTGGATGGCGGCGACCTCCTGGCCTTTTTCGCCGATCTGGTAGAGCGTCTTGCTCTTTTTGGTGCTGCCCTTGTCAAGGATCAGCTCCTGCGAGGGGAAGACTTCCTGGCCCGCGCCCAGGCGCACAAAGGCCGTGATCTGCAGCAACACATGGGCCTTGCCCGCCAGGCCCTCCGCGATCACGCTGCCCAGCTGTGCCACTTTTTCGTCAGGCTTGTCCAGCGTGCGCAGGTTGTGGGCCAGGGCATCGAACGGCCATGCCTGCCCGGCCTTGCCATCCTTGAGCTGCACCACCTGCACCTGCACGCTTTCCGCGCCCACGCGGTTGCGCCACAGGAAGCGCCCGTTCGCCAGATTGGCCGCATAGCGGTTGGCCAGTTCGGCAAAGCCCTGGGCCGAGGCATAGGCCTGGACGGTCTGCGCCAATTTGGCTTGGTATTCGGCGCTGTTGCAGGCAGACGGCGTGCCCGCGCCAGACAGCACGCGCAGCGTGAACTGCACCTTGAGCGTGTCGGCATCGGCGGGAAGGGCTGCCACGTCCACGGTCTGCAGGTTGGGGTTCTCGATGGCGGCGTCGAGCTTGGCCGGGTCCTGGTCCTTGGTCTTGAGGCGGTTGGAGATGGTGCCGCGCACGGATTTCTCGCGCAGCTTGACGGAGGGCCAGGAGGCGGAGGCCGCCCGGTCATCCCAGTTGCCTGCGTGGAAGACGGCGTCAGAGGGGTCGAGCTTGCGTTCGAAGGCGAGGACGGAGGCGGTCTTGAGGGTGTTCGACATGGTGTTCAATCCTTTGGCAATACGGTGTGAAAGGCGGCGGTGCAAGGACGCTGGTCAGGTGTATGCATAGCTGTCGTCGTCTTCCTGCTCCTGGGCTGCGGCGTCGTCAGGGTCGGCCACGGCTGCGGGGTCTGGCACATAGCCGCTGCGGCAGCGGTACAGGCCCCGCGCCTCATCGGTTTGCGCATGCCACAGCAGTTGCTCCAGATGGGTGAGGCGGTGCGGGCTGATCCATTCGCCCAGCGAGTAGACCGACTCCACAAAGCGCAGCGGCGTGGTGGCATCGCGGGCGTTGAGCACTTCGCCTGCGGCATGCGATGGCGAGAGCGCGGCATAGCCCACGGGCAGGGGCACGATCCAGCCGCTGCCCGAGCCGCGCCAGGGGTCCGCCCATAGCTGCTTGCCATCGGCAGGCGGGGGCTGGCCTTCGGCGGTTGCCACAGGCTCATGGTTGAAGCGCGATGCATGCAGCCAGGCGTCTAGCAGCGTGGTGTGCGCCGCTTTGTCGCGCAGCCTGTGCAGGCGCTCGGCCAGCAAGTCGTCGCGCCCTACCAGGGCAAAGCCCGGCAGCCACTGGCGCCGCCGTTCGCGGAACTGGCGGCTGCGCTCGGTGGCGTCTTCTGCCAGCACGGCCAGCCTGGGGCGCACATGCCTGCCGGGCGCGGCGCGTGATGGCAGCAGGCTGCCGCCGGCCACGCGCATGTGCGACAGCACCTCGCCGGCCTTGTCGGCCCATAACTGCATCTGGTCGTTGCCCTGCACCAGGGTGGCCGCCGTACCTGCGGCACGCTTTTCCGAGACGGTGAAGACCAGGGAGATGTCCAGGTGGATGCGCCCTTCCTCCACGATGGCGGCGGTGCTGCCATCCTTGTCCACGGGGTTGCGCGTGAGGTTGAAGCTGCGCACATAGCCCTGCGTCACCTGCTCCTGGTGGTGGTGGCAGACCACGCCAACCGCATGCAATCGCAAGGGAATGCCGGCCTGCGCCAGCTTGCGCTCCAGGGCCCACATCAGGCCGGTGAAGGCGGTGATGGAGGGGAAGCCGTGCGTGAGCGGACTGGAGATGGCGTTGGCGTTCTGGACGCGCAGATGAGGGAAGGTCAGAATGGCCTGCGGTTGTGGCGATTGGGTCATTCCGCTTCCCCCCTGTGCATCACCAGTTCATCGTGCGTTTTGCGGAAGGGGATATAGGCCGGGGTATCCAGCTGTTTGCGCAGTTCACGCAGTTGCTGCACGAAGCCGTCCTCGTCAGTGAGCAGTTCTTTCTTCCATTCCCGTGCTTCCGCATCGCCCACGGGCAGTTGGCCGAAGAGCTGGCTGTTGAGCCAGTTGGCAAAGCGCTTGCCTACCTCGGCAGGCCAGTCCATACGTAGCCACCTTTCAGCGAAATCAGCTTCGCCAGGAAGCTCCGTGCGCAAAGGGTCCAGCCACAGCTTTTCTTCGATCACCAGGTTCTGGAAACGCTCGGCATCACGTGTCCAGCCGGCCGGAAGCGCTTGCCGAAGTTCGCCGGCAAAGGACACCATCTCATCCAACAGCACGTCGATCAGCGCCTCGCGGCGCTGCCGCGTTTCCAGGTTGGGTTCTGGTTCAGACGCCAGAAAGGCTCGCAGCTCGTGCACTGTTTTGCGTACCTCTACACGAGCTGTGAACAACTTCTCGAACACTGAGCCTGCATGCACCGGCAACCGTACATCGCTGCTGCGCCAGACCGGTGGCAGCGAGGCCAGCAGGTAGTTGACCCCGCCACGCTCGCTGTTGAGCTGGGAGATATTCTGTGGTTTGGTCCCTCCCATCTTCTGGACGGCCAGCCCCGGGTAGTCATGGAAGACGCCGTCATGCGCCTTGCGCTCACGCCGCGCCTGCCGGGCCGCCTTGTTGGTGTCGCCAAAGCGGGCCTCCTGCACCTGCGCATGCACGGCATGCGCCAGCGAGGTGGCAAACAACGGCGCCAGCAATTCATAGCCTGCATCGGCGCAGGCATCGCTGCCCGTCAGCCAGTACAGCTGCTTGGCCCGCGTGTGCGAACTGGGCGCGCCCGCGCGCGGCCGGGTCAGGCCGATGAAGGCATCGCGCAGGTCCATGGCCTGCGCCGGATCGTCATGCAGGGCCTGGAGCGCACCCGGATCCTGTGCCAGCAGCGCGGCCAGCAGGCTCGTGCCGTCCACTTCGACCTTGAGGAACTTGTAGACGTCGAGCGCCGCCGCATTGCCCACCACGTCGCCGGCGAAAGACTGCCCCAGCGCATGGCTGCCCAGTTCCTGCAACGCTGGCAGGCTGGCCGGCTCCACATAGAGATTGGTGCCGCGCGCGTCGGGGTGTATGGGTTTGAGGGAGTGGGTGACGGCCTGGATTTGCGTCACCCGGCGGGCGGCGTCTTCCATCCAGACATCGCGCTGGTGCTGGGCTAGCAACTCCTGTCGTTTGGGGTCGTCTTCGGCCAGCTTGTCCAGCTTGGCCTTGAGGCGCTCCTGGATGAAGGTTGCGATGGCGTCATGCCATTGCATGGCGCTTGGGGTGGGTGGCATTGCTTCTCCCTTCCATTTACAGTCAAAATTTTATAATCCATAGTACGTGGTATCCCAACACCAAAAAATCCATTACTGCCGAACAGGCAGCTCAGTAGATAGTTCGTGGGATCCGTTAAACACTCCACTCTTGCCTGCCGTACAGGCAGTTAAAACAAAGCTCTCTAGCCTGATGGTTCACGCCATATGTATTGACAATGCACATACGAGCACTAACATGGACACCAAGGACGTTTGGTACGAAATCAACGGTGATCTGTTCGTTTGGAACCGTGACAAGGCCGAACTGAACCGACGCAAACATGGCGTGAGCTTTGAAGAGGCTGCTTGCGTGTTTGGTGATCCGTATTTCGTGCTGGCGGATGCATCGCGCAACGACGAGGCGCGCGATGCGGCCATCGGCTTCGACCACAAGGCACGGCTGCTGTTTGTCGTCCACATCGAGATCGAAGATTCGTGCATACGCATCATTTCCGCGCGCCGCGCCGAACCTCGCGAGGAGGCTCTCTATGCTGACTGACCGCCTGAAAAAGCGTTTGACCAAAGACCGCCCCATGACGTCGATCACGCTGCGCATCCCGGTGGATGTGGTTGAGTCGATGAAGAGCATTGCGCCCCAGCGTGGGTTTTCCGGATACCAGACGCTGCTCAAGTCATACCTGAGCGAAGGCCTGCGGCGCGATGAGCAGCAGTTTGCAAAGGCTGCACATGCGCGCCTGATCGAGGCCCTCAAGCGCCATGGAGTGCCATCGGAAGTGATCGAGCAGGCCGAACGGGAAGTGGCTGCCCCATAGCTGCGGAGCACCTGGAGATGTGCACAACGCCTGGGCCGCTTCATCGCTTTGCAACCAATCCAAGGAATGCGTGAAACCGCCAGCCCTGCGGCTGCTCCGGCAGGCTTGCCGTAGCGTACCTGGCAGCACAGGCTTGCAAAGACATCCCCTTGCTCTCCGCCAAAGCCACCAACTCCTGTAGCAGATCAACCTGGCCCCATGCCGTGACTGACTCCGTGCCCGTGAAGCTCAACCGTTCAAGGCTCAGCAAACTCTTGTCCGCCAGCACATAGAGCTTGTCCCCTCGCCGCGGGCCATCGACCACGCGGTGCAGTTGCAAGCCCTCTTCCTCCTCGTCCGGCAGAAACACCACATCCACGCGCGGCAGCGGGTCGTAGCGGAATCGCTGGAACTGCGGCAGCAGGCCCGTGAGCCAGAAGCCGGCAGGGCTGGCCCAGTGCAGGCTGGCGGCGCGCAGTACCGGCGTGGCATCGGGGCTGCCTGCGGGGCGCGGCAGCATGGTGTCGTGCATGCGGGCGTGTTCCAGGTCCACGAGGTTCATGGTCGGCTTGAACTGCTCCCTGGCCACTTCGATGCGTGCGCGGGCATCCACGGGCCAGAGGGGCTCGCCCTGGGTGTGTTTGGCCAGCAGCGATTGCAGGTCATGCGAGCGCAGGTGGAAGTACCGCGCCGTATCCGCCTTGCCGTCGGCCTTGTCCATCTCGAACCCCGGCTTGCAGAACGCCGCCCGGTCCGGCTGCTGCTCGAAGGAGCGCAGGTTGCGGTCCAGCACCCGCATGTTGGCCTCCTGCACCGCGCCGGGCCTGTGGCGGCGCAGGCGTCCGGCCAGCTGGATCAGCGAGCGCATGGACGAGGGCTCGACCACGGCCCAGTCGTAGTCGTGGTCGCGGCCCACTTCGGTGACGGGCGAGCCGAGCACGATGAAGAGGTGGTGGGGCTCGGGGCTGGCATCAAGCAAGGCGCGGATGGCCGGCCGTTGGAAGACGGGGTCCGCGCCATCGGGGGAGCGGCGGTCCAGCACGGTGTCCAGTTGCCGCTCGATGCTGGAGCGCGCCAGCAGCGGAAACTGCGAGTGGTAGACGCACAGGTGCACGCGCACGCCCGGCGCGGGAGCGCCCTGGCCGTACATGGCCACGGCCACGTCGAACAGCGGTTCGATGTTGGCCATGCGGATGAGGCCGAAGCTCACGTGCTTGCCGCTGGCGGGGTCGATGCCATGGTTGCGCGGCTGCTGGTGCAACTGCCATGCATGCTCCAGCGCGATGCGTGCGAAATCCCTGCGCCGCGCGGCCGGGGCCAGCCCCTGCCAGCCGGCAGGCAGCGCAGCGATGGCGGCCAGGCGCCGCACCTCGGCCTTGGCGAGCTGGGCCATGCGCTTTTGCACAAAGCCTTCATGACTTGTGCGAAACCCCGCGCCATCGGCACAGTCCAGCGCCTGCTGGTGGAACTCGTCCACCCACAGGCAGCAGATGGCGACGGGCTCGCCGGGCCGCTCGCCGCGATGGCGCTGGAAGACTTCGCGCCCGGCGCGGTAGGCAAGGTACAGCCCTTCCACCAGCGCCGGAGGCAAGGTGGCCGAGGACAGCAGCACGCGCGAGCCCAGCAGGCCCGCCCAGTGCACGAGCCGCGTGAGCGCGGGCAGGTCGGCCATGTCGAAGTCGTCGGGTTCGTCCAGCACCAGGTCGCCCGTCATGAGGCGCAGCATGGGTGCGATCTGGCGGCCGCCGCGCAGGCTTTCGGTGGCGGGCGTGAGGTGGTCCACGGTGCAGGCCAGCACGGGCGCGGCGATCAGCGAGCGCACCTGCGCATCATCGGTCAGGCGCTGCAGCAGCGGATGCTGATCATTGCCGTCGAACAGGACCTGGCCGCCTTCGTCCAGCAGCGCCTGGCGCGAAGCCGAACCCGTGGCTTCGGCCTGCGCTTCCCAATACTCGAACAGCGCGCGGCTGGCCGCGCCGCCGACCTTGATGGCGAGCTGGTCGTCGCCCAGGCCCAGGTCGTTCTGGAACACCCGCCCCGTCTGCAGCGTGAGCGTGCGCAGGCCGATGGCGAAGGCGCAGCGCATGCCCACGCCCGGGTCGGCCAGCGCATTCATGATGCGCGCATTGCCCAGCGTCTTGCCGCAGCCCGTGGAGGCCATGTTGACGATGAAGCCGCCCTGGCTGGCGGCCCGGTGGCGCACGCTGGCGGCCAGGTCGGCAGCCTTGTCCTGCCACTGGAAGCGCGCGTTGCTGCTGCGCTTCTTGAGGCCGCGATGGCTGCGCAGGGTGGGCAGGCTGCGCGCCAGCGTGGGCAGTGAGCGCGCCACCAGCGTGGCATGGGCCTGCACGCCCAGCAGGTGCTCGTCCAGTGTCTGGTTGAAAGTGGACGCGGCGCCGGGAGCTGCACTCTTGCGCCGGGTGTTGGCATACAGCGGATAGCCGGGGTTGAGGAAGGGCTGGCGGCGCGCCTCGTCCTCGATGCTGGAGTAGTGGTGGTCGGCCAGCATCAGGCACAGGCGCGAGAGATGCAGCGTGAAAGGATCACCGAGGCTTGCAGCGTCCAGTGACCGGCCCGTCAGCTCCTGCAGCTTGATTGCGTAGCGCGCGGCCTGCTTTCGCCAGGGTGCCGTGGTTACCGGAAGGCCCTGCGGGAAGTCCCAATGGGCCTGCACTTTCGCCGGCTCTGCCTTCTCGCGCGGTTCGTTCCAGTCGGCGCTGATGCTCAGCAGCAGTTGCTCGATCTCATTGCTGTTGACAAAGCGGGGGCGCGCGCCGAAGCGGCAGTATTCACGGCGATCAGGCTCCAGCTCGTCGTCGGATGCCTGCCGGCCGTTCGGCACGGGCATGCAGGGCAGCCGGTGATGGGTCAGCACCAGCCAGGCCACGGCCTGGGCCAGCGGTGCGTGCTGCAGCGCTGCAAAGGGGAGCAGGTTCATGGCCTGCGGCTCGTCGATGCCGTCCCGCAGCAGCGGCTGGGTCCACTGCTTTTCGAAGGCCTGGGCATCGGCACCGCCCTCGGCCAGCCGCCGCAGCCAGGCCGCATCGTCATCGCGGCCCACAAAGGCCTGGAACAGCCGCACGGACACCCATTCATGGCGATAGTGGTTGCGCTCGCGCAGGCCGGGGTTCCTGAGCCTGTCCTGGAAGGCCCTGGTGGCCTTGCCCAGGTCGTGCACCAGGGCCGCCAGCGCGGCCAGGGCCGTCATCAGCGGCAGGTGGTGCCAGTGGCTTTCGTCTTCGGCGCGCAGCACGTTGCTGGCCGTGGTGTTGGTGGGCACGGCGCCTTCGGCGTTGAACTGGCGCCCGTCGCCCACGATCCACAGCAGTTCGCTGTGGTCGCGCCCGCGTATCCAGTGGCAGGCCACGGCGGTGTTCTTGCGCGCGCTCTGGCGCAGCAGCTTGCGCACGGTGTCCAGCCCGGCCGCCGTGATGGGCGTCTGCCAGGTGCGGTCACCGCGCCGCTCTGCAAACTGATCAAGGATGCGGCGCGTTTCGGTGAGGGCGCGCTTGCTGCACTGGGAGACGAAGAGCACGTTCATGTGCCGGCCTCCTGCGCAGCGGCGGGCGTGGCGGGCGTAGCAGGCGTGGCGGGTGCGCCGGCCATGCGCGCCGTGTCGATGGCAATGCGCTTGAGCGTGTCGATGATGAAGTCCAGCGATTCGCTGCGCGTGAGGGCCTCGATGCATTGGCGGCGGAACTGCGGCTCGTCGTCGCCGCGCATGGCCGACAGGAAGGCCTGGGGCAGGATGGCCGCATCCTTGACCAGGTCAGCAGCGTCGAACACCAGGCCACCACGCCGCGTCTTGCCATGCAGCACGGCCAGGCCGTGGGGCAGGCCCAGCACCCAGGTGGCCGTGGCGCCCAGCCCGTAGGCCAGGTAGTTGCCATGGTCCAGATAGCGGTTGGCCGCATCGGTGCCCGTGCCGCGTTTGGCGCGCGTGAATTCGCCATATCCCACGGCGTCCACGGCGAGCTTGAACAAGGCCTTGGTCAGCCTGGCCTCATCGGTCAGCAGCGTCATCACATCGGGTGCATTGGCCAGCAGCACCGTGAATTGCTGCACCAGCGCCTTCAGGCGCTCCATGTCCACGGCAAAGCCGGCTTCACGCAGGGCGCGTGCGCCCCATTCCTGCTGCAGTCGCTGCAGGCGGCAGGCCTGC
This sequence comes from Comamonas sp. FG99, assembly GCF_057808605.1. NCBI lineage: Bacteria > Pseudomonadati > Pseudomonadota > Betaproteobacteria > Burkholderiales > Comamonadaceae > Comamonas > Comamonas sp. FG99. The sequence continues at coordinate 84,064 of NZ_JBMDII010000007.1, forward strand.
AATTGCCGGGCTGCGTGCAGGCGCAATTCTTCATCGAACCAGAACCGGACCCAGGCCTGCAGGTATTCGGTAGGCCGGTATTCGCTTTGCGGAGTCAGCCAGGCGACTTCCACATCGACTTCATTGGCGCTGAACAAAGGCGTGCCGCCGCCACCGCAAAAGCCCACCAGTACGCCGGCCTTGGCCAGCTCACGCATGGCCGCCTGGGTGATGGAGGTGCCAGTGCCCAGCAGGATGCTGGTGGTGTTGGCAATGGGAATATTCCAATACAGGCTTTGTTTGCCCGCGTCGGTCACGTATTCCACACGCCCGCCATTGACCAGGACGCGGCAGTGCTCCAGGTAGTAGATGTTGGCGCGCTTGGAATGAAGAATGGTCTTGAGATCCTGGCCCTTGATGTCCTGCATGAATGCCTCCCTGCAGAATTTGTATCAAATTCTCAATCTCCCTCCAAGACAAGCCGATGCGGCTGCCAAGCATGCTTGCCGCCTACCCCTGCGCCGGCGCAATGCGCAGCGGGATCGTGACCGGCCCGTCGTTCAGCAGCCAGACCTGCATGTCGGCGCCAAAGCGCCCGGTGGCCACCACCGGGTGCAGCGCGCGCGCCTTGTGCACCAGGTAGTCGTACAGGTGCTCGCCCTCGGCGGGCGGGGCGGCGTTGGTGAAGCTGGGGCGGTTGCCGCCGCTGGTGTCGGCCGCCAGCGTGAACTGGCTGACGATGAGCAGGCCGCCCGCGGTGTCCTGCACGCTGCGGTTCATCTTGCCGGCATCGTCCTGGAAGATGCGCAGCTTGAGCAGCTTGGCCAAGAGCTTGTCGGCCTCTTGCTCGGTGTCGCCGCGTTCGGCGCAGACCAGGGCCAGCAGGCCGGGGCCGATCTGGCCGACGATCTGTTGGTCGACTTCGACGCGCGCTTCTCGCACGCGCTGCAGCACGGTCATCATGCAGGGGGCTCCTCGGTTTGGATGGCTTTCTCGTATTCGGTATTGGCGCCCGTGGGCAGCACCTCGATGGCGGCCACCAGGCCCGGCACCGCCGCCATGAGCTCGGCTTCGAGCGCGCTGCGCAGCTGGTAGGCGCGGCCCAGGCTCCAGTCGGCGGGCATGTGCAGGTGCAGGTCGACAAAGCTGCGCTGGCCGGCGCGGCGGCTGGCCAGCCGGTCGCAGTAGACCCGGCCCTGCCAGGGTTGGCAAAAGCGCTGCACGCGCTGTTCGATATCGGCCACCAGCTCAGGGGCCAGCGACTGGTCCATCAAGCCCTGCGACGAGCGCCAGACCAGCGCGGCGCCCTCCTTCAGGATGTTCAGCGCCACGGCCAGCGCGACCACCGCGTCCAGCCACAGCCAGCCGGTGGCCAGCGCGGCCAGCAGGCCGATGACGACGCCGGCCGAGGTCCATACGTCGGTATACAGGTGGCGTGCATCGGCTTCCAGCGCCAGCGAGCGGTGGGCGCGGGCCGAGCGCATCATCAGCCAGGCCAGGCCGCCGTTGAGCACCGAGCTGGCCACCGACAGCACCAGGCCCAGCCCCACCTGGCCCAGCGGCTGGGGCGCAAGCAGGCGCTGGGCCGATGCCCAGATGATGCCGGCGGCGGCGCCGAAGATCAGCAGCCCCTCGAAGCCGGACGAGAAATACTCGGCCTTGGCATGGCCGTAGGGATGGCCGTCGTCGGCCGGGCGCTGCGCGATGGTGACCATGCCCAGCGCGAACAGCGCGCCCACCAGATTGACCAGCGACTCCAGCGCATCCGACAGCAGGCCCACCGAGCCGCTGACCACCCAGGCCAGCGTCTTGAGCGCAATGGTGGCGATGGCCACCGCCACCGACAGCTGCAGCAGCCGCTTGGGCGTGGCCCAGGCCGGCGCGGCGGCTTCTCGGGGGGCGGCGGGGGGATGCTGCTGGGCCATGGGCTTCCAATATCTCCAAAAGGCGCGGACGCGCAGCCGGAGTCTACTGGAGCCTGTCGGCCGCTGCAGACTGCTGGCGGCGGCTCCAGCGGATCATGACCTGGGTGAGCGTCTTCTCGGACAAGGCCAGGTACTCGTCCAGCGCGGCGGCGGCGGCCTGGCGCTCGCCCTTGCGCAGCAAGGCGTAGATGCGCTGCTCGCGCTCGACCCAGTCCAGGGTCTGGATCTGGCTTTCATCATCTTCGCAGGCGAAGACCAGGCGCAGCTGCGCGCACAGGGTGAGAAAGAACTCGTTGAGCAGCTCGCTGCCGATCTGCGCCACGATGAGCTGGTGGAACTGCAGGCTCAGGGTGCCCAGCGAGCGCCAGTGGCCGCTGGCATGCGCCTTCAGCGCCATCTCGCCCACCTGGCGCATCTGCTCCAACAGGGCCGCGCTGAGCTGGTGGCTGCCCAGCAGCGCCTGCATCTCCAGCGCCCGGCGGGCGGTATAGATCTCGCGCAGGTCCTTGCGCTGCATGGTGCGCACCACCGCGCCCTTGTTGCGCACCATGGTCAGCAGCCCTTCGCGGCCCAGCTGGTGCAGCACTTCGCGCACGCTGTTGCGCGAGGCGCCGTACTGCACGCACAAATCCATCTCCACCAGGGGCTGGCCGGGCGAGCGGCGGCCTTCCAGGATGTCTTCGCGAATCTGGCGATGGATGCGTTCAATGACCGGGACTTTTCCTTCTGCTGCTGCCATGCATGCTCCACGTCGGGCCGACAGCCAGGCGCTTCGAGCCACTACTTTCGTACGACTTGCGCAAGAAGGAACAAGGCAAGCGGCTTGCCATGGGGCGCAGCACGTTGTCGCACATCCTGTTTGCGTAAGTCCTGTTTCGTTATGCGTTCTTCCAGCCCACCTTGCCGGGGAACAGGCCGTGGCCGCCCTCGTAGGGCGCAACGCCAGGGGCCTGCCAGTCCTTGAGCAGGGCGGGATCGACATCATAGACCTCCACGCCCAGGGGCCGGCAGACATCGACCGGATCGCGCGCATCCTCGCCCCACATGGGGATGGACAGGTCTCCGCCGGGGCAGGTCGAGAGCGCGCACAGCAGGTCGATCTCGGCGAAGAATTCGAGGAAATCGCCTTTTTGCGCCGGGCAGGTCTTCATGAAGTATTCGCCGGCGTCATTCAGGCCCGTGACCTGGAAGACGTTGAGCACGTCATGCACGTCGAACTCGGTCAGCCCGTACGGCATGACCGCGCGGGTGAGGTTGGAGTGGCAGTGGAAATGAAAGTCCTCGCCCGACAGCAGCTTGTTCACATAGGGGTCGCAGCGCGTGCCGAGCAGGTCGTGCACGCGGCCGCCATCGTCGTCCACGCCGTAGTGCGCCAGCGTGTCGTGCGTGATGGTGGCCATGGGCCGCAGAAAGGGCAGCGTGGACCACAGCCGGTCACAGGTGGAGACATGCGCGGCCTGCAGCTGGCGCGTGCGCGAGGCCCACATGCGCTCGCGCGGGTTGTGCAGGTTCCACATGTTGAAGTCGGCCACCTGCGGCCCCTCCAGCACGGTGATGCGAAACACCTGCCCCGCCTTCACGGTCCAGGCAAAGCCGCTGCGGATCGGCACCACATGGCTTTGCACCGGCGCGCTGGCCGCCACGCAGCGGGCAATGCCGTCGTACAGCGGGCGGTTGACGTTCAGCATGGGGGCCATGCTCTTTTGGTAGGCGGCGGGGTAGCTGGACATGTTGGCTCCTGGGTTGTTGATCAATTTCATTGTTCAACAATATAACCCAGGAGCGATTTTTTTGGATAGGGCGAATCGGCAGACAAATTTCATATCTGCTTATAAATTCGCCAATTTACACAGCAAACCCCTGCTTAATTGATAAAAATTTATACAAAAACCTAGGGAAAGCTCTATCAAAAAATTCCTTCAAGCCATCGAAAAATGAAATCTCATTGTTCAACAATTGAATCCATGCCGAAGCCTCGCCGGCAGGACTCACCCATACGATTGGAGTAAGGCATGCAAGTCCGGATCACCCTGCACAAAGCCGCGGCCAGCGCCGCGCTGCTGTGCTGCCTGGGCCTGGCCCAGGCGCAGAGCGCCCAGACCACCTTGCGGGAGGGCGTTCTGAGCGTGGGCTCGGACCTGACCTACCCGCCCTATGCCTACCTGGACAAGGGCCAGCCCGCCGGCTTCGACGTGGAGTTCTCGCAGCTGCTGGCCCGGCATGCCGGGCTCAAGCCCGAGTTCCAGGACACGCGTTTCGCCGACCTGGTGCTGGGCCTGCGCGCCCGGCGCTTCGATGCCGTGGCCTCGGCGCTGTTCGTCACGCCCGAGCGTGCCCGGCTGGTGGACTATGTGCCCTACCTCAAGACCGGCTCCTCCTTCGTGGTGCTGGAGGGCGGCGGCTATGCCCCGCAGCAGCTGGCCGAGCTGTGCGGCAAGCGGATCGCCAGCATCAAGGGCGCCTCCTGGACGCCCAAGCTGGCGCGCTTCTCGGCCGCGCAATGCAAGGGCGCGGGCGACATCAAGGTGCTGGAGTTTCCCACCACGCCCGAGGCGCTGCTGGCCCTCAAGTCGCGCGCGGCCGACTTGCTGATCGAAGACACCGCCGTGGCGCACGGCCTGGCCGCGCGCGCCGGCAGCGGCCTGAAAGTGAGCAGCACCACCATCATCTACCCGATGGTGATTGGCGTGGGCCTGCACAAAGACGCATCGGCGCTCAAGGCGCAGCTGGCCAAGGCGCTTGAGCAGGCCAGGGCCGCGGGCGAGTACCAGGCGCTGCTGGCTAAATATGGCCTGCAGGCCCCCAGCGACGCCGACATGCAGGATGCGCTGGCCGGCACGGCCAAGTGATGGTGCCGGCCATGCAGTTCGACTGGAAATACACCCTCAGCCTGTTCGCCGACCGCGACTTCTGGGCGGCCTGCTGGGTGGTGGTCCAGCTCAGCACGCTGACCTGGCTGCTCAGCGTGGCGGCGGGCTTCGCCATGGCGCTGGCCAAGCAGTCCACCCGGGCGCCGCTGCGGCGCCTGGCGGGCACCTATATCTGGTTCTTCCGCAGCCTGCCGCTGCTGGTGCTGCTGGTGTTCGTCTACAACCTGCCGCAGATTTTTCCGGCGGCGGGCACGGTGCTCACCAACCCCTTCCATGCCGGCTTGGTGGCGCTGGTGGTGAGCGAAACCGCCTTTATCGCCGAGATCCACCGCGGCGGCCTGCTCGGGGTGCCGCGCGGCCAGATCGAGGCCGGGCGCGCGCTGGGCATGGGCTATGCGGGCATACAGCGGCTGATCGTGGTGCCGCAGGCGCTGCGCATCGCGCTGCCGGCGCTGAGCAATGAATTCATCACCATCGTCAAGCTCACCTCGCTGGTGTCGGTGATCTCGCTGGCCGAAATCCTGCTGGTGGGCCAGCGCCTTTACACGCAGAACTTCCTGGTGTTCGAGACCATGCTGGCGGTGGCGGTGTACTACGTGCTGATCGTCACCTGCCTGGACAAGCTGCTGGCCTGGCTGGAGCGCCACCTGAACGTGCTGCGCCGCGCGCCGCAGCCGGTGGACGAATCGCAGCTGCTGGTGGATCCGCAGTACAGCGGCTGCACCCGGCCGCCGCGCGGCAGCAGCGCCGAGCCAGCGCTGGAGGCGGTGGGCGTGCGCAAGCGCTTTGGCCCGCACGAGGTGCTCAAGGGCATCAACCTGAAGGTGATGCCGGCCGAGGTGATCTCCATCATCGGCCCCTCGGGCTCGGGCAAGACCTCGTTCATCCGCACCCTCAACGGCCTGGAGACGCTCGATGGCGGCGAGGTGCGCCTGTCGGGCCAGGGCTTTCTCAAGGCCGCGCCCGGCGCGCGCCAGCAGGCGCCGGGCGCGCAGATCCTGGACATCGGCATGGTGTTCCAGAGCTTCAACCTGTTCCCGCACAAGACGGTGCTGCACAACGTGATGCTGGCGCCGCGCTACCACGGGCGCGGCGACGCCCAGGTGCTGGAGCAAGAGGCGCTGTGCCTGCTGCGCAAGGTGGGGATGCTGGCCCACGTCAACAAATACCCGCACCAGCTCTCGGGCGGGCAGCAGCAACGCGTGGCGATCGCGCGGGCGCTGGCCATGCACCCCTCGGTGATGCTGTTCGACGAGCCCACCTCGGCGCTGGACCCGGAGCTGGTCAACGAAGTGCTGAAGGTGGTGGAGGAACTGGCCCGCGAAGGCATGACCATGCTCATCGTCACCCACGAGATGGGCTTTGCGTTCAAGGTCTCGGACCGCATCCTGTTCATGGACGGCGGCCAGGTACTCATGGACGGCACGCCCGCCGAGATCCGCGCCAGCGGCGACCGCCGCATCCAGGAATTCCTGCACCATGTCGGCGCGCACTGAACCGGGCATTGCCCGGCACCGCTGCGCCGGCGCGGTTCAGGCCTGCCTGGCGGCGATCGGCGCCCAGCCGCAGGATGCCGCGCTGGCCCTGACGCAGCTGCGCGCCGAGGCGGCGCTGGCCGAGGCCCACACGCTGGATGCCGCGCCCGGCCCTGCCCTGCCGCTGGCCGGCGAGGTGTGGGGCGCCAAGGCCTGCTTCGACGTGGCCGGCTGGACCACGCACGCCGGCTCGCGCGTGCTGGCGAGCCAAGCGCCGGCCAGCGCGGACGCGCCGCTGGTGCGGCGGCTGCGCGCGGCCGGCGCGGTGCTGCTGGCGCAGAACAACATGACCGAATTCGCCTACGGCGCGCTGGGCCTGAACCCCTGGTACGGCACGCCGCTGACCCCGGCGCTGCGCGATGCGCCGCGCGTGGCCGGCGGCTCCAGCAGCGGTGGCGCGGTGGCGGTGGCGCTGGGCCTGCAGACTTTTGCGCTGGGCAGCGACACCAGCGGCTCGGCGCGCATCCCCGCGGCATTCTGCGGCGTGGTGGGCTTCAGGCCCAGCCGTGGGCGCTACGACGACCAAGGCCTCGCGCGGCTGTCCATCAGCTTCGACGTGCCCGGGCTGATCACCCGCAGCGTGGCCCAATGCCAGCGCCTGGACCGGGTGCTGGCCAGCGCGCCCGATACTTCCGAGCAGGCCACGGCCGGCGATGCGCCGGTGCTGCTGGTGCCGGCGCACCTGGATTCGGTCCTCGATGCCGAGCTGCGCTCGTGGTTCGATGCCCTGCTGGCGCGGCTGCAGGCACGCGGCTTTGCGCTGCGCCGCCAGGAGCTGCCCGCGTGGCTGGCCGCGCCGCGCGCGGCGCGCGCAGGCGGCATCATCAGCGCCGAAGCCCATGCCCTGCACCATGCGCGGCTGCCGCAGCGCCTGGCCGAATACGACCCGCTGGTGGGGCCGCGCATTCTGCAAGGGCGCGAGGTGCGCGCCGCCGACTACCTGCTGGCGCAGGCCGAGCTGGCGCGCCAGCGCCAGGCCTTCGAGCAAGAGCTGGGCGGTGCCTGGGCCGTGCTCTGCCCCACGGTACCCATGAAGCCGCCCACCGTGGCCGAGCTGGCCGCGCCCGAGCGCTACCTGCAAACCAATGCCCGCGCCTTCAGCCTGACCGAGCCCGCCAGCCGGCTGGACCTGCCCAGCATCACGCTGCCGGGCAGCGCCGATGCGCCCTGGCTCGGGCTGATGCTGAGCGGGCGCCGCGGCCACGATGCCGCGCTGCTGCAACTGGCGGCGCGCCTGGAGCGCGCGCTGGCCCTCTGAGCCCTGCCCGCCCACCCCCTACCCCACCCACCAAGGAGATTACATGCTGGTGACACACGCCGCTGACATCGTCGGCACCGAATTCCATGCCCAGGGCCCCGGCTGGGAGAGCCTGCGCCTGTTGACCAAGCGCGACGGCGCCGGCTACTCGGTGCACGAAACCCGCGTACGCGCAGGCGCCGAGCTCAAGCTGCACTACAAGCACCACATCGAGGCCAACTACTGCTTCGCGGGCGAGGGCGAGGTGGTGAACCTGGCCAACGGCGAGCGCCACCCCATACGCCCCGGCACCATCTACACGCTGGACCAAAACGACCCCCACATCCTGCGCGCCACCAAGGGCGACCTGCGGCTGGTATGCGTGTTCAATCCGCCGCTGAGCGGCCGCGAAACCCATGATGCCGACGGCAGCTACCTGCCGGAGCTGGACTGATCTGATGGCGCCGGGCCCAGCTACAGATGCGGGCGCGCAACAGCGCCCGCCCAGCAGCCCACGGCGCCATGGGGCCATGCCCTGCGGCGGTGGAAACTCATTGCACAATGCGGTATGACCCACAACAAGCCCGCATTCACCGCCCCCACCCGCCACCGCACGGCCCAAGCGGCGCTGGCCCAGGTGCAGGCCATCTACACCGAGCAGATCAACCACCTGCGCGCCGCAATGCAGCGCTTCGTGGCGGGCGAGACGCCGAGCGCGCCCTACCGCGCCTGCTACCCCTTCGTGCGCATGCAGACGCGCACCGTGGCGCGCGCCGCCACCTCGCTCACCTATGGCTTCGTCGAGGGCCCGGGCCACTACGAGACCACGCTGACGCGGCCCGACCTGTTCGCCGACTACTATGCCGAGCAGTTCGGCCACCTGATCGCCAACCACGGCGTGGAGCTGGAAGTAGGCACCAGCAGCCAGCCCATCCCGATCCACTTCTCGTTCGCCGACAACGACTATGTGGAAGGCACGCTCACGCCCGAGCGGCGCCTGTTGATGCGCGACGTGTTCGACCTGCCCGACCTGCACGCCATGGACGACGGCATCGCCAACGGCACCTGGGAGCCCCAGCCCGGCGAGCCGCGGCCGCTGTCGCTGTTCACCGCGCCGCGCGTGGACTACTCGCTGCAGCGCCTGCGCCACTACACCGGCACCGCGCCCGAGTGGTTCCAGAACTTCGTGCTGTTCACCAACTACCAGTTCTACATCGACGAGTTCATCCGCCTGGGCCACGCCGAAATGGCCAGGGAAGACAGCGAGTACGTGGCCTTCATCGAGCCTGGCAACGTGGTCACGCGCCGCACCGGCCTGCCGGCCCAGCCCAATGACGAGCTGGGCACGCCGCCGCCGCGCCTGCCGCAGATGCCCGCCTACCACCTGGTGCGCGCCGACCACAGCGGCATCACCATGGTCAACATCGGCGTCGGCCCGGCCAATGCCAAGACCATCACCGACCACATCGCGGTGCTGCGCCCGCATGCCTGGATGATGCTGGGCCACTGCGCCGGCCTGCGCAACAGCCAGCAGCTGGGCGACTACGTGCTGGCCCATGCCTACGTGCGCGAGGACCACGTGCTCGACGAGGAACTGCCGCTGTGGGTGCCGATCCCCGCGCTGGCCGAGATCCAGGTGGCGCTGCAGCAGGCGGTGGCCGATGTGTCGCTGGTAGCGGAGTCGCAGCTCAAGCGCATCATGCGCACCGGCACCGTGGCCAGCACCGACAACCGCAACTGGGAGCTGCTGCCCAACAACACGCCGCAGCGCCGCTTCAGCCAGAGCCGCGCGGTGGCGCTGGACATGGAAAGCGCCACCATCGCCGCCAACGGCTTCCGCTTTCGCGTGCCCTACGGCACGCTGCTGTGCGTGAGCGACAAGCCGCTGCACGGCGAGATCAAGCTGCCCGGCATGGCCAACCACTTCTACCGCGAGCGCGTGGACCAGCACCTGCGCATAGGCATGCGCGCCATCGACATCCTGCGCGCCGGCGGCTCCGAGCGCCTGCACAGCCGCAAGCTGCGCAGCTTTGCCGAGGTGGCGTTCCAATAGTCGCCGCGGTAAAAAAGAGAGCTGCCAGCGCTTGCGGTGATTGATTTTAAAATATAAAAATATCTGAAAACCAATACCATAAAGCGCAACAAGCTATTAAATAAGAAGCAATCTCAACCCCATAGCAGCGCCGCCGCCTCGCGTGCCGCCACGCGCCCCTCGTCGGTGGGCACCACCCAGATCTCGGCCGCGCTGTCCGGCGCATGCACCGCGCAGGCAGTGCCGGCGCCGGCCTCGCGGTTGCGCGCCGCGTCGATACGCAGGCCCATCCAGCCCAGGCGCTCGCATACCTGCTCGCGCAGCAGCGCATCGTTCTCGCCGATGCCGCCGCTGAAGGCCAGCAGATCGAGCCCGCCCAGGCAGGCCGCCATCGCACCGCTCTCGCGCACCACGCAGTGCGTGAACAGCTCGATGGCGCGCTGCGCATCCGCGCTGCCCTGGGCGGCCTCGGCGCGCAGCCGGCGCATGTCCGCCGAGATGCCCGACACGCCAAGCAGGCCGCTTTCGCGGTACAGCAGGCTTTCGATGCGCGCATGGTCCCAGCCCTGCTCCAGCAGGTACAGCAGCACGCCCGCGTCGAGCGCGCCGCTGCGGGTGCCCATCATCAGCCCGTCCAGCGCCGAAAACCCCATGGTGGTGGCCACGCTGCGGCCCGCGTGCGCCGCGCACAGGCTGGCGCCGTTGCCCAGGTGGGCCATGACGGCGCGCTGCCCGCCGCGGGCGCTGCGCTCTTGCAGCACCGACATGATGTATTGGTAGGACAGGCCGTGAAAGCCATAGCGGCGCACGCCCTGCCCGCTCAGCGCGCGGGGCAGCGCAAAGGCCTGGTTCACCTCGGGCATGCCGGCATGGAAGGCGGTGTCGAAGCAGGCCACCTGCGGCAGGCCCGGGAAGGCCGCGCGAAAGCGGCGTATGCCCTCGATGTTGTGCGGCTGGTGCAGCGGCGCCAGCGAGTTCAGGCGCGCCAGCTGCGCCAGCACCTCGTCGGTGGCGAGCACGCTGGCGGTGAACTGGCCGCCGCCATGCACCACGCGGTGCGACACCGCCTGGATGCCGGCCTGCGGCAGCGACTGCACCAGCGCGCGCAGGCGCTCCAGCGCCACCGCGAAGGCAGGCTGGCGCGCGGGCAGCGCCAGCACTTCCTGGTGCTTGCGGCCCTGGTATTTCCAGTCCATGGCCGGGCTGCCCCCGGGCTCCAGCCCCTGGACGCTGCCCGAGAGCACCTGCGGCTGCACCCGCGCGCCCTGCAGCGGGTGCAGCGAAAACTTCAGCGACGAGGAGCCCGCGTTGACGGCAAGAATGGCCATGGCGTCACCCCTGCTTCCAGGCGTTGTCGGCGCGCAGCCTGCGCTGCTCGTGCGCGGCCAGCAGGGCCAGCACCGCCGAGGCGACGCGCACCCGCGGGCCATCGGCGCGGCTGGTGAGCGCGATCGGCACGCGCGCGCCCAGCACCAGGCCCGCGCTGCTCGCGCCGGCCAGGTATTCGAGCTGCTTGGCCAGCATGTTGCCGCTCTCCAGATCGGGCACCGCCAGGATGTCGGCCTGGCCGGCCACGCCCGAGACTATGCCCTTGATGCGCGCGGCCTGCGGCGAGATGGCGTTGTCGAAGGCCAGCGGGCCGTCGAGCAGGCCGCCGGTGATCTGGCCGCGGTCGGCCATCTTGCACAGGGCGGCGGCATCCAGCGTCGAGGCCATCGCGGGGTTGACGGTTTCCACCGCCGACAGGATCGCCACCCGGGGCTGCTCGGTGCCCATGAGGCGCGCGAAGTCGATCGCGTTCTGGATGATGTCGGCCTTCTCCGCGAGGCTGGGCGCGATGTTGATCGCCGCATCGGTGACGATCAGGGGTTTGGGGTACAGCGGCACGTCGAAGCGGAACACATGCGACAGGCGGCGGCCGGTGCGCAGCGCGGGCTCGGCCAGCAGGGCCTTGAGCAGCTCGTCGGTGTGCAGGCTGCCCTTCATGACGATCTCCACCTCGCGCCGCGCGGCCATGCCCGCGGCCCGCGCGGCGGCGGCATGGCTGTGCTCCACGCCGACGATTTGCGCGCCGGCCAGGTCCACGCCCGCCTCTTGCGCGGCACGGCGGATGCGCCCCTCGGGGCCGATCAGCACCGGGATGATCAGCGCGCGGGCGGCGGCATCCATCGCGCCGGCCAGCGAGCCCGCGTCGCAGGGGTGGACGACGGCGCAGCGCACCGCCTCCAGGCCCTGGGCGCGGGCCAGCAAGGCCTGCTGGCGGGCCTCGGGGTCGAACAGCTGTATCTGCGGCGCGCCGATGCGCGGCAGGCGCAGCTTCTGCGTTGGCGGCATCAGCTGCGCCACGCCGCGCAGCACCGCCTGGCCCTGCTGGTTGGTGACCAGGCAGTCCATCGCGACGCGCTTTGTCGCGTCGTCCTTCTCGCGCACGGTGGCGGTCACGGTGAGCGTGTCGCCGATGCGCACCGGGTGGGTGAACTGCAGATCCTGCCCCAGGTAGATGGTGCCGGGCCCGGGAAAGCGCGTGCCGAACAGCGCCGAGATCATCGCCGCGCCCAGCATGCCGTGGGCGATGACGCCGTGGAACATGCTGGCCTGGGCATAGCCGGGATTGAGATGGGCCGGGTTGATGTCGCCGGAGACCGCGGCGAAGGCCTGGATGTCCTGCAGCGTCACCGTGCGCAACAGCTGCGCGCGCTGGCCCAGGCTCAGCTCGTCATAGGTGAGGTTTTCCATCCATTCGGTGTCGGCGGTGTCAGCGGTGTTGGCGGTGTCGGGTGCGCAAGTGTTCATGGCAGGGGGTAAGGGCAAGGTGAAACCATCGGGCCGCAGGCGCGGCGCTCACAGGCCGTCGAACAGCGGATGCAGGTCCATGCCTGGCGCCTGCGGGCCGAAGCCCTCGCGCAGCAGCCGCTCTTGCGCGCCGAGCAGGATGTCGCGGGCCGCCTGCGCGCCCACCTCGCCGGCGATGCGGGTGACCAGCTCGTAGCGCAGCACCAGCAGGCCGCGCAGCTCTTCGCGCATGCAGGCCTGGCGGCCGCGCAACGCCCCGTGTTCGTGCTCGCGCTCGTCGCCGGCCAGCACCTGCTCGACCTCGGCGCGGGTTTGCAGCGGCAGATGCAGCTGCCGGGCCAGCAGCGCGATGCGCGCGCCCAGCCCGGCCAGCTCGTCGATCAGGCGGCGCAGGCGCTCGGCCACGGCCTCGTGTTCGTTGGCGGGTTCAGTCTGCATAGCGGGTCATCCGTATCCATCATGGCGCCCCCGGCGGCTAGCCGTCCAGTATGCACCGGGCAGGTTCGCCGGGTTTGCGCCCGGTCAAACCCGGCAAGGGCCGGCAAGGGCCGGCGGTCACTCCTCGCCCACCAGCCGCGCCCGCACCAGCTTACCCTTGACGCGGCCGGCGTTCAAGCGCCGGGCCGCTTCCTTGGCAATGCCGCGCTCCACCGCCACGTAGGTGGAGAAGTCGTTCACATTGATCTTGCCCACCTGCTCGCGGGCCAGGCCCATCTCGCCGGTGAGCGCGCCCAGCACATCGCCGGCGCGGATCTTTTCCTTGCGCCCGCCCACGATCTGGATGGTGGCCATGGGGGGCAGCAGCGGGCCGCCCGCCGAGGGCTGTAGCCCGGCCAGCGGATGCCATTCGGATTCGCGCCCCTGCAGCTGCTCGATGCGGCCCACACTGCCCATCTCGGGCAGACTGGCCAGGCTGAGCGCCAGGCCCTGCGCATCGGCCCGGCCGGTGCGGCCGATGCGGTGCACATGCACCTCGGGGTCGGGGGTCACGTCCACATTGATCACCGCCTGCAGCTGGGCGATGTCGAGCCCGCGCGCGGCCACGTCGGTGGCCACCAGCACCGAGCAGCTGCGGTTGGCGAACTGCACCAGCACCTGGTCGCGCTCGCGCTGCTCCAGCTCGCCGTACAGCGCCAGCGCGCTGAAGCCCTGGGCCTGCAGCACGGCCACCAGGTCGCGGCACTGCTGCTTGGTATTGCAAAAGGCCAGGGTCGATTCGGGGCGGAAGTGGTTCAGCAGCAGCGAGACCGCGTGCAGGCGCTCGCTGTCGAGCACCTCGTACCAGCGCTGCTCGATCTTGCCCGCGCCGTGCTGGGCCTGCACCGCGATCTGCTGCGGCGCCTTCATGAACTGCTGCGCCAGCCGCTCGATGCCTTCGGGGTAGGTGGCCGAGAACAGCAGGGTCTGGCGCTCGGCGGGGCACTGGCGCGCCACCTGGGCGATGTCTTCGAAGAAGCCCATGTCCAGCATGCGGTCGGCTTCGTCCAGCACCAGGGTGTTCAGCGCGGAGAGTTCGAGCGAGCCGCGCGCCAGATGGTCCATCACCCGGCCGGGCGTGCCCACCGCGATGTGGGCGCCGTGCTCCAGGCTGGCGGTCTGCCCGCGCAGCGGCACGCCGCCGCACAGCGTGACGATCTTGACGTTGTCGTGCGCGCGCGCCAGCCGGCGCAGCTCGGCGGTGACCTGGTCGGCCAGCTCGCGCGTGGGGCACAGCACCAGCGCCTGCACCGCGAAGCGGCGGGGGTTGAGGTTGGCCAGCAGCGCCAGGCCGAAGGCAGCGGTCTTGCCACTGCCGGTGCTGGCCTGGGCGATCAGATCGCGCCCGAGCAGCGCCACGGGCAGGCTGGCCGCCTGGATGGCGGTCATGCGGGTGTAGCCCAGCTGGCGCAGGTTGTCCTGCATGGCCGGGGACAGCGCGAGGGCCTCGAAGCCGCCGGCCGCCGCGTCTTGGATGGAAGAAGTCATGGCCCGATTATCCGGCTGCGGCGCACTACCAGACCAAAGAGTTGCCATGCCATGGAGCGCCCATGGCAGGCGCATGACTCCCTTGCCCGCCGGCGCACCATCGGCACAAACACCGAGCGCCCCGGCCTTGCCTGCGGCGGGGGCCGCCACCACAATCGGCGCAGGCCCCGCATGCGGCGGCCTGCCGTTGCATACCCATAGATTCCCAAGGAGAAGCTACATGAAGCCTGCGCATCGCCCCGCCCCGCCCGCCTTCCCGCCCACCCGGCTGCTTGCCGTGGCCGCCGCCGCGCTGGCCCTGAGCGCCTGCGGCAGCGGCGGCTTCGCCAGCTTCAACTTCGACAAGGCCAGCCAGGAGCTGGCAAGCCAGCAGGTGGCGGCCGGCGACATAGGCCTGCCCACCGGCGGCGCCAAGGTCACCTCCACCGAAACCCCGAGCGCGGCCACGGGCCCGCAGCCGCCGGCCTCGGTGCGCGCCAACATCAGCATCGCGCCGGTGGACCCGGCCGCGCCGCCGATCAAGATGGGCCTGCTGCTGCCCAAGGAGTGGAACGGCAAGGTGGTGATGCTGGGCGGCGGGGGCTACAACGGCACCATTCCCAGCCTCTACACCTATTCCGCCGCGCCAGCCAGCCAGGGCGCCTACCCGCTGCTGGCACAGGGCTATGCGGTGTTCGCCAGCGACTCGGGCCACCAGGCGGGCGCGGCCGGCAGCCGCGACGGCAGCTTCGGCACCAATGACGAGGCGGTGGCCAACTTCTCGGGCGACGCCCTCAAGAAGGTGAGCGACGTGGCCCAGGTGCTGGTCAAACGTTTCTATGGCACCAAGCCCGAGCGGCGCTACTTCATCGGCGGCTCCACCGGTGGGCGCGAGGCGCTGGCGGTGGCGCAGAAATGGCCGGCCGACTGGGATGGCGTGGTGGCCTGGTACCCGGCCTGGAACGCCGCCAGCCTGGATCTGCAGTTCGGCCGCATCAGCCGCGCGTTTGCCCAGCCGAACGCCTACCCGAGCCTGGCGCAGCGCAAGCTGCTGCGCGATGCGGCCATCGCCCAGTGCGATGCGCTGGACGGCGCGGCCGACGGCATCGTCAGCAACGTAGCGGCCTGCAATGCGCAGTTCGACCCGGCCACGGCGCAGCTGAACGGCAAGCCGCTGCGCTGTGCCTCTGGCGGCAACGAGGGCGAGCAATGCCTGTCGGATGCCATGATCGCCGCGCTCAAGACCTACAACACGGCCATCACTTTCAGCAGCCCGCTGGGCAGCGGCGAAACCCAGTACCCCGGCTTCAACGTCTGGGGCTCGGACCTGGGCCAGGAGGGCAGCAGCCCGCTGCAGCCCACCGTCAACCTGCTGGCGATGAACACCACCGCGCCAGCCAGCCCCGCGCCGCTCACCGCGCCGTACTGGGCGGTGTTCTGGGACCAGTGGGTGCGCTACTTCGTCACGCGCGATCCGCAGTTCGACTCGCTGTCGCTGGACCCGCAGAACCCCGGCGCCTGGACGGCGCGCATCCAGCAGCTCACCAAGCTGCAGGACATCAACAGCACCGACCTGTCCGCCTTCAGCAAGCGCGGCGGCAAGCTGCTGATGGCCCACGGCAGCGCCGACGTGCTGGTGAGCACGCGCGCCACCGAGCAGTACTGGCTGCGCCTGCAGCAGACCATGGGCGCGGCCAATGTGCAGGGCTTCGCGCGCTACTACGAGGTGCCGGGCTACGGCCATGCGGCCAGCACCTCGTTCAACGCCAACTGGGATTCGCTGGCCGCGCTGGACCAGTGGGTGAGCGCGGGCAAGGCGCCCGCCAACCCGGTGGTGGCCGATACCGCCGGCGTGCCCGGCCGCACCCGCCCGCTGTGCGAGTACCCGAGCTGGCCGCGCTACAGCGGCAGCGGCGACCTGAACAAGGCGCAGAGCTTTGCCTGCGTGACGCAGTAGGCCGCCGAATCAGGCCGGCACGCGCGGCCTGACCAGCGCGGCGGCGCGCTTGGCGTTGGCGCGCGCCGCATCGGTGTCGGCCGCGCGCGCCAGCGCCACGCCCATGCGGCGGCGCTCGAAGCTCTCGGGCTTGCCGAACAGGCGCAGCTCGGTGCCCGGCACCTGCAGCGCCTGGTCCACGCCATCGAACACCACGCCGCGGGCCTCGACGCCGCCGTAGATCACCGCGCTCGCACCCGGCGTCTTGAGGCTGGTGTCCACCGGCAGGCCGAGGATGGCGCGGGCATGCAGCTCGAATTCGTTTTGCCACTGCGTGATCATGGTCACCATGCCGGTGTCGTGCGGGCGCGGGCTGACCTCGCTGAACCAGACCTGATCGCCCTTGACGAACAGCTCCACGCCGTACAGGCCCAGGCCCGCGGGCTCGCCCCGCAGGCCCTCGCCCAGGCTGGCGGTGACCGCGCCGGCGATCTGCTGCGCGCGGCGCAGCGCCTCGGGCGGCATGCGGTGCGGCTGCCAGCTCTCCACATAATCGCCCTGCACCTGCACATGGCCGATGGGCTCGCAAAAATGCGTGGCGATGGCGCCGGCGGCGTCGCGGGCGCGCACCGTCAGCAGCGTGATCTCGTAGTCGAAATCAACGAAGCCCTCGACGATGATGCGCCCGCCTTGCACGCGCCCGCCCTCCATCGCGTAGTTCCAGGCCCGCTCCACATCGGCCGGGCCGTCGATCTTGCTCTGGCCCTTGCCCGAGCTGCTCATCACCGGCTTGACCACGCAGGGATAGCCTATGCCCTCGTTGATCGCCGCGCGCAGCTCCTCCAGCGTGTCGCAAAAGCGATAGGGGCTGGTGGGCAGGCCCAGGGTCTCGGCGGCCAGGCGGCGGATGCCTTCGCGGTCCATGGTCAGCCGCGCCGCGCGCGCCGTGGGCACCACGCGCACCGTGCCGGCGGCCTCCAGCGCCTGCAGCGCCGGCGTGGCGATGGCCTCGATCTCGGGCACCACCAGGTCGGGCCGCTCGCGCTCGATCAGGGCCTGCAGCTGCGCGGGATCGCTCATCGCGATGGTGCGCGCATGGTGCGCCACCTGCTGGCCCGGCGCATGCTCGTAGCGGTCCACCGCGATGGTCTCCACGCCCAGGCGCTGCAGCGCGATCAGCACCTCCTTGCCGAGCTCGCCGCTGCCGAGCAGCATCACTTTGGTGGCCTGGGGGGTGTAGGGGGTGCCGATGGTGGTCATGGGAACAGAAGGCAAGTACATCAAGGCCGCCGATTTTATCGAGGCTATGATGCCGGTCTGAATCCCTCCAACACCCCATCCAAGGACAAGACTATGACGATCCAGACCGTAGGCATCATCGGCGCAGGCACCATGGGCAACGGCATTGCGCAGGCCTGCGCGGTGTCGGGCCTGAACGTGGTGATGGTCGACATCGCCGACGCCGCCGTGCAAAAGGGCATTGCCACCGTGGGCGCCAGCCTGGATCGGCTGATCAAGAAGGAAAAGATCGCCGAGGCCGACAAGGCCGCCGCGCTGGCCCGCATCAAGGGCTCGACCAACTACGACGACCTCAAGGCCACGCAGATCGTGATCGAGGCCGCCACCGAGAACGAGGCGCTGAAGATCAAGATCCTGCAGCAGGTGGACGAGCTGCTCGCGCCCGAGGTGATCCTGGCCTCGAACACCTCGTCGATCTCCATCACGCAGCTGGCGGCCATCACCAAGCGCGCCGACAAGTTCATCGGCATGCACTTCTTCAACCCGGTGCCGATGATGGCGCTGGTCGAGATCATCCGCGGCCTGCAGACCAGCGACGCCACGCACGCCAGCGTGAAGGCCCTGGCCGAGAAGCTGGGCAAGACGCCGATCACGGTGAAGAACGCGCCGGGCTTCGTGGTCAACCGCATTCTGGTGCCGATGATCAACGAGGCCTTCTTCGTGCTGGCCGAAGGCCTGGCCACCGCCGAGGACATCGACGCCGGCATGAAGCTCGGCTGCAACCAGCCCATCGGCCCGCTGGCGCTGGCCGACATGGTGGGCCTGGACGTGTGCCTGGCGGTGATGGAGGTCTACCTGACCCAGTTCGGCGACAGCAAGTACCGCCCCTGCCCGCTGCTCAAGGAAATGGTGGCCGCTGGCCGCCTGGGCCGCAAGAGCGGCCGCGGCGTGTACCAGTACTGACCATGGCTCTGCGTGCCCAGTACCACTTCCGGCCGGGGCCGCAGGGCCTGCAGGCCTGGGACGTGCGCCGCCTGATCGCGCTGGCGGCGCCGCTCGCGCCGCACTGGGTACCTCTCACGGCCATCGCCGAGCTCGACGAGCCCTACTGGTTCGGCGCCTCCGAGCCGCGCCCGACCACGCGCGCGCTGGCCGACCACATGCGGCTGGTACAGCAGGCCGACACCGCCTACCCCATCGTGCTGTGCGCCCAGGGCCGGGTGATGGATGGCATGCACCGCGTTGTGCGCCGCCTGATCGACGGGCACGATGCCGTGCTGGCCGTGCAGTTCAACCAGACCCCGTCGCCAGACTACCTGAACGCGGACCCCGACCAGCTCCCCTACGACGACTAGAACCCCTGTCATCGGCATAGATTTCTTGCAATTAAATTGCCAACAATTTAATTGCAAGAAATAATTCAACCCATGCCCAACGCATCCACCCTCTCCAGCAACACCGCCCTGCGGCTCGACCAGCAACTGTGTTTCGCGCTGTACTCGGCCTCGCTGGCGATGACCAAGCTCTACAAACCCTTGCTCGAACCATTGGGTTTGACCTACCCGCAGTACCTGGTGATGCTGGTACTGTGGGAGCAGGACGAGCGCATGGTCAACGAGCTGGGCGAGCGCCTGTATCTGGATTCCGGCACGCTCACGCCGCTGCTCAAGCGCATGGAGGCCGCCGGCTGGCTGCAGCGCCGGCGCGACGCGGCCGACGAGCGCCGGGTGCGCGTCACGCTCACCGCCGCCGGCCGCGCGCTGCGCGAGCAGGCCAGCGGCATTCCCGCCTGCCTGCTGCAGCACAGCCAGTGCACGCTGGACGAGCTGCAGTCGCTGACCGCGCAAGTTCAACAGCTGCGGGACCGCCTCGTGCCGCAGCCGCCCTCCGCTTCATCCTGAAGCGATTCTCACTCTCGAAGGAGTTGTCACCATGGCCTCACTGGACAAAGTTCTCTACACCGCCCGCGCCCACACCACCGGCGGACGCGACGGCGCCTCGCGCAGCGACGACGGCCGCCTGGACATCGCGCTGTCCTCGCCCGGCGGCGCCGGCCAGGGCACCAACCCCGAGCAGCTGTTCGCGGCCGGCTACTCGGCCTGCTTCATCGGGGCGATGAAGGCCGTGGCCGCACGCCAGAAGCTCACCCTGCCGCAAGACCTGTCGGTGGACGCCGAGGTCGACCTGGGCCCCGTGGGCCAAGCCTACGGCATCGCGGTGCGCATGGCCATCCACCTGCCCGGCATGGACCAGGCTGCCGCGCAGCAGCTGGTGGACGCCGCACACCAGGTCTGCCCCTACTCGAACGCCACCCGCGGCAACATCGACGTGCAGCTCACGCTGGCGTGATCGGCGAGCGGCGACAATCGCCGCATGCATGACGCCGCCCCCTCCTCCGCCGCCCACCATCCCTACGCCCAGCTCTCGCCCGACGTGGTGCTGGACGCATTGGCCGGCATCGGCCTGATGGGCGACGGGCGGCTGGCGGCGCTCAACTCCTACGAAAACCGCGTCTACCAGGTCTGGCTGGAAGACGGCAGCCGCGTGGTCTGCAAGTTCTACCGCCCGGGCCGCTGGAGCGACGCGGCCATCGCCGAGGAGCATACCTTCTCGCAGGCGCTGGCCGAGGCCGAGATTCCGGTGGTCGCGCCACTGGCGGTGCAGGGCGCCACGCTGCACCACCATGCGGGCTTTTCTTTCTCGGTATCCCCCTGGCGCGGCGGGCGCCAGCCCGAACTCGACGATTTCGAGGTGCTGGAGTGGATCGGCCGCTTTCTGGCGCGCATCCACACCGTGGGCGCCGCCCAGCCCTTCGCGCAGCGCCCCGCCATCAGCGTACAGGCCTTCGGCCAGGAGCCGCACGACTGGCTGATGCAGCACGGCGACATTCCCCCCGCGCAGCGCACGGCGTGGAGCCGGGCCTGCCTGGCGGCGCTGGAGCAGGTAGGCCGGGCCTTCGGCGCCCACGGCGGCCAGAGCATCCGCCTGCACGGCGACTGCCATCCGGGCAACGTGCTGTGGGTGCCGGCCGACGAACCCGGCGGCGGCCCGCATTTCGTGGACCTGGACGACGCCCGCATGGGCCCGGCGGTGCAGGATCTGTGGATGTTGCTGTCCGGCGACCGCGCGCAGCGCGGCCTGCAGCTATCCACCCTGGTCGAAGGCTACGAGCAGTTCCGCCCCTTCGACCGCCGCGAGCTGGCGCTGATCGAGCCGCTGCGCACGCTGCGCCTCATCCACTACAGCGCCTGGCTGGCGCGCCGCTGGCACGACCCGATCTTTCCCATCCACTTCCCCTGGTTCGGCACCGAGGCCTACTGGGGCGAGCAGGTGCAGCTGCTGCAGGCGCAGATCGAGGCCATGGGCGAGGAGCCGCTCTTCATCTAACGCCATGCGCGCAGCACCAGCTCGCCGCCCAGCACCACCAGGAACAGCAGAAAACAGCGCCGGAACATGGCCGGGCTGATGCGGCTGCGGATGCGCTGCCCCAGCCACATGCCCGCCAATGCCGGCGCAATCGCCAAGGCCGACCAGCCCAGCTGATCGAGCCGCAGCGCGCCTTGCGCCGCCAGGCCCGCGGCCAGCGCCACGGTGGAGACGGTGAACGACAGCCCCAGCGCCTGCACCAGCTCGTCCTTGTCGAGGCGCAGCGATTGCAGGTAGGGCACGGCCGGCATCACCAGCACGCCGGTGGCACCGGTCACCAGGCCCGTCGCGGCCCCGACCAATGGTGACAGCCAGGCCTCCAGCCGGGCGGGCACCGCCAGCGGCGGCGCGCACAGCGCATAGCCCGCATAGGCGATCAGCGCCAAGCCCAGGCCCAGGCCGGCGCGCGCCGGATCGGCCCGCACCAGCAGCGCCGCGCCCAGCACCGTGCCCGCCACGATGCCCAGCATCATCGGCCACAGCCGGCGCGCCAGCCGCGCCTTGGCCGGCCCCGCCAGCAGCTGCCACACATTGGTCACCAGCGACGGCACCAGCAGCAAGGCCGCCGCCGCGGCTGGCGGCAGCGCCATGCCCAGCAGGCCCATGGCCACCGTGGGCAGGCCCATGCCGGTCACGCCCTTGACCATGCCGGCGGCGAGAAAGATGGCGCACAGCAGCGCCGTCCAGGTCGGTGAAATCTCTTGCATGCTGCCATTGGAGCCGCGCGCGCCGCTTGGCACAATGCGGCATTGGGCCCATGAGCCTTCGGCTTTTCCGAAGGGATAGGAGATGCCATGCGCTTTGACTTCACCGACCTGCGCCTGTTCCTGAGCGTGGTGGATGCCGGCAGCATCACCCAGGGCGCGGCCCGCGCGCACCTGGCGCTGGCCTCGGCCAGCGAGCGCCTGCGCGGCCTGGAGCAGGATGCCGGCGTGCCGCTGCTGCTGCGCCATGCGCGCGGCGTGACCACCACCGACGCCGGCGAGGCCCTGGCCCACCATGCCCGCCTGATCCTGCGCCAGCAAGCCCTGCTGCGGGGCGAGCTGCGCGACTTTGCCCAGGGCAGCCAGGGCACGGTGCACCTGCACGCCAACACGGCGGCGCTGGCCGAGTTCCTGCCGCGGCGGCTCGCCCCCTGGCTGGCCGCGCACCCGCGCCTGAACCTGGAGCTCAAGGAGCGCACCAGCGCCGAGATCGTGCGCGCCATCGCCGCCGGCCTGGCGCAGGCCGGCATCGTCTCCAGCGCCATCGAGGCGCCCGGCCTGGTGCGCCAGCCGCTGGCCGACGATCACCTGGTGCTGATCGCCCCCGCCGCGCATGCGCTGGCCGGCGCCCGCGCGCTGCGCCTGGCCGAGGTGCTGGGCGAGCCCTTCGTGGGGCTGGAGCCCGGCAGCGCGCTGCAGGAGCACATCAACGAACAGGCCCGCCGCGCGGGGCGCGAATTGGCCTTCCGGGTGCGCATGAAGACCTTCGAGGGCCTGTGCGACATGGTGGCGCACGGCGTGGGCATAGCCATCATCCCCCGCAGCATCGCCATGCGCCTGCGCAGGCGCCATGCCCTGCGGGCCGTGGCGCTGGACGAAGCCTGGGCCCGGCGCCAGCTATGCCTGTGCTTTCGGGACTGGGAGCAGCTGCCGCTGCCCATGCAAAGCCTGCTGCTGCACCTGGGCGCCACCGGCTGATCAGCAGCGATTCTCCAGCCGGCAATCCGGCACCGGCCGCCCCTGGGCATCGCGCCACTCGATGCTGCCGGGCGGCACCGACGGTACCGGCTCCTGCGCCGGGGCAGGCGCTGGTGCCGAAGCCTTGGCCGGGTCGTACAGCACGGTGCCCGTGCCCACCCCGGCGCCCACGCGGGCATTGCCCACCGAGGTACCTACGCCCACGCCGGCATTGCCGGTGACCTGGCCGTGCTGGTTCACCCCCACGCCAACGCCGAGCGGGCCGACACCCGTGCCCACGCCGGCCGATACGCCGCCGCTGCCCACACCCACGCCGACCGACACCGGCCCCACCGGAATGCCCACGCCCACATAGGGCGAGCAGGCAGCCAGCAGCGCGATGCCGCAGCCCAGGCACAGTACGCGGATCGGCCCTGCCATTAGGAACGCCGAGGCGGCAGCGTGATGCTGGTGTTGCGCGATATCTCCACCGGCGCATCGGCGGCGGGGCGGATCACTTGGGCCGGCGGCGGGGGCGCGGCGGGCGGCGGGGGCGCGATCCTGGGTTGGATGTTCTTCTTCCAGGCCTCGACCAGCACATCGTTCACGAACTGGCGGTCCAGCCACAGCCACAGCAGGAACGGCACCAGCGTCGGCAGCACCAGGCTGCCGAGCTGAAAGCTGTAGGCCAGGGCCTCGAGCTGGCCCTGGCTGATCTTGAGCACCCGCAGGTCCAGCTGCGCCGCCAGCGCCATCTGCATCAGCAGCGAGCTGCAGATGCTGAATGCCTGGAACGGCAGCAGCACCACATAGCCCACGATGGCGCGCCACCAGCGCCCCGGCCCCCAGGCCGCCAGCAGCAGCGCCAGGAAGATCGGGAAGCCGTAGGCATAGCGCCCCGGGTCGCCGTCCACCGAGATCTCCACCCAGCGCCCGCCGGTCTGCGCATTGGCCACCGCCACCGAGGTATCCACCTCCATCTTGCCCGGTGCGATGTGCACCTGCTGCACCCAGCCCGACGCGGTCTGCTCCAGGCCGGCCTTGGACAGCGCCGCCACCGGGTAGGTGATCCACGGCGACAGATAAGTCCAGGCGGTGGTGAAGACGATGATGCCGGCGAACGCCAGCAGCGCGAAACGCTGGATCGGATTGAGGCGCTTCATGGCGTATCAGGCGGCTGCGGGCGTCATCGGGGGCGGCGGCGGATTGGCGTCGTCGGCGCGCTGCTTGCGCTGGCCGGCGCGCACCCACACCAGCCAGACCACCAGCACGTCCAGCATGATCAACGCCTGCCACAGGTATTCGTGGGCGAAGTTGAAGGCCGCCATGTTCCACTGCCCCAGGTAGAACAGGCTGATGACGCGCACGATGTTGATCGCCTGCACCGCGAAAAAGCCGGCCACCATGCCGATGATCTTGTGCCGCCACGACGACGGAAACGCCAGGATCGCAGCAAAAAGCACGATGCAGGCCTCGATGCCGTTGCAGCCCGCCTCGATGGACACGCCGAAATTGGTGGCGTGGTTCCACAGCACCTTGCCCTCGGCCACCGCCGATTTGTCGAACCAGGTCACCAGGAAGGCGCAGATCCGGGCCAGCAGCGCGGTCCACGGCTCCACCAGGTGCTGCTGCACCCAGTTGAGCATATTGATGCCGAACAGCGTGAGCTGGATGGCGAGAAAGACGAAGAAGAAGCGGACCATGGCGTGATGCCCCAGGGGTTGCTTGGCAAGACGTAATCTTACCCGCAGCGCCCGGCAAAACCATGCGCGGGGCCGCAGAACCCCACCTGATCGCACAGGCCGGCGCCAAAGCATGGATACTGCCGCCACTCCTCGCCCCAGCAAAATCCGCAGCCCATGACGGCACCGACGACCTCCCCCCCTGCTCCGCTATCCACCTCCACCCTGCTGCTCATGGCCACCGCCTGCGGCCTGTGCGCTGGCGCCAACTACTTCAACCAGCCGCTGCTGCATTCCATGGCGCAGGGGCTGCGGATCAGCGACGCCCAGGCGTCGAGCACCGTGACCATGGCCCAGGTCTCCTACGGCCTGGGGCTGCTGCTGCTCGTGCCGCTGGGCGACATGCTGGAGCGCCGCCGCCTGGTGCTCACGCTGATGCTGCTGGCCGCCTGCGGCATGCTGGCCAGCGGCGCCAGCGGCCTGGTGGGCAGCTTTGCGCTGCTGGCCGGCGGCACGCTGATGGCTGGCGTGTTCTCGGTCGCGGCCCAGGTGCTGGTGCCCATGGCGGCCACCTTCGCCGCGCCGGGCGCGAGCGGCCGCGCGGTGGGGCTGGTGATGAGCGGCCTGCTGGTCGGCATCCTGGCCTCGCGCAGCGTGGCGGGCATCTTGTCGCAGCTCGGCGGCTGGAGCACCGTGTACTGGGTGGGCGCGACCTGCACCGCGCTGATGGCCGCCCTGCTGGCGCGCGCCCTGCCGCTGGCACCGCCCGCGGCGCCGGTGAGCTACGGCGCCGTGATGCGCTCGCTGGCCGGCCTGCTGCGCAGCCATCCGCGGCTGCGCAGCCGCTCGCTGATCGGCGGGCTGGGCTTCGCGACGGTGAGCGTGCTGTTTTCCACAATGGCGCTGCTGCTGGCCGGCCCGCGCTTCGCGCTCAGCGACCTGCAGATCGGCCTCATCGGCATTGCCGGCATCGCCGGCGCGCTGATGGCCAATGCGGCCGGCCGCCTGGCCGACCGCGGGCTGGAGCAATCGACCACGCTGGCCGGCGCGCTGCTTCTACTGCTGGGCTGGCTCGCGCTGTGGCTGGGTGGCTCCAGCCTGTGGTGGTTCCTGGCCGGCATGCTGGTGGTGGACGGCGCGCTGCAGGCGCTGCACATCAGCAACCAGAACGTGGTCTACGCGCTGGCGCCCGAGGCGCGCTCGCGCATCAACGCGGTCTACATGACGACGTATTTCATCGGCGCCTCCATCGGCTCGGCGCTGGGCTCCTGGGCCTGGCTGCACCATGGCTGGGGCGGCACCAGCGCCATGGGCGGCATGCTGGGCCTGGCCACGCTGGCCGTGGTGTGCTGGGACCGGCGGCTGGCAAAACACCAGTGAGCGCCGCCACGGCCTGGGCAGCGCCAGATGGCGGTCAGCTTGCGATGCCGGCCTTCGCAAAGGCTTGTTCGAGATCGGCCATCAGGTCCTGCGGGTCTTCCAGCCCCACATGCAGGCGGATCACCTGCCCCCGCGCGCTCCAGTCGGCGATGCTGCGCGCCTGCGCCATGTGCGCGGGCGTGACCAGGCTTTCGTAGCCTCCCCAGGAGGCGCCCAATCCGAACAGCTGCAGGCCGTCGATCAGCTGATCCACCACCTCGGGGGCGATGGCCGGCCTGAGCTCGAAGGAGACCAGGCCATTCGTGCCCCGGCAGTCGCGCTGCCAGAGCAAGTGGCCGGGGTGGCTCGCCAAGGCAGGGCAGAACACGGTCTGGACTGCGGGATGGGCCTGCAGCCAGCGCACCACCTGCAGCGCGTGCTCCTCGTGCATGCGCAGACGCGCCGGCAGCGAGCGCATGCCGCGCAGCACGAGCCAGGCGTCGTCGGGGCTGACCGTCATGCCGAAGGCATCGCAGCGCTCGGCCAGCGGCGCCCAGGCTGCCTGCGTGGTGGCAATCGTGCCCATCATCACATCCGAATGGCCCGAGAGGTATTTGGTGGCCGCCATGATGGACACGTCCGCGCCCAGCGCCAGCGGCCGGTACTGCACACCCGAGCCCCAGGTATTGTCCGCCACGAGCAGGGCTCCGCGCTCATGCGCCATGGCGGCGAGCGCCGGCAGGTCGCACATCTCGTACACCAGCGAGCCGGGGCATTCGACATAGACCATGCGCGTGTTGGGCTGCATCCGGGCTACGGCATCGCTGCCGTCGGCGGCAAAAAAGCTGCACTCTATGCCGTAGGGCTGCAGGAATTGCTGCGCCAGGTGGCGCGCCGGCTGGTAGGCGCTGTCGGTGACGAGCACGTGGTCGCCGGGCTTCAGATAGCTCAGCCAGGCCATGCCGATGGCGGCCAGCCCGGTGGGCAGGAGGCGGGTGCGCCAGGCGCCTTCCAGCTCGCTGACCGCGTCTTCCAGCGCAAAAGTGGTAGGCGTGCCGCGTGCGCCATAGCTGAAGATGCGCTCCTGGCTGCGGCGCGTGCGCATCTCGCGCTGCTGCGCGGTGCTCTCGAAGACCACGGTGCTGGCCCGCACGATGGGCGGATTGACCGCGCTGCCGCCTGCATAGGCGGGGGCTTTGCCCATGCGCATGAGCCGGGTCTGCAAGCCCGCGCCGGTATCGGATCTGTCGGGCATGGCTCAGCCCCCCGGCGCAGCCGCGGCTGCCGCCGGCAAGCGAAACGCAGCCAGTTCATGCTCGTCGAGCTGGGCCACCAGCCCGGTCTCCCAGGCCAGGTAGCGCCGCGCGGCCTCCTTGTTGCCATCGTGCCGGTCGTGCACGAAAAAGAGGTGGTCGATGCAGTCGGCATCGCAAGGGGTGTCGGGCGATGCCTCGATGGCAAGGCCCGCTTCCCGCCACGCCGCCATGCCGCCCTGCAGCAGCAAGGGCGGTTGGGCGAGCTGGCAATCTGCCACGGCCCAGGCGGCCAGCGCGGGCTCGTCGGCAACCAGCACGAGCTGGCGCTCTTGCCGCGCGAGATCGGCCGCCAGCCGGGGCCGGATCGACCAGCGCGCGCCGGGAATATGGGCGCCGCGGTAGGCCATGCCGGCGCGCAGGTCCACGACGCAGGCCGTGCTCGACCGCAGGCGGGCCGCAAGTTCCTGCGCGGCAATAGCGGCCAGCGGCGGCGCCTGCGGCGCCATGGGTGCCTGCAGCGCCAGACCGCTGGCAATGCCCTCGCCGAGCACGCAGGCCTCGTGCCCCATCTGGTGCAGCCAGCTGGCGACCACGGGGGCGCGCACGCCGTCGCTGTCGAACAGCACCAGCCGCGCACCGCGCACGCCGATGTATTGGTCGAAGGCCTGCATCAGCTGGCCGCCCGGCGTATGCTGCGCGCCGGGCAGGCTGCCCAGGGCAAACTCCTCCGGCGTGCGCACATCGCACAGGAAGAGCGTGCGGCTGGCATCGGCCGCCCAGGCCTGCACGGTGGCGGCATCCACCGTGGGCACGCCAAAGCGCGCGGCCAGCCGCTGCGCGGCGGGGCGCAGCGCCTGGCTGCCCGAGCCCTCGGGATAGCGCCGCGTACCGCCATGCTCTAGCGCTTGGTCGGCGAGGAACCAGCCCTGGGTGCCGTTTTCAAGCGCATAGACGGGATTGGGCAGGCCCAGGTTGATCAGCGTCTGCGCGCCAATGATCGAGCGCGTGCGGCCGGCGCAGTTGATGACGATCGGGGTGGTATCGTCCGGCACCAGTGAACGCACGCGGTAGGCCAGCTCGCCGTTCGGGCAGCATGAAGCCGTGGGGATGTTCATCTTGCGGAACTCCGGCACCGGCCGGCCGTCGAGCACCACCACGGGCTGCGGCCCCGCCATCATCGCCGCCAGCTGCCCGGCGCTGACGCGCGGCGTGCGGTAGATGTGCTCGGCCAGTTCGCCAAAGGTCTTGGAAGGCAGGTTCACGCCCGCAAACAGCACATGGCCGGCGGCCTGCCAGCCCTGGGCGCCGCCATCGAGCAGGTGGACATGGACATAGCCCAGCGCCTGCAGCCGCCGGGCCGCGCGCCAGGCAACGCCATCGGGCGCGCCCTGTTCGTCGTACACCACGATGCGCACTGCCAGGCGTGGCACCAGCCGCCGCACCTCCAGCTCCAGCCGGCTGTAGGGCAGCGGCGTGGCGTGAAACAAGTGGGCCTCGCCGTACTGGCCGTGCTCGCGCACGTCGAGCACGGCTATCTCCTGGCCGTCATGCAGCCAGGACTTGAGCGCCGCGGGCGCGATGCGTTCGATCATCATGAAAAACCGTGCAGAAGCAAATGCAAATTCGAAGGCAAATTCGAGGCTGTGGGCGCAAGGCGGTCAGCGGCGGGTCTGCACACCGATGCCCATGGTCTGGCAGGTGCCCTGTTCGAGGTCGTAGGCGGTGCGCTGGTTCAGCGTCTCCAGCGCGCGGCCGTACATGTGCAGGTGGCGGATGACCTGCTCGCCCTCGATCTGCACCGAATGGATGTCATCGGGCATCAGCGCAATGCCATGCCCCGGCTCGACCAGCACGCGCGCCGTCTCGCGCAGCGTGCCCACGCCCGGCACGGAGCCATCGTCGGTGCGCTCGTACACGCGGTTGACCTCGCCGCCCTCGACCGCCGCGATGCAGGCCCAGGTGGTGTGGTTGTGCGGCACGATGCGCTTGCCCGGCCGCATCACGTTCAGGTACAGCGCATAGCTCTGGTCCGCATCCTCCGCGATCAGGTAGCGCGCCTGGTATTCGCCCGCTTCGGGCGCAGGAAAATCGCCGCCCTGCCACAGGTCGCGCCGCGCTGCGAGGCCCTCCAGGAGCTGCTTGACGGTGGCCAGGGATGCGCGCGTCGGCAGGGCCTCGCCCATGGCGGACTTCATCCGGGCGATGGCCGCATCGACCGCCTGCTGGCGCTGTTCGCTGGTGTTGCTCACGAGAAACTCCTTCACTGTTGGGCATGCTTTTTGCAGGTCGCTCCCGCACATGGCAAGGCTCACTGTAGCTGCCGCATGGTGCTGAATCAAGCTTGCTACGCTGTCCAACACATCAGTATCATTAATGAATGAACGCCCTCGACCTGGAACAACTCCGTACTCTGGCGGCCATCGTGCGCCATGACAGCTTCGGCGCCGCCGCCGTGCAGCTGGGCAAGACCCAATCGGCCGTCACGCAGCAGATGCAGCGGCTCGAAGAGTCGATCGGCCACCCGCTATTCGAGAAGCGCGGCCGGCAAAAGCGCCTGACGGAGCACGGCGAGCGGCTGCTGGTCTATGCCCGCCACATGCTGTCCATCAACGACGAAGCCCTGCGCCACCTGCGGCAGGGGCGGCTCGAAGGCACGCTGCGCATCGGCGCACCGCACGATGTGGCCGAGACCATACTGCCATCGCTGCTGGCGGAGGTGGTGCGCAGCTCGCCCATGCTGCAGCTGGATGTGCATGTCGGCCGCAGTCCGTTCCTGATGGAGTCGCTCAAGCGCGGCGAGATCGACATGGCCATCTCCAATCGGGCAGACGCCGAGCTGCAAGGCGTGGTGCTGCGCACATCGCCCACGGTATGGCTGTGCGGCGCCGCCTACGTGCACGACCCGTCGCGCCCAATCCCGATGATCATGGCCGATGGCCCGAGCATCTTCCGCCGCCTGGCACAAGAGGCGCTCGACGATGCCGGCGTCGCCTGGACGCCGCGCTACACCTCCAGCAGCCTGATCGGCATCCGGGCCGCGCTGCGCGCGGGCCTGGGCGTGACGGCGCGCGGCGTGGAGCAGCTCGACAACGGCCTGCGCGTGCTAGGCGCGGCCGAGGGCCTGCCGCCGCTGCCCGCGCTGGTCTATCGCCTGTATGTGCGCCATCGGGTGGTCAACCCGCTGACCCGCCAGGTCTTCGAATCGATCCGCAGCCGCGCCCAAGGCGGCGGCCAGCCGGCGGGCGGCTGAATTCCTCCGGGAGCGGAAAGCCCGGCAACTCATCAGAAACTCTTATTGGATTTGCGCTGCAAAGGGCTCGATCTGCGCCAGCGCGACCGCCATGATGGAGCACTTGGCGGCCAAAGCAGCCCATGTGGCGCAACAGCGCACCCCGCAGCTGTCGCCAAGCGTCCAGCCACCCCACAGGAGTCTTTCCATGCGTCGTGCCCTTGCTTACCGAATGTCCTTTTGTACCCTTGGCGGCCTGGCGCTCAGCCTGGCCTGCTCGCTGCCGGCGCATGCACAGGCTCTGCCCAAGGCGGGCGACTTTCCGAGCCAGCCGATCCGGCTGGTGTCGCCATTCCCGCCGGGCGGGGGCAACGACTTTCACACGCGCCTGGTCGGCAATGAGCTGGCGGCAATCACCGGGCAGCCGGCCGTCGTCGAGAACCGGGCCGGCGCAGGCGGCAACATCGGCGCCAAGGCAGTCGCCGACAGCAAGGCCGACGGCTACACCGTGCTCGCGTCCCAGGTGTCGATCATGGCGGTGAACCCGAGCCTGTACCGCGCGCCAGGGTTCGACCCGCTCAAGAGCTTCGTACCCATTACCCAGATCAATGCGGCGCCACTGGCCATCGTCGTGGCCGCGAACTCGCCGCTCAAGACCATGGACGATCTGCGCGCCCAAGCCAAGCTCCCCGGCCATGATCTGACCTACGCGACCCCGGGCAACGGCACCTTGTCGCACCTGGTGGGCGTGGTGCTGGACAAGGATGCCGGCATCCACCTCACCCATGTGCCGTACCGCGGCGCGGGCCCGGCGCTGACCGACCTGATGGGCGGACAAGTCTCGGTCATGATCACCTCGACCTCATCGGTGGCCGGCTACCTGCAGCAGGGCCTGGTGCGGGCGCTGGCAGTCACCAGCCCGCGGCGCGTAGGCGTGTTCAAGAGCGTGCCCACGCTGGAGGAGCTGGGCATGAAGAACATGAACTACGAGGACTGGTACGGCTTCTTCGCCCCGGCAGGCACGCCGCCCGCGCGCGTGGCCTATCTGAACCAGACCATCACCAGGGCGCTCAGGCAGCCGGCGGTGGAAAAGAAGATCGTCGAGGCTGGGGGCGAGCTGGTGGCCGGCACGCCCGAGCAGCTGGCGGCACAGATGCGCCAGGACCTGGATCGCTGGTCGCGCGTGGTCAAGCTCTCGGGCGCCTCGGTGGACTGACAAGCCGTGAACGAACCACTGTTTGTGCAATCTGAACGGTGCCAACGTGGTGGTGCCGGCCACGGCCGGCCTGTGGGCCGGTTCGTGCTGGCCGCCTCGATTGCGGCCGCACAGTTGCGTGAGGGTCTTGCTGAGGCACTTTCAGCGCGCCCCAGGCGCCGCGCAGGCCCCGATTCAACCCGCTGGCGCGATACCCAGGCTGCGCATGCGCATCAGGTTGTGCGCCAAGGCGTGCCACAGCAGCACCGCGCGCGCCTTGAGTGCTCCACAGACGTTGAACCGCTGCAGTCCACGCCGTCTGAGCTGCGCGTTGGTGCATTCCACGCTGGCACCACGCCAGATGTACAGATCCTTGGCGAACTCGCTGGCCATGAAGGCGCGCCAGTGCGACTGCGCAGGGGTGTCGCTGTCCTTGGGGGCCAGCCGGTCGATGTCCGGGTTGCGGCTGCGCGGTGGCGGCAGCACCGGCTGGGTGCCGCGCTCGCTCAACTCGTCGATGGCCTGAAGCTTGGTGAAGCCGCCGTCGGCCAGCCAGTGCTCGGGCGTGGTGGCGTAGCGCTGCTGCAGCTCTTGGTGCATCGGGGCCATCTGGCCCATGTCGCTGCCGCTGTTGGTGATGGCCACGGCGGCGATGAGCTGGGTCTGCACGTCAACGGCCAGTTGGGCGTTGAAGGCTGGACGGAAACCGCCATCGGCCATCTTCATCACACGTGCCTCGGGATCGCTCGTGCTCACCCGTGGCTGAGGCTGGGGTTTGGCCGGCTTGGGCTCGGTGGCGCTGGCGCCACCGGCGGGCGGGTCATCGCCTGGGCCATGTCGCTTGGACCGCTTGGCCGCCTTGGGCTCGGGCAGCGGCTTGCGCTGCAACTTGTCCATGGTGGCCAGCGCGGCGGCCAGGCGCTGCTCGCGCTCACGCGCGGCGCGCTCGACAGCCGCCTGCTTGCGCCGCGCGCTGGCCCCAGCGTCCTCGGTCAACTCGCGTTTGAGCGCACGGACCTGCTCTTGCGCCTGGGTGTGCAGTTCGGCCAGCTTCTGACGGCGTCGAAAGCTCGACGCCTTGGCGTGCGCCCGCACGCGCAGTCCGTCCTGCGCCACGACGCTCAAAGTGACCAGTCGGCGATCGAGCAGCGAGGTGATCGAGCGCGTCAGCTGCGCGTCCAGCCAGCCCTCGTGCTCGGTGCGAAAGTCCGCCAGCGAGTGGTAGTTCACGCCCACGCCGCCGCAGATCCAGCGGTACACGTCATCACGCTC
The DNA here is from genome assembly GCF_057808605.1 of Comamonas sp. FG99. NCBI lineage: Bacteria > Pseudomonadati > Pseudomonadota > Betaproteobacteria > Burkholderiales > Comamonadaceae > Comamonas > Comamonas sp. FG99. The sequence continues at coordinate 116,634 of NZ_JBMDII010000007.1, forward strand.
GCACAGCCGGTCGATCTCGCGCGCCGAGCCGACACCGTCGATCGTGGCCCACAGCCACAGCGCTACCAGGATCGCCGGGTCGATGGCCGGAGCACCACCGCGGCTGCCTGCAGACTTGATACGCGCGTACAGCGGGGCCAGCTCCATCGCCTGCACGAACGCCCAGACGGTGCGTGCGGGGTGATCGGGCGTCAGCAGCGCATCCAGGTCCACGGGGCGCAGCTCGATCTGGTTGCGCACCGGCGACATCACGCGCGGCGCGCCCTGCGCATTGCCCCCAGCCTGCGCAGCCGCTGCGCTGGCCCTCAGTTCCCTTTCACCGAACAAACCCGTCTGGGTCTGTTCGCCCTCGTCCTTCGTCTTCGCGCTGATCATGCATTGCATGATCGCTCAACGGCGAAGTTCGTTCACACGTTCTGACGGCGCGGGGGCCGGCCTCGGTCTGCCCTCAAGCCAGCAGCGCGTTCACCCGCCTGACGTAGGCCGCCGGGTCCTCGGGCATACCGCCCTCGGCCAGCACGGCCTGGTCGAACAGGATGTTGGCCAGATCGTGGAAATGCACCGAGCCGTCGAGCTTCTTGACCAGCGGGTGCTCGGGGTTCACTTCGAGCACCGGCTTGGTGTCGGGCGCCTTCTGGCCGGCCTGCTTGAGCAGGCGCGCCAGCTGCAGGCTCATGCCGCCGTCCTGCACCACCAGGCAGGCCGGTGAATCGACCAGGCGGCTGGTGGCGCGCACGTCTTCGGCCCTGTCCTTGAGCGCCTCTTTGAGCTTGGCCAGCACGGGCTTGAAGGCTTCGGCGGCTTCTTCGGCGGCCTTCTTCTCGGCCTCGTCCTGCAGCTTGCCCAGGTCGACCGCGCCCTTGGCCACCGACTGCAGCGGCGTGCCGTCGAAGTCCTGCAGGTAGTTCAGCGCCCACTCGTCCACGCGGTCGGCCATGAGCAGCACCTCGATGCCCTTCTTCTTGAAGACCTCGAGCTGCGGGCTGTTCTTGGCCGCGGCCAGCGTGTCGGCGGTGATGTAGTAGATAGCCTCCTGGCCCTCCTTCATGCGCGCCTTGTACTCGGCCAGGCTGACGCTGGGCGTGTCGCTGCCGGTGGAGGCGAAGCGCAGCAGCCTGGCGATGCGCTCCTTGTTGCCGAAGTCCTCGCCCAGGCCTTCCTTGAGCACCGCGCCGAACTCGTTGTAGAACTGCGTGTACTTGCCTTCCTTGGCCTTGTCCTCTTCGCTGACCACATCGGCCACACCATCGGCACCCTCGCCGGCCGCATGCCTGTCATGCCTGGCCAGGTCTTCCAGCATCGACAGCACGCGCTTGGTCGAGCCTTCGCGGATCAGGCGCACGTCGCGGCTTTCCTGCAGCAGCTCGCGGCTCACGTTCAGCGGCAGGTCGGCCGAGTCGATCACGCCCCGCACGAAGCGCAGGTACTGGGGCATCAGCGCCTCGGCGTCGTCCATGATGAACACGCGCTTCACATACAGCTTGATGCCGGAATGCTTGTCCCGCTGGTACAGGTCGAACGGCGCCTTGGCCGGGATGTAGAGCAGCTGCGTGTACTCGGTATTGCCCTCGACGCGGTTGTGGCTCCAGGTGAGCGGGTTCTCGAAGTCATGGCTCAGCGCCTTGTAGAAGTCCTGGTACTGCTCGTCGCTGATGTCCTTCTTGGGCCGGGTCCACAGCGCGCTGGCCTGGTTCACCGTCTCCCATTCACCGGTCTTGACCATCTCGCCAGGCTGGTCGTTCTCGCCGTCCTTCCACTCTTCCTTCTCCATCAGGATGGGCAGGCTGATGTGGTCGGAGTACTTGCCGATGATCTGCTTGAGCTTCCAGCCATTGAGGAACTCCTCGGCCTCGGGGCGCAGGTGCAGCGTGATGCTGGTGCCGCGCTGCTGGCGCTCGATCTGCTCGACCTCGAACTCGCCGGTGCCGCCGCTCACCCAGCGCACGCCCTCGGCCGCCGGCAGGCCCGCGCGGCGCGATTCGACCGTGATCTTGTCGGCCACGATGTAGCCCGAGTAGAAGCCCACGCCGAACTGGCCGATCAGCTGGCCCTGCTCCGACGCCGTGGCCTTCTGCTCGCCCGAGAGCCTGTCCATGAAGGCCTTGGTGCCGCTCTTGGCAATGGTGCCCAGGTTGTCGATGGCCTCCTGCTCGCTCATGCCGATACCGGTGTCGGCGATGGTGATGGTCTTGGCGGCCTTGTCGAAAGACACGCGCACCTGCAGCTCGGGCTGGTCTTCGTAGAGCGCGGCATGGTTCAGCGCCTCGAAGCGCAGCTTGTCGCAGGCGTCGGAGGCATTGGAGATCAGCTCGCGCAGAAAGATCTCGGGATTGGAGTACAGCGAATGCGTGACCAGGTGCAGCAACTGCGCGACTTCGGCCTGAAAAGAATGGGTTTTCTTTGACATAAATAAAAGAAATAAAAAGATATGTAAAAGTACTACTTCAGATATGGGCGCATATCTTCAAGTCAAGCCCTCTTAAGCAAGAGAGAAAATCATTCACAACATTTTCAACATTTATTAAATAAAGCAAATGAAAAGGAAAGCATCCATAGACTCGCTTCCGTATTTTGTAAAAATTTGATTCAATCTTGATCTGCTCCACGCGGTCTTTGGCAGCGAGAGCAGGCGCCATTGGATTGGTCTGCCGAGGCCATTCTGACGCAAGATTTTCCCGCGCCCATCCTCGATAGGTGGCGCGCACCTTAGATGAGAGAAATGGTGTTTCGTGAAGCCATCGCCGCCGTGCCGTGCCATACCAGCCCGTGCCTTGGATTCCAAGGTAGCGTATGCGGCATATCTGCTGGCCTGCGCGGCCGGCCTCGCACCGGCCATGGCGCAGCAGCCGCCCGCAGCACAAGCGCCCCCCCGCATCGAAGCCTTGACGCCGGCCCAGGCCGAGCAGGCACGCCTGCGCGCACTCGTCGATGCGGCGCCGCCCGCCTATGAGGATCGCTTCATGAGCCCGGATGAAGTCACTGCGCTGCGCGCCGAGGCCGGCTCGGCCGAGGCCGATGCCGCCTCCCAGCCCGAAGGGCTGCGCAGCTGGGCCGTGGAAGGGCGCCTGGGCTTGGGGCAGTCGGACGGCACCGGCCTGGGCAAGCGGCAAGCCACCGAACTCGGCCAGCGCATCGAATACCGCCAGCAAACGCTCAACTACGGCGAATGGATCTTGCAAGCCGATGCCCGCGCGCTGCGCGGCGACCAGAATGCCTGGAACGGTATCGGCGCGCTAGGCTATGCGCGCGAGGCCAGCAGCCAGCGCATCACCTTGCGCAACCTGGGCACCCCCCTCACGCGCGACGTGCTGGCCGACACCACGCTGGGCGACACCTATAGCGAACTGACCACGGGCCTCGGCCGCAACTACCGCCTCACGCTCGGCAACAGCACCGTGCGCGGCCTCTCCACCCGGCTCTATGGCAGCGACTTCGACCTGCGCGCCGGCATGGGCGAGCGCGGCGACCTGCTTGGCGGCCCCTACCCCGGCTTCGAGAAAAGCCAGGGCAGCATCGCCTGGCTGGGCGCTACGCGGCGCCTGGCCGGCCCGTGGTACGCGGCCGGCCAGATCGAGCAGGCAAGCAATATCCCAGGCAGCTACTTCGACCCCTTCTCCAGCGCTGGCTCGGGCAGCAAAAACACCTCCAGCTGGGCCGCCGCGCTGGGCTATGGAACGGAGCTGCGGCAAGACGGCGACCTGCGCGCGCGCCTCACCGCAGTGGGCAGCAACACCAGCACCGCCACACCCAACGTCCCGGCAGGCGGCGCACAGGGCCTGTACCTGGAGGCGGGCGCGAAGCTCGGGCGCTTTCGCCACGAGTTCGGCGCCTATGCCTCCAAGCCCAACCTGTATTTCGGCGACTACCTGCTGCCCTCGGGCACACAGGGCGCCTACTGGCGCGTAGACCACAGCGCCAACCGCCTGAGCTGGGGCGGCGGCTTCGACTACGAGCGCACGCGCCCCAGCACCCTGCCAGCGCTGCAAGGCTCCTCCCGCCTGGGCGCCAGCGGCAACCTGCAATACATGATCGACCGCCGCGACTCCATCGGCGGCAGCCTCAACGCCTACCAGACCCGCTACGACGCCAATGCCAGCGGCCAGGCCACGCTGGGCACGCAGCGCAGCCTCTATGCCTACGCCTTCTACCAGACCCGCTTCTTCGACTGGCCGCGCACCCGCCTGAGCCTGACGGCGCGGCGCAACGAGCAGATCGTGCTCGATGGCGACACCGCCACCGGGCGCGAAGTGCAGTGGGAGCAAGACTGGATTGCCGCCCGGCGCGAAACCATGCGCCCCGAAGTCACCACCACCCTGGGCTGGGCGGACGACCGCAGCAGCGGCGTCGCGCACCAATACCCCACGGCAGGCGTGCAGGTGCGCTACTGGGCCAGCAGCACGCTGAGCTTCTCGGGCAACCTGCGCTATACCTCGCAAACCGGCGGCCTCTATACCAGCCGGGGCCTGTCGGGCACGCTGGCCGCAGAGCAGATCCTGGGCCATGGCTGGCGCCTGGGCTTTTCGGCCCTAATCAACCAGGCCCGCGCCGCCACGAACCAGTTGCCCAGCTGGAGCGGTCCACAGGTCTACCGCAGCAACGACAAGACCGCCTACATCTACCTGCGCTGGGAAGGCAGTGCCGGCCGCCCCTTTGCCGTGGCCGGCGGCGCGCCCGGTGCGGGCGCGGGCAGCGTGGCGGGCCGCGTGTTCTACGACGCCAACCGCGACGGCCGCCAGCAGATCGGCGAAGGCGGTGCCAGCGGCGTCGAAGTCGTGCTGGACGGCCGCTACCGCACCACGACCGACCGCGACGGCCGCTTCAGCTTTCCGATGGTCGGCCTGGGCCGCCATCAGATCACCCTCACGCTCGACAGCGTGCCACTGCCCTGGGGAGCGGCTGGCGATGGCGGCGTGAGCGTCGATGTTCCGCTGCGTGGCGAAGCCAACGCCGAGATTCCCGTCATCAAGGTGGGGGAGTAGCCATGCAGCAGAACACAGCTGGCGAATGTGTAACGAGCAGTAAACCCATGGAGTTGTGCGCACGTTATGAGCCAGCCTCCCGCGCAGCAGCGCTTTTTGCCAACCTCACTTTGAAACCAAGGACTCCGAAATGACCAAGAAACTTCTCGCCCCCCTGGCGCTGGGCACGGCCCTGGCGCTTGCCTTCGCGGGCCATGCGCTGGCGGACAGCCAGTATGGCTACTCTTCCACCGGCACCGGCACGGTCACCGCGCAAGCCAAGGTGAATCTGAGCGTGGTGATACCAAAGCTGATTCTGCTGAAGGTGGGATCCACCACTGCCGGCGGAGACACCGTCAGCTGGACGACCAGCCTGAGCATCCCCTCCACGCCGACGGTGCCGACGACCTCCGCAAACAACGTCTCCGTGACCTGGGACGGCACCGCCCCGTCGGCGACTTCCACCGCATCCGGCAATGTGCTGGCCGTTTCGGCATGGACCAATGCAGGCAGTGGCTCGATCAATTGCTCCGTGGCCGCGTGGAGCGCAGCCGGCGGCCCCGCGAATGCGAACTTCACGGTGACTGCCTCGGGTGCCAGCCCGGTCCCCCATCCCGGCGCCAACCTCGGTGCATGCGCTTCCACGACGTTCACGCCCAATACCCTGCTCACCGGCAACTGGACCTATGCGCTAACCGGCACGCCGAGCACGTGGACTGCGGGCACGTACACCACCACGGTAACCTACACCGCCACCGGCGTCTGATGCGCATGCGTGCTGCAGCCTTCGCGCCGGCCGCGCTGCGGCCGATACGCGCCCCGCTGGCGGTGGGGCTGGCGCTGCTCGCATGCGGCATCACGGTGCCTGCCAATGCGGTGATCACCACCGTGACCGACAGCGGCAGCACCTACGCCCTATCGCTTCGCGTGGGATCGGCGTCAGCCGTCGACACCGTGCAGTTCAATGTGTCCGGCAACAACGTGGGGCTCACGCCCGCGCCGGTCACAGGCACGCCCGCCATCGACATCTACGTCACGCCCACACGTCCGGTATCCACCTCGGGCACCGCGCGCCCGGTGACCCTGCAAGTGGATTCAACCGCGGGCCTCAGCTGCCAGAGCAGCAGTTGCGGCAGCACCATCATTCCCTTCAGCAAGATCAGCTGGACGGTGAGCAACAGCAGCGGCAGCGGCTCGGGCGACATCCAGAACGGCCAGTTCACCAATGCGGCCAACCAGCAGATTGCCAGCTTCGATGCCAATGCCACCTACTGCTCCGGAATCATCGACGTGCTGGGCATCTGCGTCCTTGGCTCCTGGCACTACCAATCCAACACCATGAATGCCACGCGGCTGACCTTCACCTATGCCAACGACGCCATCTACCCGGCAGGCTCGTACAAGGGCACGGTGTACTTTACCGCGTCGATGCAATGAGCATGCCCATGCCGCGCCTTCGCTCCGCCTTTCGCGTCCATCTGCCCGCCATCCTGGTGCTGGCCGCCTGCGTGATCGCCCCCACGGCCATCGCCCACACCGCACGCCTGGACGACTCCGCCTCGCCGCGCGCCCAGGTCAATGCCGATTTCCGCCAGGCGCAGATGCTCGATGCCCAGACCTTGCTGCTGCCCTTTGGCCGGATCGAATACCGCTTGGCCACCGCCCCCTACCAGGGTCGGCAGGCACGCATCTACTATGTCATTCCGCCCGCCATCGCGGGCCTGCGCTCGCCATCCGGCCTGCAGGTGCAATGGCGTGGCGGCGGCATGCTGCAGGGCGGCGAGGGCCGCCCGGGCGACCGCGTGCTGGTATGGAGCGGCGTGGTGCGCGCACCGTGGATCACCGATACCTTTGAGCTGCAGCTGCGCATCGATCCGCGCCAGCTGCAGCTGGGCCAGGGCGGCCGCCTGAGCTTCGAGTCCTATTTCGAGATCGAGATACAACCATGAGCCTCTTCTTCCTTGCACCCTCCATCCGCCGCGCCGCCGCGCTGGGCCTGGCCCTGCTGGCAAGCTGGGCACAGGCCGCGCCCTTCGAAGTCGCCATCGCGCCATCGCGCTTCGAATTGACGGCCAAGGGCGGCGAGCGGCTGGGCCAGTCCTTCGAGATCCACAACCTGGGCAGCGCCGCCACCTCGGTGTCGGTGCGCACGCTCGACTGGACCTACTCGCCCGAAGGCCAGATCACCTACCACGACGAGCTTCTGCCCGGCAGCTGCCGCCCCTGGGTGGCGCTGGAGCGCCGCACGGTCTCGGTGCCCGCGCAGAGCAAGAGCAGCTTCCGCTTCCAGGTGACGCCGCCGGCGAACACACCGCGCGGCGAGTGCCGCTTCATGATCGCGGTGGAGGGCGCCGAGCCCGCGCAGCAGACCATCATCCGCAGCGGCGCCGCCAACCTGAGCCTGCCGGTGACAGGCCGCATCGCGGTAGCGGTATACCTGATGCTCGGCGGCGCCGAGCCAAAGCTGGAGATGCAGCAGCTCGCCATGCGCGAGGTGGCCGGCAAGCGCATGCCCACCGTCAGCGTGACCAATACCGGCGACGCCCATGGCCGCCTGGATGGCATGCTGGACGCCAAGGACGCCAAGGGCCGCAGCTTCAGCCTGGCGGTCGAAGGCACGCCCATCATGCCCGGCCAGACACGCACCCTGGTGCTGCTGCCCAGGAGCGACGACGGCCAGGGCACCCTCCAGCCCAGCTACCCGGTGCAGGCCAATGGCCTGCTGGACTGGGACAAGGGCAGCTTCAAAGTGAACGCGGAGCTCAAGTGAAGCCCGGCGGCGCCCTTCTGCGCCACGCCGTCCTGGCCCTGGCCTGGGCCGCCAGCGGCAGCGCGCAGGCGGCCAGCGCCACCTCGGGCACCGGCAGCCTGCCGCGCACTACGCCCACCGTTGCGCTCAACTTCGCCATCCAGATCGACAAGTTCATCTTCTTTCGCATTGGCGACGGTGCCTGGCCCACGCCGGGCGGCACCGTATCGCAGGTGGCGTTCACGCTGACGCCCTCCATCCCCGCCGTGCCGACCACGCCTGCCGCGGGCAACAACACGCAGCTCAACTGGAGCGGGGCAGCGCCGGGCTTTGCCGTCGCCGCCACCGGCAATGTGCTGCCGGTGGAGGTGCGCAGCAACGGCGGACAGGTGAGCCTGTACGCCAGCGTGACGACGCCGCTCGCCAGCGGCGCCAACACCATTCCGATGAGCGACATCAGCGTGGCCAGCAGCGACAGCAGCAACCTGCCGGCACCGCCCATCCCCGCCAGCGGCACCGGCAGCTCGGTGAATGTGGCCGGCGGCGGCAGCGGCACGGTGAACAACCTGGTCACCATCCGCAGCGCGAACTGGACCTTCTCCTACGCCGGCAGTGCAAGCCGCCCAGCCGGCAACTACAGCGGGCAGTTGAGCTTCACCGCCAGCACGCCATAGCGCCTGGCGTCGTGCGCGACAGGAAGGCGCCGGTTTTTTGGCTACGATGGCGCGCATCCCCACTCGTGCCCTACCAGCATGCCCACCAGCACCGAACGCCTTGAACACAGCCTGCAGGCCCTGGCCACGCTCGGCGACGAAACCCAGCGCATCTTCACCCAGCTCTACCCCGAAGCAGCCCTTGAGGCCGCGCAGGCCGCGGACCAGCGCGCCGCGCGCGGGCTGACGCTGGGCCCGCTCGACGGCAAGCTGGTGTCGGTGAAAGACCTGTTCGACGTGGCCGGCCAGGTCACCACCGCCGGCAGCCGCATGCGCCAGGGCGCGCAGCCGGCCGGGGCGGATGCGCCCATCGTGCAGCGGCTGCGCGCCGCCGGCGCCGTCATCGTGGGCAAGACCAACATGACCGAGTTCGCCTTCTCCGGCATAGGCATCAATCCGCACTACGGCACGCCCGGCAACGCGGCGGACGCAACGCGCATTCCGGGCGGCTCCTCCAGCGGCGCCGGCGTGAGCGTGGGCCGCGGCCTGGTGGACATCGCCATCGGCTCGGACACCGGCGGCTCGGTGCGCATACCGGCCGCGCTCAACGGCACGGCCGGCTTCAAGCCCACGCAGGCGCGGGTGCCGCGCGAAGGCGCGTTCCCGCTGTCGTTCACGCTCGACACCGTGGGTCCGCTGGCGCGCTCGGTACTCGACTGCGCCATGGCCGACGCCGTGCTCACGGGCAGCGCCTGGAAACCCCTGCCCCCGCGCTCGGTGCGCGGGCTGCGCCTGGGCATTGCGCGCGGCATGCTGCTCGATGGCTGCGAGCCGCTGGTGCTGCACAAGCTGGAGCAGGCGGCCAGCGCCCTGGCCGCACAGGGCGCCGTGCTGACCGAGCTGGACTGGGACCGCTGGATGCGCGCGCCCGCCGAGGTGCAGGCCGACGGCAGCATCAGCGCCGCCGAGGCCGCCTACATCCACCGCGAGGCGCTGGCATCGCGCCAGGCCGAGTTCGATCCGCGCGTACTCAGCCGCATCGCGCGCGGCCAGAGCATCCCGGCCGCCGGCTACATCGCCATGCTGCAGCAGCGCGCGCCGCTGCTCGCGCAGTTCAACGCCGCCATGGCCGATGTGGATGCGCTGCTGCTGCCCACGGTGCCCGCCACCGCGCCGGCCATCGCGCCGCTGCTGGCCGACGATGCCGCCTTCTTCGCGGCCAACGCGCTGATGCTGCGCAACACCTCGGTCTTCAACTTCTACGACCTGCCGGCCCTGTCCATCCCGGCCCCCGCCCTGGCGGGCGAGCTGCCGGTGGGCCTGATGCTGGTGGGCCACCGCATGCGCGACCGCAGCCTGCTGGCGGTGGGCGTGGCGGTGGAGCAGGCGCTGGGGCAGCGATAACCGCCGGCGCAGCCAGATACTTGATACGGAGATCACCGATGAATGGAGCGAAAAGCCTGGTCCAGACCCTGCTCGCGGCCGGCGTGGACACCTGCTTTGCCAACCCCGGCACCAGCGAGATGCACTTCGTGGCCGCGCTGGACCAGATTCCCGGCATGCAATGCGTGCTGGGCCTGCAAGAGAACGTGGTCACCGGCATGGCCGACGGCTACTGGCGCATCGCGCGCAAACCGGCCTGCACGCTGCTGCACTGCGGCCCGGGCCTGGCCAACGGCATGGGCAACCTGCACAACGCGCGCCGCGCGCGCAGCGGCATCGTCAACATCGTCGGCGACCAGGCCACCTACCACCGCCCCTTCGACGCGCCGCTCACCGCCGACACCGCCGGCATGGCACAGGCCGTGTCGCAGTGGCAGCGCACCAGCACCGCCACGCCCGAGCTCGGCCGCGATGCGGCCGAGGCGGTGCGCGCGGCCCGCACCTTTCCGGGCCAGATTGCCACGCTGATCCTGCCGGCCGACGTGTCCTGGCAGGAGGGCGGCGCCGTCGGCGCCGCGGGCGAGCCGCCGCCGCCGCCCGCCATCGATGGCAATGCCATCGACCTTGCCGCGCGCACGCTGCGCAGCCATGGCAAGGACACGCTGATCCTGCTGGCCGGCCACGGCGTACAGCCCGAGGCCCAGGCGCTGGCCTGGCGCGTGGCCCGGGCCAGCGGCGCCACGCTGATGGCCGACTATGTGAACGCCCAGGTGGCGCGCGGCCGCGGCCGCCTGCAGCTGGAGCGTGTGCCCTATGTGATGGACGCGGCCATCCGCGCGCTCGCCCGCTTCAGCCACATCATCCTGGTGAACGCCAAGGCGCCGGTGGGCTTTTTCGGCTACCCCGGCCTGCCCTCCATCCAGTACCCACCGCAGGCGCAGCTGCAGGTGCTCTCGCGCCCCGAGCAAGACCCGGTGGAAGCGCTGCACGGGCTGGTGGAGGCACTGCAGGCGCCCGCAGCCGCCATACCCGCCCCCGGCCCGCGCCCCGAGCCGGTGCGCGGCGCGCCCACGCCCGAGGGCTTGGCGCAGACGCTGGCGGCGCTGATGCCCGAGCAGGCCATCATCTCGGACGAAAGCGTCTCCTATGGCCGCGGCTTCTACCAGCACACCCATGCCGCGCCGGCGCACGACTGGCTGCACCTGGCCGGCGGTGCGATCGGCGACGGCATGCCGGTGGCCACCGGCGCGGCCATAGGCGCGCAACGCCAGCGCCGCGTCATCAACCTGCAGGCCGACGGCTCGGCCATGTACTCGCTGCAATCGCTGTGGACCCAGGCGCGCGAGCGCCTGCCGGTGACCACCATCATCCTCAGCAACCGCAAGTACAACATCCTGATCGGCGAATACAAGGGCGTGGGCGCAGTGCCCGGCGCCACCGCGATGAACATGCTCGACCTGGGCAACCCGGCGCTCGACTGGGTGCGGCTGGCCGGCGGCATGGGCGTGGAGGCCGCGCGCGCCACCACGCTGGAGCAGTGCGCGGACCTGATGCGCAGCAGCTTCGACCAGGCCGCGCCCTTCCTCATCGAATTGATTATCTAAAAAGAGAGCTGCAGGCGCTTATCCCTACTGGTTTTCAATATGATTTATATCTAAAAACCAGTATATACAAGCGATAGCAGCTATTATTTTTAAAACCGCTCGCCCGGCGCCAGGTAGCGCCACTGCCCCACCGGCAGGTGGCCCAGCGTGACGCGGCCGATGCGGATGCGCTTGAGGCCCACCACATGCAGGCCCACCAGCTCGCACATGCGGCGGATCTGGCGCTTCTTGCCCTCGCGCAGCACGAAGCGCAGCTGCTCGGGGTTCTGCCAGTCCACCTGCGCGGGCAGCAGCGCCTGCCCGTCCAGCGACAGGCCGTGGCGCAGCAGCGCGAGCTGCTCGGCCGGGAAGTGGGCCTGCACCTCCTGCGCCACGGCGCCGTAGGTCACGCGCACCAGGTATTCCTTGTCCATCTCGGAATCCTCGCCGATGATCTGGCGCGCCACGCGGCCATCCTGCGTCAGCACCAGCAGGCCCACCGAATCGATGTCCAGCCGCCCGCAGGGCGCCAGGCCCTTGAGCTGGGCGAAGTTGAAGCGGGTCTTGCTGCGGTCGCCACTCCAGCGGCTTTGCGCGGTGATGAGCTTCACCGCCGGCTCGTGGCCGTCCTCGGCCTGGCCGCTCACATAGCCCATGGGCTTGTGCAGCAGGATGGTCACCTGCTGCTGCTGGCTGTTTCTGGCCGCCTCGTCGATCTCGATGCGGTCGTGCGCGGTGACCAGCTGGCCCATCACCGCCACCTCGCCATTGACCCGCACCCAGCCGTTCTCTATCCACGCATCGCCCTCGCGGCGCGAGCACAGGCCCTGGTCGGACATGCGCTTGTTCAGCCGCACCGCGCCCTCGGGGCGGGGCTGGGCCTCGGGGCGCTGCGGCGCGGTGAAGGCGGGCTTGGGATCGTCGGCCCGCCAGACCTTGGCGCGGCCGGGCGCCGGTGCAGGGGGTGGCGCGACGCGACGCGGCGCGGGCCGCGGCCGCTGTGGCGGCACCGGGGCCGGGGCGCTGGCACGCTTGCCAAGCGAAAGGGTCTTGCGCGCCGACGGCGGCACGGGGCTGGAAGGAGTGGACATAGCCCGCTATTGTCGCGCGCTTTGCGCCCCGCCCTTGTGCAGCCCCTTGCCGCGCAGCGCGGGCAGGTCCAGCACCCTGAGGCCGCCGTATTCGATGCGGATCGCCCCCATGTCCTGCAGGGTGGACAGCGCCTCGTTCACGCGCTGGCGCGACAACCCCACCAGATAGGCCAGCTCCTGCTGGGTGATGCGCAGCAGCTCGCTCACGCCGGGATGCAGCGCCGGGTTGAACAGCGCGGCCAGCGTGCGCGCCACCCGCTCCTCGGGGCGGTTGAGCCGGTCGATCTCGCGCGCGCTGATGAACTGCGCCAGCCGCTCGTTGAGCTGGTGCATCACGAAGCGGTTGAAGCCGAAGGAATGGTCGAGCAGCCAGTGGAAGGCGTCGACCGGTATGCCCACCACCACGCTGCGGCGCAGGGCCTGCACGTCGTAGCGGTAGGGCTCGCGCTTGAGCGCGGTGCCCTCGCCGAACCAGCCGCTGCCGGGCAGGCCGGCAAAGGTCATGGTGCGGCCCTCGCTGTCCTCGGCGCTCATCTTGAGCAGGCCCTCGATCACGCCGAACCAGAAGGTCACCGGCTTGCCGATGCGGCAGATGTACTCGCCCGGCTCGGCCTCGGTGACCACCAGCTGCTTCAGCGCATAGGCGCGCTCCAGCGGCTCCAGCCGGGGCAGCCAGGGAATGCCGGCCAGCTCGTCCTCGCGGACCGCGCGCTGGCGCTTGTACAGGGGCAGCAAAGAATTCATGAACGATCGTGCTATTTTTACCTTTTCACAGCCCCATTCTGGCTACACTGCAGCCATCCGCCAATGAAGGACAACCATGACTGCCGATCTGAACACCGCGTTTGAAGCCGCCAAGGCCGCCTCGATGGAGCTGAGCGAGCGCCCGGCCAACGCCGTGCTGCTCAAGCTCTACGCCCTGTACAAGCAGGGTTCGGTGGGCGACAACACCGAGCCCAAGCCCGGCTTCGCCGATTTCGTGGCCAGCGCCAAGTGGAATGCCTGGAACGAGCTCAAGGGCACGGCGCAGGATGCGGCCAAGCAGCAGTACATCGACCTGATCGCTTCGTTGGAGTAGCCGGGGCGGATCAGCCGGCGCGCCGCTCCTCGCGCCAGGCAAGGTAGCGCAGCGCCGCCACCGCGCCGGCGATGATGGCGGCCACCGCCATGAAGCTGCCCAGCTGCAGCGTGGAGATGGCGCTCACCCCCTGGCCGATGGTGCAGCCCATGGCGACCACGCCGCCCACGCCCATCAGCACCGCGCCGACCAGGTGGCGCGCCAGGTCGGCGGTGTCGGCAAAGCCCTGCCAGCGGAAGTCGCGCCGCCACAGCGCATGCACGAAGGCGCCCGCCACCACGCCCGCCACCGAGGCGATGCCCCAGCTCAGCAGCTTGTTGCTGTCGCTGAAGAACAGCAGCCAGTCCAGCGTGTGCGCCACCGGGGTGACGAAGCTGAAGGCCTCGATGCGGCCGCTGTAGGTGGCGGCGTAGACATGCTCCAGCGTCGCCGGGTGCTCGGGCACCTCGGCAAAATGGCCGCTGAGCCACCAGGCCGCGGTCACGCACAGGCCCACGGCCGCGCCGCCGGCCAGCACGGCGGCGTCCCGGCCGCGGCGCCCCCAGGCGGCCAGGATCAGCAGCAGCCCCAGGCCCATGCCCGCCACCAGGCGCACCGTGGAAACCTGCCAGGCACCGGCCCGCGCCAGCCACTCGGGCAGCGCCGCCGGCATGCCAAGACTCCAGGCCACGCTGTCGAGCCAGCGCACCCGCGCCACCGCGGTGATGCCCTTGAGCGTGGCGAACGCGGCCACCGCCATCACCAGCAGGATCACCAGCGACTTGAGGCTGCCACCGCCCAGCCGCGTGAGGTTGCGCGCGCCGCAGCCCGACGCCAGCACCATGCCCGCGCCGAACAGCACGCCGCCCACCAGCGACGACAGCCACAGCAGCTGCCGGGCCGCATAGAGCGTGTCGCCCGGCGCCACGCCGCCCCACAGCGCCAGCGCGGTGAAGCCGCACATCGCCACTCCCACCGCCATGGCCCACTGGCGCATGCGCATCCAGTCGCCCAGGTACACCACGTCGCTGATCGCGCCCATGCTGCAAAAGCGGGTTTCGCGCATGGCGAAGCCCAGCACCGCGGCCAGCAAAAAAACGGCCACCAGCACGGTGGCCACCAGGGAATCAAACTCCGCAAGGCTCATGGCCGCTATTGGAGCGGTTTTGGCGCCCGCATGCAACAGGCTGCGCTACGCGATCCCCATGTTGGGGCGGACATTCACCAGCTCGGGCTCATTCAGCTGGCGCGGCTTGAGCACCTTCTGGTCCTTCAGCCAGGGCTCCACCACTTCCCAGATCTGGCGGTTGCCGGCGCTCCTGGCCTCTTCGGCCACCGGTGCCCAGCCGGCCACCTTGTACTTCTTGTCGGCCTCGATCAGCGCGCCGCCCAGCCGCATCTCGCTGATGCGCTTGCCCGCGCCGGCGCTCGGGTCGCAGCGGTACCGCAGGCCGCCCACGCGCACCATGTCGCCGCCCTGCTGGTAGTACGGATCGGGGTTGAACAGGTTGTCGCACACGTCCTCCAGCACCGTCTTGATGGTGCTGCCGCTCATCTCGGTGACCGTGGCGTAGGAGTAGGTGGTCGCGGTCATGTCCATCAGCCATTCGCGGGTGATGTCCTGGCCGGCGAGCAGCGAGGTGCCCCAGCGAAAGCCCGGCGAGAACGCGATCGGCGCGTCCTGCACCGCAATCATGGCGTCGAGCAGCAGCTGGTCGCCGCTGCCGTTGAAGTTGCCGCGCCGGTACAGGCTGCCGTCGGTGCGCGCCAGCACCTCGTCCAGCTTGCCCTCGTAGGGCGCGCGGATCTTGGTGATGAGGGCATCCATCTCGGCGTCGGCCGGCAGGATGTTGGCAAACACCGGCAGCAGGCGGTAGCGGAAGTCGCGCAGCTTGCCATTCTTCACATCCAGGTCCAGCACGCCCAGGAACTTGCCGTTCGAGCCGGCATTGGTGACGATGGTCTTGCCGCCGGCGTTCTCCACCAGCGTGGGCAGCGGCATGCCGTCGTGCGTATGGCCGCCCAGGATCGCGTCGATGCCGCGCACCCGGCTGGCCATCTTCAGGTCGACGTCCATGCCGTTGTGCGACAGCACCACCACCACCTGCGCGCCCTTGCCACGCGCCTCATCCACCATTTTCTGCAGGTTGTCGTCCTGGATGCCGAAGCTCCAGTCGGCCACCATGTAGCGCGGGTTGGCGATGGGCGTGTACGGGAAGGCTTGGCCGATGATGGCCACCGGTATGCCGCGGATCTCGCGGATCACGTAGGGCTTGAACACCGGGTCGCCGAAGTCGGCGGTCTTGACGTTCTGGGCCACGAAATCGAGCTTGCCGCCGAAATCCTTGTCGATGATCTCCTGCACCCGCTGCATGCCGTAGGTGAACTCCCAGTGGCCGGTCATCACGTCCACGCCGAGCAACTTGCAGGCATCGACCATGTCCTGGGCATTCGTCCACAGCGAGGTGGCCGAGCCCTGCCAGGTGTCGCCGCCATCGAGCAGCAGCGCGCCGGGGCGCGAGGCCCGCATGCGCTTGACCAGCGTGGCCAGGTGCGCGAAGCCGCCGACCTTGCCGTAGCGCCGGGCCGCGGCCTCGAAGTCGAGGTAGGTGAAGGCATGCGCCTCGGCCGTGCCGGGCCGGATGCCGCAGGCCTTGAGCAGGTGCTCGCCCACCAGGTGCGGGCGCTGGTTCTTCATCGCGCCGATCCCGAGGTTCACGCTGGGCTCGCGGAAATGGATGGGCCTGAGCTGCGCATGGCAGTCCGTCATGTGCAGCAGCGACACATTGCCAAAGGCCGGCAGCTCGTACAAGGCCTTGTCGGCCACCGCGGCATCGGCCCAGGCATGGCGCTGCAGGCCCATGCCGCCAACGCTGGCAGCGGCCAGCACCTGCAGGAATTCGCGTTTGGAGAGGCTCATATCGGCGCGGCCTCTTCAGCGGTTCACGGGCGAGCGCGGGTCCACCAGCAGCGCCACCACGTCGCGCACCTGCGCCTCGGTCAGGATGCCGGCATGGCCGAAGCGCGGCATGCCCGAGCAGGCGTTGTAGGCCTTGGCGTTCCAGACCTTGCCCCAGGTGTACTCCACGATGGCCTTGGACGCCGGGCTGTCCGGATCGGTGATGCCGCGGATCTTGCCGTAGTGGTAGAGGCTCGGCCCCAGCGTGCCGAAGGAGATCTCCTCCTTGCTGATCTGGTGGCAGTTGTAGCAGTTGCCGCCGTTGAGGCTGCCGGCCTTGTCCGTCCAGGTCATGCCCCGGCCGTTCTGGGCGATCTTCTCGCCCGCCTTCCAGTCGC
This sequence comes from Comamonas sp. FG99, assembly GCF_057808605.1. NCBI lineage: Bacteria > Pseudomonadati > Pseudomonadota > Betaproteobacteria > Burkholderiales > Comamonadaceae > Comamonas > Comamonas sp. FG99. The sequence goes on from NZ_JBMDII010000007.1 coordinate 133,405, forward strand.
CGACCAGCCTGCCGTCCTTGGGCCACTGCACCGTCTTCAGGTTCGCGGCCTCGATGGCCGCGCCGCGCTTGGCGTCCAGCGCCACGCCGGTGGCCTCGGCCTCGCTGCAGGCCGCGTTCGATTCGTCCTGCTGCAGGCGCTCGACCTTGGCGATGCCCTGGTCGCGGAACGACTGCGCCACGATCTGCTTGGTGACGGCATCGATGCTGGCCGTGCTGTCCACCGAGGCACAGCCCCACACCGCCAGCGCGGCCGCGACGGCCGCGGCGGGTAACCCGTAATTGCCGTAATTGCCGTAATTGCGCAACATAGCGTTCCCCTTTCAACGCTTGATCGCAGGCGCGGTCGATACCCCGCCCTTGCCATTGACACCCATGTACACGCCCAGCGCCACGGTCGCGTCGCTGGCATAGCCCGGGAACGGGAAACGCTGCTGGCGAAAGCAATCGTTCAGCCGGCGCTGCATGCTCCACAGCTCGCCCGAGGACACGCGGTACGCCGGCCAGGCGCCGAAGCCCTCGGCGGCGCCGGGGTTCTTGGTGAGGTTGGGCAGGTCCTGCAGCCGGATGCGCTTGCCATCCGCGCCGTGGCAGGATGCGCAGGCGAAATCGTGTGGGCCGCCGCGCATGAAGAAGATGCGCTTGCCCACCTCGTACATCTGCTTTTCCTTGGGATGGCCCTGGGGCAGGTTGAAGGCCATGCCCTTGGACTGCGAGGCAATCCAGGCCACCAGGCCCTCCATGTTCTTCTGCTCGTCCTTGCCGAACGGCGTGGCGGCGATCTTGGCCGCATCCAGGCCCTGCAGCGTGGACATGCAGCTGAGCAGGCGCGACTCCAGGTCCTGCACCTTGCCGGTGTCGGCGAAGTAGCGCGGCAGCTCGACGAACACGCCCTTGACCACGCCCGGGCCCTTGCCCAGGTCGCATTGCTGCAGCGACGCATTCCTCGGGCCGCGCTTTTGCTGCCACAGCTCCTCGCCCTTCATCTCGAAGAGCTCGGCCGGATTGCCGTCCTGCAGCATCTCGCGGTATTCGGCAATGCCGTCGGCCGTGCTTTTCTGGGCCAGCGCGGGCGCGGCCAGGGCCAGCAGGGCCGTGCCCGCAAGGCCGGCGGCAAGGCCGGGCATGTGTCTTGTCTTCCTCATCGGGGGCCTCCTTTTCTTGTCGTGGACCTGCGCCCTGCCGGCGCGGGCGCGGCTCGCGCCTTCTCAGCTCACGGCGGCTTCGTCGGTGCGGGTCTCGCCGCGGTTGTCCTTCCAGCTCACCGCGATCTTGTCGCCCGCCTTGGCGCCCTTGACCACGAACTGCAGGAACGGGTTCTTCGACACCGCGGGGCCCCACTCGGCCGTGAGCACCGGCTTGCCGTTGAGCGACGCGCTGACTTCCTGGATGAACCAGGCCGGAATCACCTTGCCTTCGGAATCCTTGCGCTGGCCGGTTTCCATCTCGTGGGACATCAACACCCGCACCGTGGCCTTGTCGCCTGCGGCCTGCGCGCGAATACGCATAGCATCTGCCATGATCGTTCTCCTTGATTACTTAACCGCCGCAGCCACCGAGGGTGACCTTGACTTCCTTCTTCGCGAACAGCGCCTTGCCGTCGCTGGTGATGGCCACCGCGTACACGTCCGACGACTGGCCCAGCTTGGCGCGCGTGAGAAAGTTGGGCTCCACCGCCTCGTTCACGTTGAACGCCGCGACCATGGTGTTGGGGTTCTTCTCCACCAGCACCAGCAGCTGCTTCACGTTGGCCAGCGTGGTGGCGGCGCCGATGGGCACCACCGCGCCGTTCTCGGCGATGTCGGGCGCGGTGATGGTCACCTCCTTGCTCTCCTGCGGCGCCGATGCGCCCAGGGCCTTGACCACGTCGGCCACGGTCTTGGCATCGAACGCGGCCTGGTTGTAGGCAGCCTGGGCCACGCGGGGCAGCAGGCCCGCGGCCAGCAGCAGGCCCGCCACTGCCGCCGAGTCCTTGAGTACGTCTCTGCGCTTCATAGTCTGGTCTCCTTGCAATACGTCAAACATGGTGGAAAGCCACAGTATCCGGGGCTTATATCTAGGGCTTGGCGCCGCCGGCCAGCCAGCCGGCAATGGCCTTGGCGTCGTCTTCGCTCACGCCGGGCTGCGGCGGCATGGGGATCGAGCCCCAGACGCCCGTGCCGCCAGACCTGATCTTGCCCAGCAGGTAGTCCTGCTGCCCCGGGTACTTCTTCGCGATCTCCGCAAAAGCGGGCCCCACGATTTTCTGCTCCACGCCATGGCAGGCCACGCAGGCGTTTTTCTCGAGCGCCGCCGTGGGCGCCACGGCCTTGGCATCCTTGGGAGCGCTGGCGGGCCTGGCGGCGGCGGTATCCGTGGCGATGCCGTGCTGCGCGCCAACCAGGCGGTTTTGCTCGGCCAGGTTGCCGTGGTTGTTGCTGGCATGCGCCGGCAGGGCCGAGCGCACCTGGGGCGCCGGGCCGCAGTTGCTCATGCAGGCGCTGGCCTGCACATCCGGCTTCGCGCCCTTGGCAAACTCGGCGCCCGGCCACAGCGCGTGCTGCGTGCTCATGCCGTTGCGGTTGGGCAGCTTTTGCTGCACCTCGGCGATGTTGCGGTCGCTGAGCGTGAAGCTGTCCGGCACCACGCCGCCCAGGTTGAGCAGATAGGCGGTAACCGCATACACCTCTTCGGTGGACAGCGACTTGGGCTCATTCCAGGGCATGGCACGGTGGATGTAGTCCCACAGCGTGGAGACCGTGGCCACCTTCATCAGCGTGGTGCGGCCGGGAAAGGCCGCATCCTTGAGCCGCGCGGCGTGGCCGGTCTTGATGTCGTCGGCCGTGGTGCCGCCGACCAGCGGGCTGAACACCTCGTTCGATTCGCCGAACACGCCGTGGCAAGAGGCGCACTTGCTCTCCCACACATCCATGCCCTTTTGCACCGAGCCCGAGCCGGGCGGCAGGCCCTTGAAGTCCGGGCGCACATCGATGTCCCAGGCCTGCACCTCCCTGGGCGTGGCATCGCGGCCTATGCCGGCAAAGCGCTGGGCCGCATCCCTGCCCTGAGCCATGGCACCACCGGCCATGGCCGCGGCCAGCGCCAGCAGCGCGAGCGCACGATGACTACGCAAGCTGAACATTGGCCACCTCCCCGTTCGCATGCACCGCCCACGACTGGATCGCGTTGTTGTGGTAGATGGAGCGGCTGCCGCGCACCGCGCGCAGCTGCTGGTAGCTCGGCTGCACATAGCCGGTCTCGTCCATCGCGCGGCTTTGGATGATGCATTCCTCGCCACTCCAGCTCCAGTCGATGTTGAAGCGCGTGAGGCACTTGGGCATCACCGGCCCTTCGAGCCGTGCGGTGCGCCAGTTGCGCCCGCCATCCACGCTCACGTCCACGCGCTTGACCTTGCCGCGCCCCGACCAGGCGAGGCCGGTGATGCTGTAGAAGCCCTTGTCCAGCAGCATCTGCCCGCCCGAAGGCGTGGTCACCACGCTCTTGCATTCCTGGAGGCTGGTGTACTGGCGGTGCTGGCCGTCGGGCATCAGGTCGATGTAGTGCACCGCCTCGTCCTTGGTCGCATAGGGCATGTCGCCCACCTCGATGCGGCGCAGGTACTTGACCCAGCTCACGCCCTGCACGCCGGGCACCACCAGGCGCAGCGGATAGCCCTGCTCGGGCCGCAGCATCTCGCCGTTCTGGCCATAGGCCACCAGCACCTCGCCCGAGGTGATCAGCTCGACAGGAATGGTGCGAGTCATCGACGAGCCGTCGGCCCCCTCGGCCAGGATGAACTTGCCTTTCTTGAGGTCGGCGCCGGCCATCTCCAGCAGGGTGATCAGCGGCACGCCGGTGAACTCGCTGCACGAGAGCATGCCATGCGTGTACTGCACCGTGGGCACCGCGACATTGCCCCATTCCATGCCGGTATTGGCCCCGCACTCGATGAAGTGAAAGCGCGACACCGAGGGCAGGCGCATCAGCTCGTCCATGGTGAACACCTTGGCGCTCTTCACCAGCCCGTTGACCATCAGGCGGTGCTTGGACGGATCAATGTCCCACCAACCCTGGTGGTGGCGCTCGAAATGCAGGCCGCTGGGCGTGACGATGCCGAACAGCGACTGCAGCGGCGCGAACGACACCGAGGCCTGGCGCGTCTGGGTCAGGCCCGGGCTCTGGCGGCGCTGCACGTTGGCCTCGTACCTGGATGGCTTGCCGTAGCCTTCGGCCGTCACCGGCTGCCCCAGGCCCTTGCTGTGCGCGGGCAGCTCCAGGATGTTCGGATCGCCGTCGCCCACAGGCGCCGCGGGCTGCGCCCGCGCCACGCCGGCAGCCGCAGCACCGGCCGCCGCCGCAAACGCGCCACGGATGAAATCGCGGCGCCCCGCCTTGGCCTCGGCCAATACCGCGCCCACATCCTGCGGGCGCACAAAATTCTCCGGCGCCTTGCGCACCCTGCCCATCAGCTGGTTGAGCATACGCTCCCTTTCCAATAGCAAACTCGGTCTGCCACGTCTGGAAGAGATCGCCTCGCGCTCCAGGCCCGCACCTTGTGGATTTGTCTCATCGTGGCGTATTTATTTATATATAAGCATATTGTTATGTTTTAAATTATCCATCTGGAAGGCAGTGCAGGTTTTCTAGGACATACCCTCGCTATTCCAACAATGAACAGCGAGGCTGGCGGCAGACCAGCCTTGCACCCTGTCCGCCTATCCCGTCACCGCGGCCCGCGCCAGCGCCAGGCGCTCGTCCAGGTAGGCGCCATAGAAGTCGGAGGTGGAGCCGGCGGCCAGCCGTGGCGCCACCTCCCGGCCATCGGGCCCATAGAACAGCAGCGTGGGCGCCACCTCGATCTGCAGGTCCTTGACCAGCTGGCCATGGGTGGTCGCACGCCCCTGCCAGTCGCGCACCGGCAGGCGCGAGAGGAAATGGACCTGCTCCACGCAAGCGCCTTCCTTCCGCGCCGGCACCAGGTAGTTCTCGCGCGCCACCTTGCAGAACGGGCAGCCGTGCAGGGTCGCCAGCACGAGCAGCGGCTGGCGCCGCCGCAGCGCCGCCGCGAGGCTCTGGCGCATGTCGGTGGCCGTGGGCAGCAGCCGCTCGGAGGCATCGGGCGCAGCCTGCGCCCAGGCCGGCAGCACCGGCATGGCCCCCATGCCCGCCAGGCCCAGCAGCAGGGCGCGGCGGCCGGTCATGGCTTTTCCTGCTCCATCAGCAGGTAGGTGTTGTAGGCGTTCATGCGGTTGGCCTCCTTGAACAGCGGATAGCCGGCAAAGCGCGACCAGTCGGTGGCCTGGTAGGCCTCGTCGAACGGGTCCAGGTTGCGGGCCGCCTTGCCCATGGCCTCGCGCAGGAAGCTCAGGTAGTCGCGCGTGAGCTGCATGTCCTGCTTCGGGTTTTCCGATGCCGGCCCGTGGCCCGGCACCATCACCTTGACCGGCAGCTGCAGCAGGGCATCGAGCGCCGCGATCCAGTGGCGGCTGTCGGCCTGGCCCACGTAGGGGATGCGGTTGCGGAACACCACGTCGCCGATGAACAGCACCCCGGCTTGCGGCAGGAACACCGCCGTATCTTCCGGCGTGTGCGCCGGGCCCATGTGCTGCAGCACGAACTCGGTGCCGCCGATGCTCAGCCGGGTGAGGTCGGCATCCACCCATTGGTCGGCCGGCACCATGCGGGTCGAGGCATCGATCCACGGTGCCAGCTCGGTGCGCGAGGCCTGCAGGCGCAGGCGCGCGGTCTCGGAGTTGAGGTACTCCCTGGCCAGGCCGTTGGCCACGATTCTGGCGCCCAGGGCCTGGAAGACCTGCAGGCCGTAAATATGGTCGGCATGGTAGTGCGTGAGGATGACGGTGCCGATGGGCTTGGGCGTGATGGCCCGGATCTGGCGCACCAGCTCCTGGGCCAGCGCGGGCGAGCCGAGCGCGTCGATCACCACCACGCTGTCGCCGGTCACCACGAAGCCGGCGTTGGAGATGAAGTTCTGGTTCTGCGCCGAGCCCAGCGCCGACAGGCCTTGCACGTAGTAGACGTTGGGCGCGACGTTCTTGACCTCCATGGGCCTGCTGGCCACCAGCGCGGGCGCCGCGCCCGCATCGGCTCGCGCCGCCAGTGCGGCCGGCTCCGGGCCATGGGCCCAGGCCGCGAGCGCCGCAAAACACCCCATCGACGCCACGACGCGCCGCCAACCCCTGTTGTGTATCTTCATCTCCAAGCCTCTCCCGTGGATGGGGCCGCCGCCCTCGGTATTTTCTCCGGCTATGCAAGGCAATAGCAGGCGACTAATATAAGCCACCAGCGATATTTTGGGGCTGGCAATACCACCAATGCAACCCAGAAAAGGATTCCATGATGAAACGCGTATTTCTTGCCCTCTTCTTCTCGCTGCTGGCCACGGCCGCTTTCGCGCAGGACAAGATCAAGGTGGTCTACCACGTGAACACCGGGGTGGAGACCGCGGCCGCGATACTGAACAACATCAGCAACGAGCTCAATGCCTCGCCAACGGACAAGATCGTGGTCGTCACCCACGGCGCCGGCATCGACTTCATGCTCAATGACGCCAAGGACAGCAAGGGCCGCGAGTTCAGCGGGCCGGTGAGCGCGCTGGCGGCGCGCGGCGTGGAGTTCCGGGTCTGCGACAACACCTTGCACTCGCGCAAGATCGATGCCTCCAAGCTGCTGATGGAGGCGCAGGTCGTGCCCTCCGGCGTGGCCGAGGTCGCGCGCCTGCAGGCCAAGGAAGGCTACGCCTACCTCAAGCCCTGAGGACGCCACCGCCGGCAATTTCGCGCCTGCGAAACCGCATCAGTCTTCCATGGCGATCTGCAGGCATACGCTGCGGCACATCTGCACCACCTTGTCGTTGGCGATGAAGTAGTAGACGCTCACGCCCTCGCGCCTGCGGCCCAGGATGCCCGCCTGGTACAAGGTGTTCAGGTGCTGCGACATATTGGGCTGCGTGGTGTTGATCGCCGCCAGCAGCTCCGACACATTGCGCTCGCCATTGCACAGTGCGCTGATGATCTTGAGCCGCATCGGCGCAGCCATGGCCCGGAACAGCTCTGCTGCACTTTCAAACACGCCATCGTCTTCCAGCTCTTGCGACTCCATCGCTTGCCCCTTGTTGCCACCTGCCCAGTGTATGCGTATGCGCAGGCGCGGCCATCGCGCGCCCTGTGAACGGGCCCCGGGCCATGGCGGATTCTTGGCGGATTTCCTAGCCGAAATTTCGGCAACCTTCGCGCCCCCATTTGCAACCGCGGGTAAAACCCCGGGAGGGTTTTCCTGCAAATTGTCGTCGTAAAGACAAAACAACGTCAAAGTCGCTCCTAGTATTCGCCCATAGCCGGCCGCCTGTGCACCATGGGCGGCCGACACCAGAACACTGTGCTGAGGAGACGACAGCATGTCCATGACGTTCCCGAAATTGCTGCTGCAACACGCCGCCGCACGCCCCCTGGCGCCAGCGCTGCGCGAGAAGGAATACGGCATCTGGCAGACCTATGCCTGGGGCGAGCTGCAGTCCCTGGTGGCGCAGCTCGCGGCCGGCCTGCACCAGGCCGGCCTGGCGCGCGGCGAGCACCTGGTGCTGATGAGTGGCAACCGCCCGCGCATCTATGCCGCGATGCTGGCCGCGCAGTCCATCGGCGCGATTCCGGTGCCGCTGTACCAAGACGCGGTGGCGGCCGAATGCATCTTCCCGCTGAACAACGCCGAGGTGCGCTTTTGCGTGGTCGAGGACCAGGAGCAGGTGGACAAGCTGCAGGAGCTGCGCGAGCCCTGCCCGCTGCTGGCGCACATCTACTACGACGACCCGCGCGGCCTGCGCAACTACGACGCGCCGGGCCTGGCGGCGCTGGACGCGCTGATCGATGCCGGCAAGGCCTTCCTGGCAGCCAACCCCGGCTGGTTCGAGGCCCAGGTGGCGGCCACGGACAGCCGCGACGTGGCGGCGATGTTCTTCACCTCGGGCACCACCGGCAATCCCAAGGGCGTGGTGCACACGCACGGCTCGCTGCTGGAGAGCGCCAGCGCTGGCGCCGAGTTCGAGCAGCTCACCGACAAGGAAGAGGTGCTGGCCTACCTGCCGCCCGCCTGGATCGGGCAGAACATCTTCAGCTATGCGCAATGGCTGGCCTGCGGTTATGTGGTGAACTGCCCCGAGTCCAGCAGCACGGTGAGCATCGACCTCAAGGAGGTCGGCCCCACCTACTACTTCGCGCCGCCGCGCATCTTCGAAGGGCTGCTCACCAGCGTGATGATCCGCATGGAGGATGCGGGCGCGCTCAAGCGCGGCATGTTCCGGCACTTCATGGAGGTGGCGCGCCGCGTGGGGCCGCAGCTCACCGACGGCAAGCCGGTGGGCCTGGTGGACCGGCTGCGCTACCGGCTGGGCAACTGGCTGGTGTACGGCCCGCTGCGCAACAACATGGGCTTTTCGCGGGTGCGCGTGGCCTATACGGCCGGCGAGGCGATCGGGCCCGACCTGTTCACCTTCTACCGCTCGATCGGCATCAACCTCAAGCAGCTCTATGGCTCGACCGAGACCGCGGTGTTCGTCTGCATTCAACCCGACAACCAGGTCTATGCCGACACCGTCGGCAACCCCATCCGCGGCGTGGAGCTGAAGATGGCCGACAACGGCGAGATCCTGGTCAAGTCGAAAGGCCTGCTCAAGGAGTACTACAAGAACCCCAAGGCCACGGCCGAGGTGCTGACCGAGGACGGCTGGTACCGCACCAGCGACGCGGGCTTCATCGACCCGTCGGGCCAGCTCAAGATCATCGACCGGGTGAAGGACGTGGGACGCCTGTCGGGCGGCGCCCACGACGGCGCCATGTTCGCGCCCAAGTACGTGGAGAACAAGCTCAAGTTCTTCCCCTTCATCAAGGAGGCGGTGGCGCTGGGCGACGGCCGCGAGAAGGTCTGCGCGATGATCAACATCGACTTCGAGGCGGTGGGCAACTGGGCCGAGCGCCAGAACCTGCCCTATGCCGGCTACACCGACCTGGCCGCCAAGCCCGAGGTGTATGCGCTCGTCAAGGACTGCGTGGAGAAGGTCAATGCCGACCTGGCCGGCGACCCCATGCTCGCCGGCTGCCAGGTCACGCGCCTGCTGGTGCTGCACAAGGAGCTCGATGCCGACGACGGCGAGCTGACCCGCACCAACAAGGTGCGCCGCGGCTTCATCGCCGACAAGTACGGCGTGCTGGTCGAGGCGCTGTACGCGGGCCGCAGCGAGCAGTTCATCGAGACCCAGGTCAAGTTCGAGGACGGCCGCACCGGCAGCGTGAGCGCGACGCTGAAGATCCTCGACGCCAAGACCTTCGCCCCGGTCCAATCCGCCGCCTGAGAGGAAACGCCCATGAGCAGCAAGAAAATCGGCGACGTCATTCTGGACATACAGAACATCAGCCTGCGCTTCGGCGGCGTGAAGGCGCTGACCGACATCTCGTTCAATGTGCGCGAGCACGAGATCCGCTCCATCATCGGCCCCAACGGCGCGGGCAAGAGCTCGATGCTCAACTGCATCAACGGCGTGTACGCGCCGCAGGACGGCTCGATCACCTTCCGCGGCCAGACCTTCGGCCACATGAACAGCCGCCAGGTGGCCGAGATGGGCGTGGCCCGCACCTTCCAGAACCTGGCGCTGTTCAAGGGCATGAGCGTGATCGACAACATCATGTCGGGCCGCAACCTCAAGATCAAGAGCAACCTGCTGCTGCAGGCGCTGCGCATCGGCCCGGCCCAGCGCGAGGAGATGCGCCAGCGCGAGTTCGTCGAGCACATCATCGACTTCCTGGAGATCCAGGCGCATCGCAAGACACCCGTGGGCCAGCTGCCCTACGGCCTGCAAAAGCGCGTGGACCTGGGCCGCGCGCTGGCGATGGAGCCGCAGGTGCTGCTGCTGGACGAGCCCATGGCCGGCATGAACGTCGAGGAAAAGCAGGACATGTGCCGCTTCATCCTCGATGTGAACGACGAGTTCGGCACCACCATCGTGCTGATCGAGCACGACATGGGCGTGGTGATGGACATCAGCGATCGCGTGGTGGTGCTGGACTACGGCAAGAAGATCGGCGACGGCGCGCCGGATGAAGTGCGCAACAACGAAGACGTGATCCGCGCTTACCTGGGCGCCAGCCACTGAGCCAAGGAGCAGGGAACATGGCATTTTTTCTCGAAACGCTGTTCGGCGGCCTGATGGTGGGCACCCTGTATGCGCTGATCGCGCTGGGCTTCGTGCTGATCTTCAAGGCCTCGGGCGTGTTCAACTTCGCGATGGGCGCGATGGTGCTGTTCGCGGCGCTGGCAATGGCCCGCTTCTCGGAATGGATTCCGCGCTGGCTGGGCCTGGAGCCGGGCTTCGTCACCACCGTGCTGGCGCTGGCCGCGGCCATGGCGGTGATGGTGGTGGTGGCTTGGCTGATCGAAAAGCTCGCGCTGCGCCACCTGGTCAACCAGGAGCCGATCACGCTCTTGATGGCCACGCTGGGCATCGCCTACTTCCTCGACGGCCTGGGCCCGCTGATCTTCGGCAGCTCGGTCTACAGCATCAACGTGGGCATGCCCAAGGACCCGAGCTTCGTGCTCGACAGCCTGTTCCAGGGCGGCGTGCTGATCAGCCTGGAAGACCTGTACTCGGCCTGCATCGCCGCGGTGCTGGTGACCGGGCTGTCGCTCTTCTTCCAGAAGACCAAGACCGGCCGCGCGCTGCGCGCGGTGGCCGACGACCACCAGGCCGCGCAGTCCATCGGCATACCGCTGTCGCGCATCTGGGTGATCGTGTGGTCGGTGGCCGGCGGCGTGGCGCTGGTGGTGGGCATCATCTGGGGCTCCAAGCTGGGCGTGCAGTACTCGCTGTCGCTGGTGGCGCTCAAGGCACTGCCGGTGGTGATCCTGGGCGGGCTGACCTCGGTGCCCGGCGCCATCGTCGGCGGCCTGATCATCGGCGTGGGCGAGAAGCTCTCCGAGGTCTACCTCGGCCCCATGGTGGGCGGCGGCATCGAGACCTGGTTCGCCTACGGGCTGGCGCTGTGCTTCCTGCTGTTCCGGCCGCAGGGGTTGTTTGGCGACAAGATCATTGATCGCGTATGAAATACGGGATCAATGAGCTTGCGAAGCCGGTGCCGTATTCGCGCCGCGAAGACGGTCATCGCGGCGAGGCGCCGCGATGGGCAGCCGAAGGCTGCGCCCACGTGTACAAGATCCTCCACCGCGCCTGAGCCGCAAGGAAGCAGCACATGTTTTATCGTGAAAACGGCCAGTTCAAGACCAGCTACACGGCCGACCAGCAAATCTTCCCGGTGCTGCAGGACCGCATCGCCATCCTCGCCATCCTGGCGCTGGCCTTCGTGGCCGTGCCGATGGTGGCCAGCGACTACTTCTTCCAGGCGGTGCTGATCCCCTTCCTCATCATGTCGCTGGGTGCCATCGGGCTGAACATCCTGGTGGGCTACTGCGGGCAAATCTCGCTGGGCACCGGTGCCTTCATGGCCGCCGGCGCCTACGCGGCCTACAACCTGCATGTGCGCTTCGAGGGCATGCCGCTGCTGCTGTCGCTGATCGGCGGCGGCCTGGTGGCCATGGCGGTGGGCGTGCTCTTCGGCCTGCCCTCGCTGCGCATCCGCGGCCTGTACCTGGCGGTGGCCACGCTGGCGGCGCAGTTCTTCATGGACTGGATCACCAGCCGCGCGGCCTGGGTGACGAACCACTCCTCGTCCGGTTCGGTGAGCGCGGGCAAGCTGTCGGTGCTGGGCTGGACGGTGGACACCCCGGTGGAGAAATACCTGCTGTGCCTGGGCATCCTGTGCGTGCTCGGCCTGCTGGCCAAGAACCTGGTGCGCGGCGCGATGGGCCGCGAATGGATGGCCATGCGCGACATGGACGTGGCCGCCAGCGTGATCGGCATCCGCCCCATGTACGCCAAGCTCTCGGCCTTCGCGGTCAGCAGCTTCATCGTCGGCGTGGCCGGCGCGCTGTGGGGCTTCGTGCACCTGGGCGCCTGGGAGCCGGCGGCCTTCAGCCTGGACCGCTCGTTCCAGCTGCTGTTCATGATCATCATCGGCGGCCTGGGCTCGATCGCCGGCAGCATCTTCGGCGCCGCCTTCTTCGTGTTGCTGCCCATCTTCCTGACCCAGGTGCCGCACTGGCTGGGGCTGCCGCTGTCGGCCGCCACCTCGACCTACCTGGAGCACATGGTGTTCGGCGCGCTGATCGTGTTCTTTCTGATCGTCGAGCCCCACGGCCTGGCCAAGCTGTGGGCCACGGCCCGCCAGAAGCTGCGCCTGTGGCCCTTCCCTCATTGATCGCTATACAAGTTTTTCAAACCGGTTTGCATTCGAAGCGAGAACAAGGCGCGAAGCCGCAGACAGTATTGATATACGGCAAGGCAGAGCAACGCAGCTATCGCTTTGAATGCAAGCCGGTCAAGCACCTCAGAGTGTTTTTTCAGGGTAGCCAATCCCACAACCCAAGGAGATAGAACCATGTCTTTCAAGAAAGCTGTGATCGCAGCGGCCACCGCCGCGCTGGGCATGGGTGCCCTGGTCGCCGCGCCAACGGCGCAGGCCCAGGAGCAGTTCGTGCCGCTCTTGGTGTACCGCACCGGCCAGTTCGCGCCGCTGGGCATTCCGTGGGGCGACGGCAAGCAGGATTACCTCAAGCTGGTCAACGCCAAGGGCGGCGTCAACGGCGTGAAGATCGCCTACGAGGAATGCGAGACCGCCTACGACACCGCCAAGGGCGTGGAATGCTATGAGCGCTTCAAGGTCAAGCCCGGCGTCTCCAGCTTCGACACGCAGTCCACCGGCATCACCTTCGCGGTCAGCGCCAAGGCCGCCGGCGACAAGATGCCGGTGGTCACGCCCGGCTACGGCCTGTCGCAGTCGGCCGACGGCCGTGCCTTCGAGTGGAACTTCCCGCTGCTGGGCAACTACTGGACCGCGGCCGACGCGATGATCCAGGACATCCTGAAGAAGGAAAAGGGCAACCTCAAGGGCAAGAAGATCGCCCTGGTCTACCACGACTCGCCCTACGGCAAGGAGCCGATCCCGCTGCTGCAAAAGCGCGCCGCCAAGGACGGCTTCGAGCTGCTGCTGCTGCCGGTGACCGCGCCGGGCGTGGAGCAGAAGTCCACCTGGCTGCAGATCCGCCAGAACCGCCCCGACTACGTGCTGCTGTGGTCCGCCGGCGTGATGACGCCCACGGCCGTGCGCGAGGCCCAGGCCACCGGCTATCCGCGCGAGAAGATGTACGCCATCTGGTGGGCCGGCTCGGACCATGACGTCAAGGACATCGGCGCCGGCGCCAAGGGCTACAACACCGTCACCATCCACAACACCGCCGAGCACGACAAGGTGCACGACGAGGTCAAGGCCATGCTCTACGACAAGGGCCAGGGCACGGCCTCCGACGCCAAGGAGCTGGGCCAGCTGGCGCATACCCGCGGCATGATGATCGCGATGCTGCAGGTGGAAGCCATCCGCGCCGCGCAGGAGAAGTTCGGCAAGGGCAAGGTGATGACCAGCGAGCAGGTGCGCTGGGGCCTGGAGAACCTGAACCTCACGCAGGAGCGCCTCAACGAGCTGGGCTTCGGCAAGATCCTGCGCCCATTCAAGACCAGCTGCGAGAACCACCTGGGCGCCGACTGGGCCCGCGTCGCGCAGTGGGACGGAAGCAAGTTCAAGCCGGTCTCCGACTGGTACCAGGCCGACAAGAGCCTGATCGATCCGCTGGTCAAGGAGTATGGCGAGAAGTACGCCAAGGAAAAGAACCTGCCGATTCGGAGTTGCAACTAAGCACAGAAACCATAGCTGCAAGCGCTTGACATGCAACGGTTTCAAATACAAAACCATTTGAAATCGTTGCATAAAAAGCGTCAGCAGCTCCCTATTCAATAGCAAACGGTGAGGCCATGAGCACATCCCCCCCCGCATCCACCGCCGCGCCGCTGCTCGTGGTCAACGGCATCGAGGTCATCTACAACCACGTGATCCTGGTGCTCAAGGGCGTGTCGCTCGCCGTGCCGCAGGGCGGCATCGTCGCCATCCTGGGCGGCAACGGCGCGGGCAAGACCACGACGCTGCGCGCCATCTCCAACCTGCTCAAGGGCGAGCGCGGCGAGGTCACCAAGGGCAGCATCGAGCTCGACGGCGAGCGCATCGAGAACCTCTCGCCGTCCGACCTGGTCAAGCGCGGCGTGGTGCAGGTCATGGAAGGGCGCCACTGCTTCGCGCACCTAACCATCGAGGAGAACCTGCTCACCGGCAGCTACACCCGCAGCGACAAGGGCGAGATCGCGGCCAACCTGGAGAAGGTCTACAACTATTTTCCGCGCCTGAAGACGCGGCGCACCAGCCAGGCGGCCTACACCTCGGGCGGCGAGCAGCAGATGTGCGCCATCGGCCGCGCGCTGATGAGCAACCCGCGCATGGTGCTGCTGGACGAGCCCTCGATGGGCCTGGCGCCGCAGATCGTCGAGGAGGTGTTCAACATCGTGCAGGACCTGAACCAGAAGGAGAAGGTCACCTTCGTGCTGGCGGAGCAGAACACCAACATGGCGCTGAAGTACGCCGACTACGGCTACATCATGGAAAGCGGCCGCATCATGATGGACGGCGCCGCCTGCGAGCTGGCGAGCAACGAGGATGTGAAGGAGTTCTATCTCGGTGTGGGCGGCGGCGAACGCAAGAGCTTCAAGGATGTGAAGAGCTACAAGCGGCGCAAGCGCTGGCTGGCCTGACCCCCGTCACGACCCAATGCCACAACCGCAACCCGCAGGAGATACCGGCATGAGCCCCTTCTACGACACCCTCGAAACCCGCGCCCCCGCCGAGCGCGAGGCCGACCTGCTCGCCCGCCTGCCGGCGCAGATCGCCCATGCCCAGCGGCATTCGGCCGCGTTCGCCCAGATCCTGCGCGGCGTGGATGCCGCCGGCATCACCAGCCGCGCGGCGCTGGCGCGGCTGCCCGTCACCCGCAAGAGCGAGCTGCTGGCGCGCCAGCAGGCCGAGCGCCGCCAGCACCCGTTCGGCGGCTTCAACACCCAGGGCTTCGGCCGCGCCATGGGCCGGGTGTTCGCCAGCCCCGGCCCCATCTACGAGCCCGAGGGCACGCGCGCCGACTACTGGCGCATGGCACGGGCCATCTACGCCGCCGGCTTTCGGCCCGGCGAGCTGATCCACAACAGCTTCAGCTACCACTTCGTGCCCGCCGGCGCGATGATGGAAAACGGCGCCCATGCGCTGGGCGCCAGCGTGTTCGCGGCCGGCACCGGCCAGACCGAGCAGCAGGTGCAGGCCATGGCCGACCTGCGGCCCGCGGGCTACATCGGCACGCCCAGCTTCCTGAAGATCCTGGTCGACAAGGCGGCCGAGATGCAGGTGGCGCTGCCCTCGCTCACCAAGGCGCTGGTCAGCGCCGAGGCCTTTCCGCCCTCGCTGCGCGACTGGCTGGCCGGGCGCGGCGTCACCGCCTACCAGTGCTATGCCACGGCCGACCTGGGCCTGATCGCCTACGAAACCGCGGCGCGCGAAGGGCTGGTGATCGATGAGAACGTCATCGTCGAGATCGTGCGCCCCGGCACCGGCGACCCCGTGCCCGAGGGCGAGGTGGGCGAGCTGGTGGTCACCAGCTTCAACACCGACTACCCGCTGATCCGCTTCGGCACCGGCGACCTGTCGGCGGTGCTGCCCGGCCCCTGCCCCACCGGCCGCACCAACACCCGCATCAAGGGCTGGATGGGCCGCGCCGACCAGACCACCAAGGTGCGCGGCATGTTCGTGCACCCCTCGCAGGTGGCCGAGATCGCGCGGCGCTTTCCGCAGGTGCTGCGCGCGCGCCTGGTGGTCACCGGCGCCATGGCCAGCGATGCGATGACGCTGAAGGTGGAAACGCGCGAGATCGCCGCCGGGCTGGCCGAGCAGATCGCCGGCGTGGCCCGCGAGGTGACCAAGCTGCGCGCCGAGGTCGAGCTCGTCAACCCGGGCGAGCTGCCCAACGACGGCAAGGTGATCGAGGACGCGCGCAGCTACGACTGAGCGCGCATCCGGGCAAAGCCCCGCTTCAGTGGCTGATCATCCAGGGGCGGCGGCCGACCTGCGCCTTCAGGCCCGCGCCGCCGTTGCCGGCCTGCGCGGCCGCCTTGCCCTTGGGCGTGCAGCAGCCGCAGCCGCTGGGGTGGCGCAGGCGGCCATAGCTGCCGGGCTCCACCTCGCGCGAGGAGCGGGGCGCGTGGCGCGCGCGTTCGTTGACCTCGGCGGCGCGCCGCTGCTGCGGCGTGGTGCAGGCCAGGCGCGGCGCGTGCGCGAACACGCGCTGGGCAGCCGCGCCGCACCATGGGCAGGCGCAGGGCTGGTTGCGCTCGCTCAAGGCACGCAGCGCGTCGAATTCGCCGCAGTCCGCACAGGCATAGTCGTAGGTCGGCATGGGCGGCTCCTTACTTGTCGAACGAGATCGGCATGTCGATGCTGCCGTCCAGGTGCTTGATGGGCCCGGCGGCGCAGGGGTTGATGTCGAAGTCGAAGATCTGCGTGGGCAGCCACAGCGTGGCGCAGGCGTTGGGGATGTCGACCACGCCGCTGATGTGGCCCTGCACCGGCGCGGTGCCCAGGATGGAGTAGGCCTGCGCGCCCGAGTAGCCGAACTTCTTCAGGTACTCGATGGCGTTGAGGCAGGCCTGCTTGTAGGCCACGTTCACGTCCAGGTAGTACTGCTTGCCCGATTCGTCGACGCTGATGCCCTCGAAGATCACATAGTCGTTGTAGGTCGGCGTGATGGGGCTGGGCTTGAAGATCGGGTTCTTGATGCCGTACTTGGCCATGCCGCCCTTGATGAGCTGCACCTTCATGTGCACCCAGCCGGCCATCTCGATGGCGCCGCAGAAGGTGATCTCGCCGTCGCCCTGGCTGAAGTGCAGATCGCCCACCGACAGGCCGGCGCCGTCCACGTAGACCGGGAAGAAGATCTTCGAGCCGCGCGAGAGGTCCTTGATGTCGCAGTTGCCGCCATGCTCGCGCGGCGGCACGGTGCGCGCTCCGGTGGCGGCGGCCTTATCGCGCGCCTCGCCCGCCATCTGGCCCATGTGGGCGGTGGTGGCCCAGGGCGGGTTGGCCAGGTTGCCCTCGGGGTTGGTGGCGATCAGCGCCTGCTCGCGCGCGTTCCAGGCTTCGAGCATGGCGTGGTCGGGCAGGGTGCCGATCAGGCCGGGGTGGATCAGGCCCGCGTAGCGCACGCCGGGGATGTGGCGCGAGGTGGTGAACATGCCGTGGAAATCCCAGATCGACTTTTGCGCCGACGGGAAGTGGTCGGTCAGGAAGCCCCCGCCGTTGTTCTTGCTGAAGAAGCCGTTGAAGCCCCACAGGCTGTCCTCCTTGGCGCCGATGTCGAGCAGGTCCACCACCAGCAGGTCGCCGGGCTCGGCGCCCTTGACGCCCACCGGGCCCGAGAGGTAGTGCACCGTGGTCAGGTCCACGTCGCGCACGTCGTCGGCGCTGTCGTCGTTCTTGATGAAGCCGCCGGTCCAGTCGTAGGTTTCGAGCACGAACTCGTCGCCGGGCTGGACCCAGCAGGCCATCGGGATGTCGGGGTGCCAGCGGTTGTGGACCAGCGGGTTGTCCGTGGCGGCCTGGTTCAGCTCGACCTTGATGAGGGTTTCAGCCATGTGATGTGCTCCTGGGTTGGTGGACAAAGTGGATCGGATGGTCAATCGGCCGGCCGATCAGACCGACAGATAGGACTTGATGTGCGCCTCGTTGGTGCTGTCGCGGCCGGTCTCGTGCACGAAGCGCCCGCCCTCGATCACGAAAAGCCGGTCGGCGACCTCCATCGCGAAATGCAGCACCTGCTCGGACACCACGATGGTGATCTCGCGCATGCGGCGGATCTCGTTCAGCGCCTTGGCGATGTCCTTGATGATGGACGGCTGTATGCCCTCGGTCGGCTCGTCGAGCAGCAGCACCTTGGGGTTGGTGACCAGCGCCCGCGCGATCGCCAGCTGCTGCTGCTGGCCGCCCGAGAGATTGCCGCCCTTGCGCCGGCGCATGTCCCACAGCACCGGAAACAGCGCGAAGATCTCGTCGGGGATGCGCTTGTCCGCGGCATTCTCCAGGCCGGTCTCGATGTTCTCCTGCACCGTGAGCGTGGGGAAGATCATGCGGCCCTGGGGCACGTAGGCAATGCCCTTGGCCACGCGCTGGTAGCTCTCGTCGCGCGACACGTCGTTGCCGGCCACCGAGACCTGGCCGCTCTTGATCGGCAATAGGCCCATCAGCGCCTTGAACAGCGTGGTCTTGCCCATGCCGTTGCGGCCCATGATGGCCACGGTCTCGTTCGCCTTGCCGGCGAACGAAATGCCGTGCAGCGCCTCGCTCTGGCCATAGGCCACGTGGATGTTGTCGACATTCAGCATACGGCTCCTCCCTCAATGGCCCAGGTAGACATCGATCACTTTGGGGTTGTTCTGCACCGCCTCCATCGAGCCCTCGGCCAGGATCTTTCCCTGGTGCATCACGGTGACCTTGTGCGCGATCTGCGCGACGAACTCCATGTCGTGCTCGATGACGATGACCGAGCGCCCCACGCAGATGCGCTTGAGCAGCTCGGCGGTGAGCTCGCGCTCGCGCGCGCTCATGCCCGCGATCGGCTCGTCCAGCATCAGCAGCTCGGGCTCCTGCATCAGCAGCATGCCGATCTCCAGCCACTGCTTCTGCCCGTGCGACAGCAGCCCGGCCTCCAGCCCGAGCACGCCGGCCAGGCCGATCTCGGCGGCCACCGCCTGCACCCGCTGGCGCACCGCATCGCTGCACTTGAAGCGCAGCGCGCCCCAGACCGAGCGGCCCTGCGGAAACGACACCTCCAGGTTCTTGAATACGCTCAGGTTCTCGTAGATCGACGGCGTCTGGAACTTGCGGCCTATGCCCTTGCGCACCCGCAGGTACTCGTCGATGCCGGTCAGCTCCTCGTTCCGGAATTTGATGCTGCCGCTGCTCGCCTTGGTGCGGCCGCATATCAGGTCGAGCAAGGTGGTCTTGCCGGCGCCGTTGGGCCCGATGATGACACGCAGCTCGTTCTTGTCAACATACAGCGTCAGATCGTCTATGGCCTTGAAGCCGTCGAATGACACCGACAGGTCTTCCACCGCCAGCGCGAAGTTGGTATTGCTCATGCTGCCTCCGTATCCGTCAAGCCTTCAGGGCCGGGCCCGCCGCGCCGCCCGCTGCCGGCCTGGGCGCGGGCACGCCCGCACTCGCCGGCGCGGGCCGCGCACCCGCCTTGCCGCGCGCCAGCCAGGGCTTGAGCCGGGACTGGTACAGCCCCGCCAGCCCGTCGGGGAAGAACATGGTCACGCCGATGAACAGCGCCGCCATGCAGAACATCCACAGGTCGGGGAAGGTCTCGGAGAAATAGGTCTTGCCGAAGTTCACCAGCAAGGCGCCATACACCGCGCCGACCAGGCTCATGCGCCCGCCCACCGCGGCGAAGATGACCATCTCGATGGACGGCACGATGCCCACGAACGATGGCGACATGAAGCCCACCTGCAGCGCGAAGAGCGCGCCGCCGATGCCCGAGACCGCCGCCGCCAGGCAGAACACGAAGACCTTGAACATGGCCACGTCGTAGCCCGAGAAGCGCACCCGGTCTTCCTTGTCGCGCATCGCCAGCAGCAGGGTGCCCACCTTGCCCTTCTGGATCCACAGGCACAGCAGCACCGACAGCAGCAGCAGGCCGCAGCAAGCGAAGTACAGCACGTATTTGGCGCTGTCGGTACGGATGTCCCAGCCGAGCATGGTCCTCAGGTCGGTCATGCCGTTGACGCCGCCGGTGTAGCCCTGCTGGCCGATGATGAGCACCGTCAGGATCAGCGCCACCGCCTGCGTGATGATCGCGAAATACACGCCGCCGACGCGGCGCCGGAACATCGCGTAGCCGACCACGAAGGCCAGCAGCGCCGGCACCAGCACCACCGCGATCAGCGCCAGCGGCAGGTGCTCGAACGGCTTCCACCACAGCGGCAGCTGCGTCAGCTGGTTCCAGTCCATGAAGTCGGGAATGCCGGGCGTGCTCTGGATCCTGGTGCTGGCCGCGTCCGAGGCCTCCAGCTTGAGGAACATGGCCATCGCATAGCCCCCCAGCCCGAAGAAAACGCCCTGCCCCAGGCTGAGCACGCCGCACCAGCCCCACAGCATCACCAGCCCCACCGCCACGAAGGCGTAGCACAGGTACTTGCCCACCAGGTTCAGGCGGAAGATGTCGAGCGTCAGTGGAAACACCGCCAGCAACACCACCGCCAGCAAGGCCACACTGCCCAATCCGCTCTTGCCCAACCAGCGTCTAAAGTCTGTCATTTCCTGTTCCTCGCTATCCGGTATGCACCGTATCCATGCGCCTCAGCGGCGCACCTTGCTGGCAAAGAGGCCCTGCGGGCGGATCATCAGGATCACCACGATGAGCGACAGCGTCAGCACCTTGGCCATCGAGCCCGTCAGGAAGAACTCCGAGATCGACTGCGCCTGCGCGATGCCGAAGGCCGAGGCCACCGTGCCCAGCAGGCTGGCCGCGCCGCCGAAGGTGACGACCAGGAACGAATCCACGATGTACAGCGAGCCCGAGGTCGGCCCGGTCGAGCCGATGGTGGTGAAGGCCGCGCCGGCGATGCCCGCCACGCCGCAGCCGATGGCGAAGGTGAGGCGGTCGGTCTTCTTGGTGTTGATGCCGATGGCGTTGGCCATGGCGCGGTTGCTCACCGTCGCACGCACCCGCAGGCCCCAGCGGCTGCGGTACAGCGCCAGCAGCACGCCCGCGGTCACCAGCGCGGCCAGGCCGAGCACGAACAGGCCGTTGATCGGGATGTCCAGCCCTTCGCTGGGCGACCACGAACCCATCAGCCATTCGGGCAGCGTGGGGCTGACCTCCTTGGGGCCGATGGCCGAGCGAAACACCTGCTGCAGGCCCAGGCTCAGGCCCCAGGTGGCCAGCAGGGTGTCGAGCGGGCGCTTGTACAGGTGGCGGATCAGCGCCCATTCGAGCAGCCAGCCCAGCACGAAGGCGAACACGAAGGCGGCCGCGATCGACACCGGGAAGTAGTACGGCATCAGCGCCGGAAAGCTCGACTCCACCAGGCTCGAGAACATGAACACGGTGTAGGCGCCGATGGTCATGAACTCGCCGTGCGCCATGTTGATCACGCCCATCTGGCCAAAGATGATGGCCAGGCCCAGGCCCATCAGCAGCAGCACGGCAAACAGGCTCAGCCCGGCAAAGCCTTGCATCAGCGCGATATTCGTCATCTCGGAAAAGCTCATGGCTATCTCTTCGCAGGATGTTCAGGTGAGGGGCCGGCAAGGGGCACGGCCCCTTGCCACGGTGCCGCGCCGCGCGCGGCTTCATTGGCTGCCGGTTACTGGTAGCCCTTGGGGAACGGATCGGGCTTGATCAGCTCGGGCGACTCGGCCACCACCTTGAAGCTGCCGTCCGGCTGCCCCTGGGCGATGCGCGACTTGCTCCACAGGTGGTGGTTGGCATCGACCTTGACATAGCCCTCGGGCGCGGTCTTGAGCTCGATGCCGGGCGATGCGGCGACCACCTTGTCCACATCGAAGCTGCCCGCCTTCTCGACCGCGGCCTTCCACAGCCAGGGGCCGAGGTAGCCGGCCTGGGTCACGTCGCCGATGACCGACTTGGCGCCGTACTTGGCCTTGAAGGCCTCGACGAACTTCTTGTTGTTCGGGTTGTCCAGCGTCTGGAAGTACTTCATGCTGGAGTAGAAGCCCGCGAAGTTCTCGCCGCCGATGCCCAGCATCTCGTCCTCGGTGACCGACAGCGTGAGCAGGAACTGCTTGTCGCCGGTGATGCCCGCCGCCTTGAGCTGCTTGTAGAAGGCCACGTTCGAGCCGCCCACCACCGCGGCGAAGATCAGGTCGGGCTTGGCCACCTTGATCTTGTTGATCAGCGAGTTGAAGTTGGTGTTGCCCAGCGGGTAGTACTCCTCGCCCACCACCTTGCCCTTCTGGAAGGCCTCGATGTGCTTGCGCGCGATCTTCATCGAGGTGCGCGGCCAGATGTAGTCCGAGCCCACCAGGAACACCTTGCCGGCCTTCTTCTCCTTCTTGGCCCATTCCAGGCCCCACAGGATCTGCTGCGTCGCCTCCTGGCCGGTGTAGATCACATTCTTGCTCTGCTCCAGGCCTTCGTAGAAGGTGGGGTAGTACAGCAGGCCGTTTTCTTTCTCGAAGATCGGCAGCACCGCCTTGCGCGAAGCCGAGGTCCAGCAGCCGAACACGGTGGCCACATGGTCGTTGATCAGCAGCTTCTTGGCCTTCTCGGCAAAGGTCGGCCAGTCGGATGCGCCGTCTTCCTTGATCACGCGGATCTTGCGGCCCAGCACGCCGCCCATGGCGTTGATCTGGTCGATGGCCAGCTGCTCGGCCTGGATGGAGCCGGTCTCGGAGATCGCCATGGTGCCGGTCGACGAATGCAGCTGGCCGACCACGACCTCGGTGTCCGTCACCGCCAGCTTGGTGGTGTTGACCTGCGCGGTGGGCGGCGTCTGGGCGCTGGCCAGCATGGGCAGGCCCGCCATGCCGATGGCGCCCAGGCCCTGGAGCAGGCGGCGGCGGCGCAGGGAGCTATTCGAGTCGGAAGTCATGCTTTTCTCCTCAAGTGGTAACGGGTTGGAACCTGTTGCGAACTCTAGGAGCGCGGCGGCGAAGCACCCATACGTCATTTGACGTAGCCACCATTCAAGCCATTGTTTTATATGAATATTATTTTGATGCAGCGCAGCATTTCAGAAATCGGGTATGAATATTGCTTTATCTCTTGATGCATCCACCCGAACCGCTTTCCATGGGCCAAGCTTCCCAGAAGATCTTTCCGATCCGCCGCCAGTACAACGCCTGGGTCGCCGACGAGACCATGGAGGACTATGCGCTGCGCCACACGCCGCAAAGCGCGCGGCGCTGGAGCGAATGGCAGTTGGTGAACACCGCGATGGGCGGCCTGTCCTTCCTGGCGCTGGAGGCCATCGGCGCCGCCATCGCGCTGGCCTACGGCTTCACGAACGCGGCCTGGGCCATCGCGGCCATGGGGCTGGTGATCTTCCTGACGGCGCTGCCGATCTCGGTGTGCGCCGCGCGCTACGGGCTGGACATGGACCTGCTCACCCGCGGCGCCGGCTTCGGCTACCTGGGCTCGACCCTCACCTCGCTGATCTACGCCACCTTCACCTTCATCTTCTTCGCGCTGGAGGCCGCCATCATGGCGCTGGCGCTGCAGATGGCCCTGGGCTGGCCCCTGGTGGCCTGCTACATCGCATCTGCGCTGGTGGTGATTCCGCTGGTGCTGTACGGCATCACCTTCATCTCGCGCCTGCAGGCCTGGACCCAGCCGCTGTGGGCGCTGATGCTGCTGGCGCCCTACCTGTGGCTGGCATTCGCCCACCCCCGCTTCGCGCACGAGATGACCGGCCTTGCCGGGCTGGTCTCGGGCAGCGCGGATTTCAGCTGGCTGTATTTCGGCTCGGCCTCCACGGTGATCTTCGCGCTGATCGTGCAGGTGGGCGAGCAGGTGGACTACCTGCGCTTCATGCCCCGGCGCACGCCCGCCAACCGCTGGCGCTGGTGGATCTGCGTGCTGCTGGGCGGCCCCGGCTGGATCCTGATGGGCATGCTGCGCATGCTGGGCGGCGCATTCCTGGCCTATGTGGCGCTGCAGTATGGCTCAAGCGTGGCGCAGGCCTCTGATCCGACGCACCTGTACCTCGCCGCCTTCTCGGCGATGCTCGGCGACTATGGCGCGGCACTGTGGGTCACGCTGGCCTTCGTGGTCATCGCGCAGATCAAGATCAACGTCACCAACGCCTATGCCGGCTCGCTGGCCTGGTCCAATGTGTTCTCGCGCCTCACCCGCAGCCATCCCGGGCGCGTGGTCTGGCTGGTGTTCAACGTGATGATCGCCACGCTGATCATGACGCTCGGGGTCTTCGGCGCGCTGGAGAAGGTGCTGGGCATCTACAGCAGCATCGCGGTCGCCTGGGTGGGCGCGCTGGTGGCCGACCTGGTGATCAACAAGCCGCTCGGACTGAGCCCGCCGGGCGCCGAGTTCCGGCGCGCCTACCTGTACGATCTCAACCCGGTCGGCCTGGGCACCATGCTGATCGCGGCGGCGGTGGCCGGCATCGCGTATTCGGGCGTGCTGGGCGACATGGCCAGCGCCTTCGCGCCCCACATCGCGCTGGCGCTGGCGCTGCTGGTGTCGCCGCTGCTGGCCTGGGCCACGCGGGGGCGCTGGTACATCGCCCGCCAGCCCGAGAGCTTCGAGCAGCCCACGCTCATCTGCGCGGTCTGCGAGAACCGCTTCGAGCGCGCCGACATGGCCCGCTGCCCCGCCTACGGCGCGCCCATCTGCTCGCTGTGCTGCTCGCTCGACTCGCGCTGCCAGGACCGCTGCAAGCCCGCCAACGCGCGCGCCAGCGTGCAGTGGCGCAGCCTGGGCGAGCGGCTGCTGCCCCCGCCGATCAGGCACAGCATCAACTTCCGCCTCGCCTCCTATGCCGGCACGCTGGTGCTGCTGGCCAGCCCGATGGCGCTGGCGCTGCTGGTGGTGTACTGGCAGGAGAGCCTGGGCGCCGCAGCCGGCAGCGAGATGAAATGGGCGTTCCTCAAAGCCTTCTCGCTGCTGATGCTGCTGTGCACGCTGTATGCCTGGTGGGTGGTGCTGGCCAACGACAGCCGCCGCATGGCGCGCGAAGAGTCCGAGCGCCAGACCCAGATGCTGCTGCAGGAGATCGAGGCGCACACGCGCACCGACCTTCAGCTGCAGGCGGCCAAGGAGCATGCCGAGGCCGCCAACCAGGCCAAGTCGCGCTATGTGGCGGGTATGGCGCACGAGCTGCGCACGCCGCTCACCAGCATCCTCGGCTATGCGCAGCTGCTGCTCAAGCGCGACGACCTGCCCGCCTCGGCACGCGAGAACATCGCCACCATGCTGCACAGCGGCCAGCACATGCATTCGCTGATCGACGAGCTGCTGGAGCTGGCGCGCATCGAGGCCGGCCGCCTGCGGCTCGACCCCGCGCCGCTGCGGTTTCCCGAGTTCCTCGACACCGTGGACCGCATGGTGCGGCCGCAGGCGCAGGCCAAGGGCCTGCAGTTCCACCTGCGCACCCAGGGCCGGGTGCCGCAATGGGTACGCGCCGACGCCAAGCGGCTGCGCCAGATCCTGATCAACCTGCTGAGCAACGCGATCCGCTTCACCGACAGCGGCAGCATCGGCCTGCAGGTCAACTGCCACAGCGACGTGGTGCGCTTCGACATCATCGACACCGGTATCGGCATCGCGCCGCAGGATCAGGAGCGCATCTTCATGCCCTTCGAGCGCGGCAGCGCCGGCCGCCGGGCATCGAGCACCGGCACCGGCCTGGGCCTGACCATCACCCGCATGCTGACACTGCTGATGGGCGGAGAGCTGACGCTGGCCAGCACCCCGCAGGGCAGCACCTTCTCGGTGCGCCTGTACCTGAGCGAGATCCACACGCCGCCGCAGGACGACGGCAGCCTGCGGCCCCGCAGCGCCATCGCGGGCTACCGGGGCGGGCGCAAGACCCTGCTGATCGTCGACGACCAGCCCATCCACCGCCAGCTGCTCGCGGGGGTGCTGATTGCGCTGGGCTTCATCGTGCGCGAAGCGGCCAGCGGTCGCGAGTGCCTGGAGATCATCCGCGATGCGCCGCCCGACGCCCTCCTGCTCGACCTGAGCATGGACGACCTCACCGGCTGGCAGACCGCGCAGCTGGTGCGCCGGCAGTACGGCCCCGCGCAGCTGCCCATCGTCATCGTCTCGGCCGACCTGTTCGAGAACCTGCCCGAAAACCTGCAGCGCGCGGCCTGCCAGGCCTTCGTGGGCAAGCCGGTGCTCGAATCCGAGCTGCTCGACACCCTGGCCCGGCTGCTGGCGCTCGAATGGACCGAGGGCACGCTGGTGCAGCCGCAGCTGGGCATCGCGGCCTCGGCCCCCTCGCCAGCGCCGGCCGCACCGCTGCCCGCCGCGCTGCATGCCGACCTGATCCGGCTGGCGCGCTTCGGCAATGCCACCGGGCTGCGCAGAATGATCGAGGCGGCCCAGACCGGCTACCCCGAGCTGCGGCCTACGCTGCGGGCGCTGGATGCCGCGGCGCAGCGTTTCGACTTCCCCGCCGTGCTCGGCATCCTGCAATCCGGCGCAGCCGCCGAATCCTAGCCATGCCCTTGACCATCCCCCATGCCGGCGTCGTCCTCATCGTGGACGATGCGCTCGAAACCCTGGGCTTTCTCTGCGACGCACTGAGCCAGGAGTCCTACACCGTGCTGGTGGCGCGCCATGCCGCCGAAGCCATGGAGCGCTTCGAGATGGCCACGCCCGACGCGGTGCTGCTCGACTGCGTCATGCCCGGCGAAGACGGCTTCGCGCTGTGCCGCAGGATCAAGGCCCGGCCCGCATGGGCCCATGTGCCGGTGATCTTCATGACCGGCCTGTCGGAGACCGACCACATCGTCGAAGGCTTTGCCAGCGGCGGCGTGGACTATGTGGTCAAGCCGGTCAGGCTGCCCGAGGTGCTGGCCCGGCTGGCGCGCCACATGCACAACGCCAACGCAAGGCGGCTGGCGCAGGCCGCGGTGGACGTGGCGGGCATGGGCACGGTGGTGCTCGACCGGCAGGGCCGCATCGCCTGGCATTCGCCGCAGGCCTCGGTCTGGCTGGAGCTGGCCTTCGGCAGCGACGGGCCGGCTGCCGGCGCCTGGCTGCAATCGGCCCATGCCAGCCGCGAAAACCGCATCGCCTGCGGCAAGGGCAGCCTGCTCGCGCGCCATGTGGGTGAGGTCGGCATCGGCGAATCGATGCTGGTGCTGCGCCTGGAAAACGCCGGCGCCGCCGCGGATGCGGGCTCCAGTGCGCAGCGCCTGCAGGACGCGGCGCTGACGCCGCGCGAGACCGAGGTGCTGGGCTGGCTCGCCAAGGGCAAGACCAACCGCGACATCGCGCAGATCCTGGGCCTGAGCCCGCGCACCGTCAACAAGCACCTGGAGCATGTGTTCGAAAAGCTCGGCGTGGAAACCCGCGCCGCGGCCGCGGCCATCGCCAGCGCCTTTTGAGCTGGCTCAAGCCGGGGGCTTTCACACCAAAAACTGCAGCAATATCCTGAAAAAACAGGGGTTTCCCCATGAAAACCGCGATAAACGCTCGGTAATATTGCGGCCTTTAACGTTTTCTATCGGAGACTCTCTATGCGCAGCAAGATCATGCAGTGGAGCGCAGTGGCGCTGGCAGCCCTGGCGGCGGTTGGCGCACATGCCGACGATGCCTACCCGGCCAAGGCCATCACCATCATCGTCCCCTTCACCGCTGGCGGCCCCACCGACCGCGTGGCCCGCGACCTGGCCGAGGCACTGCGCAAGCCGCTGGGCGGCGCCACCATCGTGATCGACAATGCCGACGGCGCCGGCAGCACCATCGGCATGGCCAAGGCCGCCCGCGCCAAGCCCGATGGCTACACCCTGCTGCTCAACCACATCGGCGTCGCCACCGCGCCCATCCTGTACCGCAAGCTGTCGTTCGACGTGCTCAAGGACTTCGAGTACCTGGGCATCATCAACGACGTGCCGATGACGCTGATCGGCAAGCCCGGCCTGCCGCCCAACAACTTCAAGGAGCTGAGCACCTGGATCGGCGCCAACAAGGAGAAGGTCAACCTGGCGAACGCCGGCATCGGCTCGGCCTCGCACCTGTGCGGCCTGCTGCTGCAGAACACGCTCAAGGCGCCGATGACGCCCGTGCCCTACAAGGGCGCCGCGCCCGCGATCGCCGACCTGATGGGCGGCCAGGTCGACCTGCTGTGCGACCAGACCACCAACACCACCGGCCAGATCGAGGCCAAGAAGGTCAAGGCCTATGCGGTGACCACCAAGCAGCGCCTGAGCACGCCCTCGCTCAAGGACCTGCCCACGCTCGACGAGTCGGGCCTGAAGGGCTTCGAAGTGACCATCTGGCATGGCCTGTACGCGCCCAAGGGCACGCCGGCAGCGGTGCTCAAGAAGGTCAACGACGCGCTCAAGGTGGCGCTGAAAGACCCCGAATTCATCAAGCGCGAAGAGCAGCTGAGCGCGGTGGTCGCCAACGACAAGCGCGTGGAGCCGGCCGGCCACAAGGCCTTCGTGCAGGCCGAGATCAACAAGTGGACCCCGATCATCAAGGCCGCGGGCGCCTACGCGGACTGATCCACCCGCGCTCACAAAAAAACGACTGCCGCGGCAGTCGTTTTTCATCGCCGGGCCGCCCCAAGATGAAAAACGCCCCCTCGGGGGGCAGCGGCTACACGCAGTGAGCAAGCGTGGGGGGCATTTTTCAATGGGGCTCGTCGCGCCGCAAGCTCACACGCCCCAGGTCACGTCGTAGCCCTCGGCGGCGCTGCGCTGCAGCATGTCGATGAAGGGCACCGCGCGCTGCTTCAGGCCCACCAGGTCGTCCACCACGTCGTCATCGTCAAGGCCGCGCTTTTCGGCGTGGATGTGCACCGCGTCCACCGCCTTTTCGCCGGCGGCCTCGCGCGCCATCGCGGCCTTGAGCGCATCGATCGCGCCGGGGATCTGATCCACCGTGATGATGCCCTGCTTGGCATGGGAGTCCTTGCCGATGATGTGCAGGATCTGCCGGCCGTCCGCCTCGAGCAGGATGACATTGGCGGTGGCGCGGGATGAAAACTTGTAGAGCATGGCAGCCTCCTAAAGCAGGGTGAATCAACGATACATGTAAGCCCTGGTGAACGGGTATTCTGATTGTGCCCCAGGCATGGTGCCTGTAAGCATAGACCCATCCGGCGAGACAGCCAACATCTGGTGCAGCGCCACCCAGCCATGCTCGAAGCCGGTGGCGCAGCCGGCCAGGTACAGGCGATAGGCGCGCAGGGTTTTTTCGGCCTGTGCGGCATCGCCCTTTTGCCGCAGCACCGCCCGCGCCTCGGGCAGCCGGGCCTCCAGCGCGTCCGACCAGGCCCATAGCGTCTTCGCATAGTGGGGGCGCAGGTTATCGGTATCCACCATCTCCAGGCCCGCATGGGCCATCTCCTGCAGCACCGCGCTCACATGGATCAGCTCGCCGCCGGGGAAGATGTATTTCTCGATGAAGTCGCCCATGCCCGCGCCCAGCTGCTCGTTCTCGGTGCCGCCGGCGGTGATGCCATGGTTCATCAGCAGCCCGCCAGGCTTGAGCAGCCGCCTGATGGTACGGAAGTACTCCAGCATGTGCGCCTTGCCCACATGCTCGAACATGCCGACCGAGGCGATCTTGTCGAAAGGCTGCCCGGGCTCCAGCTTGCGGTAGTCCAGCAGCAGCATGCGTACCTGGCCCGACAGGCCCTTTTGCTCGATCAGGCGCTGCACATGCGCATGCTGGTTCTTCGACAGCGTGATGCCGGTGGCCTCGACGCCATAGTGCTCGGCGGCCCACAGCAGCAGCCCGCCCCAGCCCGCGCCCACGTCGAGAAAGCGCTCGCCCCGGGCCAGGCGCAGCTTGCGGCAGATCAGCTCGAGCTTGGCCTCCTGCGCCTGGGCGAGGCCCATGCCGGGCTCGGCATAGTAGGCGCAGGAATAGACCCGGCGCGGGTCCAGCCACAGCGCATAGAAGTCGTCGGACACATCGTAGTGGAACTGGATCTGCTCGGCGTCCCTGGTCAAGGTGTGCAGCGCGGCCGAGCGCGAGCGCGCCAGCAGCCGGCTCCACCAGGTGGAACGCGCATGCACCGGGTCGGCCGGCATCAGCGCCACCGCGGCGGCCATGGCGTCGCGCATGGAGCCGTCCACCTCCACCTGCCCCTCGACGATGGCGCCGCCCACCACACCCACATCACCCGCTGCCAGGGCCGCCAGCGCCGCCGCGCTGCGGCAGTGCAGGCGCACCCGGGCGTCCTGCCGCGAACCCACCCACTCGCCGCCTGGCAATTCCAATGCAACAGAGACCGGCAATGCCGCCAGCCTTGCTTCCAGTTTCGACTGCAACATATTCATGACAGCCATTGTGGGCAGGCCGACGGCGGCGTCAATGGACGTTGTCTGACACCGCAACAGTTGGCTGTCGCCTATGCAAACTGCGCCAGCGCCTCGAACAGCGCCGGGCGCGAGCGGCTGATGGCGATGCCCTTCCAGGTATCGGGATGCAGCGGCGTCTGCGCGGCGCGCGGCGCTGGCGGGTTGGCCGCCTCCAGCGCCAGCTGGGCGCAGGCGGCGCCGGGGCAGGCCTGCGCCACCGCCTGCCGAAGGGCATCGTCCTGCGGCTGCCCGCCCAGCGCCAGGCAGCGCACCGCGCCAGCGAACGCCGCCTGCTCGCGCAGCACCGCCTGCAGCGTGGCCTGGCGCCAGCTGCCGGGCGGCCCATCCGCAGCCAGCCAGGGCTCGTGCACATAGAGCACCGCCACGCCGGCCGCATGCGCGCGGGCGCGCCAGTCCTCGTCGCCCAGCGCAAACGCCAGCACGCCACTGCCGGCCGGGCTGCCGGCATTCGCCAGCACCAGCAGGCGCGCAGCAGCCCCGCCAGGCGCAAGCTCCAGCGCGACATCGGTCGCCAGCGCCGTGCCGTCCGCGCCCGGCACCGGGCAGGCATGCGACTGCAGTGCCATGCCGGCGATCACCGCGCCCTCCAGGAACAGCTTGCGCGCCTGGCCGTAGCTGCCGGCAAAGCACTGCGCGAGAGGCAGCATGGCGGCTCAGCGCGCCGCGGTGGGCTGCGCCAGCCAGCGGGTTGCCAGCTGCACCCAGTAGGTCGCGCCCAGCGGAATCAGGTCGTCGTTGAAGTCGTAGCTCGGGTTGTGCAGCGTGCAGGGCCCGCCGCCATGGCCGATGTCACGATGGTCGCCATCGCCATTGGCGATGAAGCAATAGGCGCCCGGCTTGGCCTGCAGCATGTAGGCGAAGTCCTCGGCGCCCATGGTCGGCTCCTGCGCCCGCACCCGCTCCTCGCCCACGATGTCGACCATCACCTGCCGCGCGAAGGCAGCCTCGGCCGGCGTGTTCACCGTGGCCGGATAGTTGCGGTTGAAGTGGAACTCGCAGCGCGCGTTGTTCATCGCGCAGCAGCCCTCGGCGATCTGGCGCATGCGGTCCTCGATCAGGTCCAGCACCTCGGTGCTGAAGGTGCGCACCGTGCCCTGCAGCTCGCAGTGGTCGGGTATCACGTTGTTGGCTTCGCCCGCGTGGATCATCGTGACCGAGATCACGCCGGTGTCGATGGGCTTCTTGTTGCGGGTGATGATGTTCTGGAACGCCGCCACCATCTGGCAGCCGATCACCACCGGGTCCACGCCCATGTGCGGCATCGCGCCATGGCCGCCCTTGCCGTGGATGGTGATCCTGAAATCGTTGCTCGACGCCATCACCGGCCCGCTGCTCACCGCCATGTTGCCGGCCGCCATGCCGGGCCAGTTGTGCATGCCAAAGACCGCGTCCATGGGGAACTGCTCGAACAGCCCCTCCTTGATCATTTCGCGCGCGCCGCCGCCGCCCTCCTCGGCGGGCTGGAAGATCAGGTACACCGTGCCGTCGAAATCGCGCTGGCGCGCGAGATGCTGGGCCGCGGCCAGCAGCATGGCGGTGTGCCCGTCGTGGCCGCAGGCATGCATCTTGCCGCTATGCCGGCTGGCGTGCCCGAAGGTGTTGGACTCCTGCATCGGCAGCGCGTCCATGTCGGCGCGCAGGCCCACGGCCCGGCCGCAGGCGCCGCCGTCGCGCCCGTGCACGATGCCCACCACGCCGGTGGTGCCCAGGCCGCGGTGGATGGGAATGCCCCACTCGGTCAGCTTTTGCGCCACCAGGTCGGCGGTGCGCACTTCCTCGAAGCACAGCTCGGGGTGGGCATGGATGTCTCGGCGCAGCGCGGCGATGCCTGCGGCCTGGGTCACGATGGAGTCGATCAGCTTCATGGGATTTTCCTTGTCTCTGAACGTGTTTACGTTCTCAGGCGCTCGATCATGCCATTGTCGCAAAGCCCGGCCGCAAAAGAACAAGGGCTCCTTGCGGAGCCCTTGTTTTACAAGCCCTGTCAGCCGCGCAGCCGGCGCCAGCCCAGTGCCGCCAGCATCATGGCCAAGGCCGCCAAGGCCCATTGGCCGGCGACAGGCACCGGATTCGGCGCCACGGGCGGAGGCGGCGTGACCGGCGGCGCCGGAATCACCACCGGCACGATGTCGCTGTAGGGACTGGTGCCGTCCGGGTTGGTGCCGTTGAGGCGCAGGTAGTAGGTGCCAGGAGCCAGGCCAGGAAAGTCAGCCCCGGTGATGCGGCGGCTGGTGTTCGCGCCCGGCACGGTGATCTTGGTCCAGTTGACCTGGTCCCGGCTGATCTCCAGCGAATAGCTGGTGATGTCGTCGGCCAATGGGGGCCAACTCGCGTCGATGGCCGCGGGCGGATTGGAGCCCGTGGCGCTCAGCACCGGCGCCAGCAGCGGGGTGATCTGCTCGAAGACCACGGTCTCCGTCCAGTTGCGCGCCATCACATAGAGATACTGGCCGGCGGGATCGACCGCCAGCGGCGTGGTGTAGTAGTTGCCGCCCGGTGTGCCATATCCGCTCACCGTGGCCACCTTGGCGCCAGCCGGGTCGTATTTCTCGAGCTGGTAGTCGGCCTCGGCTCCATTCCAGATCCAGTTGGAGATGTAGACATAGCCCCGCTGGTCGACGGCCACACCGCCCACGGTACCCTTCGCGATCGGGCCGACCGTGCGCAAGGGCTTGCCATCCGGGTCGAACACCTGCACCACATTGCTGTCGATGGCGGCAACATAGATGTTGTTGTGTGCATCCACCGCCGTCTGGACGGCGGCCATGCTGCGCTGCCACTTCACATTGCCCGCGAGGTCGGTCACCAGCACGCCGTTTTCGTTGCTGCCGGGCAGGCTGCGGGCGGCGATCACCAGCCTGCCCGCCGAGTCGCCCACCATGCCCCAGATACCGTCGCCATTGCCACCTGGATTCACGACGAATGCCGTGCCCTGGTCCTGCCCGCCGGCGTCGAACTTGCGCACCTCGCCAAAGAACCAATAGTACGGAACATAGTAGGTGCCGCCCGACACCACCGGCCCCGATGGGCTGGCCGAGCCCTGGGTCGGGAAGCTCAGTAGCGGGCTCTGCCCGCCCGGCCCCCTGGGCAACACGGTCACCCGGTGGTTGTGGCCGATCATCACATTGCCGGTGGCCGGATCGACGTTCAGGCCATTGGCCCAGTCAACCACCGTGATGGGTGCCCTGGTCACATAGTTATTGCTCTCGGCCGCGCCTGCTGGCACAGCAAGCGCGAGCCCCAGGGCCCCGGACAGCACCCAACGGCACATACGAACCAACGCACGCGCGGCACTATGCGCCAGCCTCGGCTTGAGGCTTGAGGCTTGAGGCTTGAGGCTTGAGGCTTGAGGCTTGAGGCTTGAGGCTTG
>NZ_JBMDII010000070.1:0-11616 GCF_057808605.1 Comamonas sp. FG99
CGGCGCGAGCCCGAGGCCGCGCCGCAGCCGCAGCACTCCAGGCTGCCGCGCTGGAGCGCCAGCGAAGACCAGGCCCTGGACCGTGCCCTGCCGCACGGCGAGATGGCCGCGGCAGCCGCCCCCGTGCATGAGCCGCGCTTCATGCGCGAGGCGCGCCGCCGCGCCTTCTGGAGCCGCCCCGCGGTGGTGGCCGCGGCGCTGCTGGCGGTGGTGGTGCTGGCCCTGGCGCTGCTGGCGCAATGGGGCATCCAGCACCGCGATGCGCTGGCCGCGAGGCATCCGGCCGCGCGCGCCATGCTCGAGCCCTGGTGCGCCTGGGCCGGCTGCCGCATAGCGCCGGTGCGCGAGATCGACCGCGTGCTGATCGACAGCACCAGCTTTCGCAAGCTCGCGCCGCAGCGCTTCGAGCTGAGCGTGGTGCTGCGCAACCAGGCCGCGTACGCAGTGGCCGTGCCGGCGCTGGAGCTGACGCTGAACGACGCCGCCGAAAAGCTGCTGCTGCGCAAGGTGCTGCAGCCCGCAGAACTGGGCGCGCCCGCCGCCTTGCCGGCCTACGGCGAATGGACGGCCAAGGCGGTGGTGCAGGCGACGGATGCCGGCGCCGATGTGGCCGGCTACCGCGTGCTGGCCTTTTATCCCTGAACAGATTTCATCTTCACCAGAAAGCGACTATGGCTTCGTTGATTTGCGGCTCCTTGGCGTTCGACAACATCATGACCTTCGAGGGCCGGTTTGCAGACCAGATCATGCCGAACCAGATCCACATCCTGAACGTGTCGTTCCTGGTGCCCACGCTGCGCCGCGATTTCGGCGGCTGCGCCGGCAACATCGCCTATGCGCTGAAGCTGCTTGGAGGCGATCCGCTGCCGATGGCGGTGCTCGGCCACGATGGCGGCAGCTACCTGCAGCGCATGCAGGAGCTGGGCATCTCCACCCGCTTCGTGGCCCAGCTGGACGACATCTACACCGCCCAGTGCATGATCACCACCGACCTGGACAACAACCAGATCACCGCCTTCCATCCCGGCGCCATGATACAGGCCCACACCAATGTGGTGACCGCCGAATGCGGCGCGCGCGTGGCCATCATCGCGCCCGATGGGCGCGATGCGATGCTGCAGCATGCCGAGCAGCTGCATGCCGCGGGCATTCCCTTCGTCTTCGATCCCGGCCAGGGCCTGCCGATGTTCAACGGCGAAGCGCTGCGCCGCTTCATCGAGCTGGCCGACTGGGTCACGGTCAACGACTACGAAGGCCAGATGCTGAGCGAGCGCACCGGCTGGGACTTCGCCGCGATCTCGCAGCGCGTGCAAGGCCTGATGGTGACGTTGGGCGCGCAGGGCTGCGCGCTGTGGGAGCGCGGGCAGCAGACCCTGGTGGCGGGCCTGCAGGCCGCGGCCACCGTCGATCCCACGGGCTGCGGCGATGCCTGGCGCGGCGGCTTGCTGTGGGGCCTGGAGAACGGCCGCAGCCTGCGCGCCTGCGTGGAGCTGGGCAACCGCATGGGCGCCTTGAAGATCGCGCAGCGCGGCCCGCAGAACTACCAGCTGGACTTCGATCCCGCCGCTATCTGAGGCGGCTCTGGACAAATGAAAAATGACTCCCCACGCTCCCCACTGCGTGTGGTCGCTGCCCCTCCGAGAGGGGCGCTTTTTCACCTTGGGGCGGCCGCCCGGCGATGAAAAAACCGGCCTAGGCCGGTTTTTTTAGCGTTGTCCCGTGATCGCAATCAGGGGCGGTTGCTGGTCGGGAAGGGCCATGCGGCATTGGTGCTCAGCACGGTCTTCACTTGCTCGGGTGCTGCGGCGGGAGCCGCTTCTGCCTTCTTCTCGGCAGGGGCAGGCTTGGCGGCGGCCTTCTTCGCGGCCTTGGCGGGAGCAGCCTTCTTGGCGGCAGGAGCTGCAGCAGCCTTCTTGGCCGCAGTGGCCTTCTTGGCAGGCGCTGCGGCCTTCTTGGCGGGGGTCGCAGCCTTCGGTGCGATTGCCTTGGATGCAGCAGGCTTGGGTGCAGCCGCCTTCTTGGCAGGAGCCGCAGCCTTCTTGGCAGGAGCGGCCTTCTTAGCCGGTGCTGCTGCCTTCTTGGCGGGAGCTGCCTTCTTGGCCGGTGCTGCTGCCTTCTTGGCGGGAGCTGCCTTCTTGGCCGGAGCTGCAGCCTTCTTCGCAGGCGCTGCGGCCTTCTTGGCCGGTGCAGCCTTCTTCGCAGGAGCTGCAGCCTTCTTGGCGGGAGCGGCCTTCTTGGCGGGAGCCACAGCCTTCTTCGCCGGAGCGGCCTTCTTCGCCGGTGCAGCCGCCTTCTTGGCGGGAGCCGCGGCCTTCTTGGCCGGAGCTGCAGCCTTCTTCGCGGGCGCAGCGGCCTTCTTTGCAGCGACGGCCTTCTTCGCAGGCGCTGCAGCCTTCTTGGCCGGAGCAGCCTTCTTCGCAGGAGCCGCAGCCTTCTTGGCAGGAGCTGCCTTCTTCACTGCGGTCTTGCTGGGAGCCGACTTCGCTGCCGCTGCTTTTTTGGGTGCGGCGGCTTTGGTGTCAGCGGACTTCTTCGTCGTTGCCATGCTCTTCTCCTTCGGTCAAATAGACGACAGACTTCATGCCCGATAAGAATTCGACACGAAGTTTTGATAGCGATTGCAATTGTGCATCACAGATCCCGTCGCGGCATAGACCTGTCAAGCATTTTTGCTAGCAATTTTGCAGTTTTTCAACATAAAACCACAATTGAGCCGCTGCTGCAGCGCGAAATCGCCATCAATCCCACGACAAGGCGCCGCCGGTCTGGTACTCGATCACGCGGGTTTCGAAGAAGTTGCGCTCCTTCTTCAGGTCGATCATCTCGCTCATCCAGGGGAAGGGATTCTCTTCGTTCGGGAACAGCGCATCGAGCCCGATCTGCGTGGCGCGGCGGTTGGCGATGTAGCGCAGGTAGCCCTTGAACATCGAGGCATTCATGCCGAGCACGCCGCGCGGCATGGTGTCTTCGGCATAGCGGTATTCGAGCTCCACCGCCTTCTGGAACAGCTCGGTGATCTCCTGCTTGAACTCGGCGGTCCACAGGTGCGGATTCTCGAGCTTGAGCTGGTTGATCAGGTCGATGCCGAAGTTGCAGTGCATGGACTCGTCGCGCAGGATGTACTGGTACTGCTCGGCCGCGCCGGTCATCTTGTTCTGGCGGCCCAGCGCGAGGATCTGCGTGAAGCCGACGTAGAAGAACAGGCCTTCCATCAGGCAGGCGAAGACGATCAGCGACTTGAGCAGGGTCTGGTCGGTCTCGGGCGTGCCGGTGTGGAAGTTCGGGTCCATGATCGCCTCGATGAAGGGGATCAGGAACTCGTCCTTGTCGCGGATGGACTTGATCTCGTTGTAGGCGTTGAAGATCTCGGCCTCATCCAGGCCGAGCGACTCCACGATGTACTGGTAGGCATGGGTGTGGATGGCTTCCTCGAAGGCCTGGCGCAGCAGGAACTGGCGGCACTCGGGCGCGGTGATGTGGCGGTAGGTGCCCAGCACGATGTTGTTGGCGGCCAGCGAGTCGGCGGTCACGAAGAAGCCCAGGTTGCGCTTGACGATGCGGCGCTCGTCCTCGGTCAGGCCGTTGGGCGACTTCCACAGCGCGATGTCGCGCGTCATGTTCACTTCCTGCGGCATCCAGTGGTTGGCGCAGGTGGCCAGGTATTTTTCCCAGGCCCACTTGTACTTGAACGGAACCAGCTGGTTCACGTCGGTCTTGGCGTTGATGATGCGCTTGTCGGATGCCTTGACGCGCTGCTGCGTGCTGGCTGCGCCCGGTGCATCGGTGGCGGGGGAGTTGTCGTCGTCAAAAGTCAGCATGGCTGGATCCATTACGAAAAGGTCGAGGGGCGCGCCGCCCGCGCCGGCGGGCGCTGGCGGCGCGGCAGGCTTACTGGCAAGCCTCGCAGCCCGGGTCGTCGATGGCGCAGAACTTGATGTCGGTCGCCGGTGCCTGCTCGCGGGCGGCGGCCGCGGCCGCGTCGAGCGCGCTCACGCTGGCGGCAGCCGGCGCGGATGCGGTGGGCACCGCATTGAGCACGCGGCTTTGCACCGTGGATTTCTCCACCTGCGTGGCGCTGGTGGTGCGCAGGTAGTAGGTGGTCTTGAGGCCGCGCAGCCAGGCGAGCTTGTAGGTTTCGTCGAGCTTCTTGCCCGAGGCGCCGGCCATGTAGATGTTCAGCGACTGTGCCTGGTCGATCCACTTCTGGCGGCGCGACGCGGCCTCGACCAGCCATTGCGGGTCGACCTCGAATGCGGTGGCGTACAGGGCCTTGAGCTCTTGCGGCACGCGGTCGATGGGGTAGAGCGAGCCGTCGAAATGCTTGAGGTCCATGACCATCACCTCGTCCCACAGGCCCAGGCGCTTCAAGTCGCGCACCAGGTACTGGTTGATGACGGTGAACTCGCCCGACAGGTTGGACTTGACCGACAGGTTGCCGAACGAGGGCTCGATCGATGCATCCACGCCGACGATGTTGGAGATGGTGGCGGTGGGCGCGATGGCCACGCAGTTGGAGTTGCGCATGCCGTCCTTGGCGATCTTCTTGCGCAGCGCCTCCCAATCCAGCGTCATGCCGCGGTCGACCTGTACGTAGTCGGCGGTGCCGCGCGCCTCGGCCAGCAGGTTCAGCGAATCCAGCGGCAGGATGCCCTGGCTCCACAGCGAGCCCTGGTAGCTGGAGTAGCTGCCGCGCTCGCGGGCCAGCTCGGTCGAGGCCCAGTAGGCGTAGTAGCACACGGCTTCCATGGACTCGTCGGCGAACTGCACCGCGGCGTCGCTGGCGTAGGGGGTGTGCAGCAGGTACAGCGCATCCTGGAAGCCCATGATGCCCAGCCCCACCGGGCGGTGGCGCATGTTGGAGTTGCGCGCCTTGTCCACCGCGTAGTAGTTGATGTCGATCACGTTGTCCAGCATGCGCATCGCGGTGGCGATGGTCTGCTTGAGCTTGCCGTGGTCGAGCGTGCGGCCGCCGTTGCCGTCGTCCTTGAGGTGGCGGCTCAGGTTCACCGAGCCCAGGTTGCAGACGGCGGTTTCCTCGTCGCTGGTGTTCAGCGTGATCTCGGTGCACAGGTTGGACGAGTGCACCACGCCCACGTGCTGCTGCGGCGAGCGCAGGTTGCAGGCGTCCTTGAAGGTGATCCAGGGATGGCCGGTCTCGAACAGCATCGACAGCATCTTGCGCCACAGGTCGACCGCGGGCAGGGTCTTGTGCAGCTTGAGCTCGCCGCTGGCGGCCTTGGCCTCGTAGGCCTGGTAGGCCTTCTCGAACTCGGTGCCGAACTTGTCGTGCAGGTCGGGGCAGTCGGCCGGCGAGAACAGCGTCCACGAGCCCTTCTCGATCACGCGCTTCATGAACAGGTCGGGAATCCAGTTCGCGGTGTTCATGTCGTGCGTGCGGCGGCGGTCGTCGCCGGTGTTCTTGCGCAGCTCGAGGAACTCCTCGATGTCCAGGTGCCAGGTCTCCAGGTAGGTGCAGACCGCACCCTTGCGCTTGCCGCCCTGGTTGACCGCCACCGCGGTGTCGTTGACCACCTTGAGGAAGGGCACTACGCCCTGCGATTCGCCGTTGGTGCCCTTGATGCGCGAGCCCAGCGCACGCACACGGGTCCAGTCGTTGCCCAGGCCGCCGGCGAACTTGGACAGCAGCGCGTTTTCCTTGATCGATTCGTAGATGCCGTCGAGGTCGTCGGGCACCGTGGTCAGGTAGCAGGACGACAGCTGCGAGCGCAGCGTGCCGCTGTTGAACAGGGTGGGGGTGGACGACATGAAGTCGAACGAGGACAGCAGCTCGTAGAACTCGATGGCGCGCGCGTTGCGGTCGCTCTCGCCCAGCGCCAGGCCCATGGCCACGCGCATGAAGAAGGCCTGCGGCAGCTCGATGCGGGTCTTGCGCACATGCAGGAAGTAGCGGTCGTACAGGGTCTGCAGGCCCAGGTAGTCGAACTGCTGGTCGCGCTCGGCCCTGAGCGCCGCGCCCAGGCGCGGCAGGTCGAATTTCAGCATGTCGGGGTTGAGCAGCTCGTTGTCCACGCCCTTCTGGATGAAGCCCGGGAAGTACTCGGCATAGGCCGGGCCCATGTCGGCGGCGGCCACGTCGCGGCCGATGACCTCGCGCACGATGGTGTGCAGCAGCAGGCGCGCGGTGACGAAGCTGTAGTCGGGCTCCTGCTCGATCAGGGTGCGCGCGGCCAGGATCGAGGCCTTGAACACCTCGTCCATCTGCACGCCGTCGTACAGGTTGCGCAGCGTCTCGGTCAGGATGGGCGCGGCCTCGACTTCCTTGCCCAGGCCCTGGCAGGCGGCGGCGATGCGGTCGTTGAGCTTCTTGACATCGAGCACCACGCGCTGGCCGCCCTCCAGCACATGCAGGCTGGGCGAGGCCGCCGGCGCGTGCTGGGTCTGCAGCTGGGCGCGCTCCTGGTTGCGGCGCTCGCGGTACAGCACGTAGGCGCGGGCCACTTCGTGCTTGCCGCTGCGCATCAGGCCCAGCTCGACCTGGTCCTGCACGTCCTCGATATGGAAGGTGCCGCCGCCCGGGCGCGAGCGCATCAGCGCGCGCACCACGGTCTGGGTTAGGCCTTCGACCTCTTCGCGCAGGCCGGCCGATGCCGAGCCTTGGGCACCGTGCACGGCCAGGTAGGCCTTCATCATCGCCGTGGTGATTTTCTGCGGTTCGAAGGGAACCACGGCGCCGTTGCGGCGCATGATCTGGTAGTCGGGAAGAACCGTGGAACCCGGGATGGAGCGGTCGCTGGTGGCGACAGCGGTCAACTCTGCAGAAAGCGGCGCAGCGTTCATGGTGTCCTCTTAGGATGGTACGGAAAAACAGGGGGGAAACAGGCGCGGAAGTCCAGCGGGGCAGCGATCAGTGTGATGGACTGC
The DNA here is from genome assembly GCF_057808605.1 of Comamonas sp. FG99. Taxonomy (NCBI): domain Bacteria; kingdom Pseudomonadati; phylum Pseudomonadota; class Betaproteobacteria; order Burkholderiales; family Comamonadaceae; genus Comamonas; species Comamonas sp. FG99. The sequence goes on from NZ_JBMDII010000070.1 coordinate 6,883, forward strand.
AACACTATAGGTAGTGTCTGGGGATCCTGCGAAACACTACCGGTAGTGTACAGCGCAAATGCCCCATGATAGTTGTCAGCAATTGTTTTGAGCCTGTGCCGGGCGCGTTGGCAAGCCTGCGCAGCGCCTTGCTGCATCGGCATTTGCGTGCTGCGCGCCAGCATCCATGCGGCCCGCTGCGCGGCTTGGGCGATCAGCCCCCGGCATGACGCAGGTCAAGCCGCGCAGGCGCCAGCGCAAAAAGGGCGTGATTGTGGCAAAAGCTGCACAACGGGTAAACCCTGGGGGCTTTGCGGCCACCGGGTTTCAGGTGCCGGGTGGGAACATCTGCGCCGGCCAGTCCAGCGCCCGCTGCAGCCGGCGCCAGTCGAAGCCCGGGCCGGGATCGTGCTTGCGGCCCGGCGCGATGTGCTCGTGGCCGGCGATCTGGGCAATGGGGTAGGCGGCGCGCAGATCGCGGCCCAGCTGCGCCAGCTGCCGGTACTGCGCCGGCTCGAAGCGCAGGCCCTCCAGGCCCTCGAGCTCGACGCCGATGGAGTAGTCGTTGCAGCGCTCGCGCCCCTGCCAGCTGGAGGCGCCGGCATGCCAGGCGCGCTGGTCGCAGCTGACGAACTGCCACAGCGTGCCGTCGCGCTCGATGAAGAAATGCGCCGATACCTCGATGCCGCGGATGCTCTGGAAGTAGGGGTGCGCATCCCAGTCGAGCTGGTTGGTGAACAGCTGCCGGACCGCGCCGGTGCCGTACTCGCCGGGCGGCAGGCTGATCGAGTGCAGCACCAGCAGGTCCACCGGCATGCCCGCCGGCCGCGCGCCGCAGTTCGGCGACGGGCAGTGCCAGGCGCGTTGCAGCCAGCCGGCTTCCCAGCGCGTGTCCATCGGCGTGTCCATCAGAGTACTCCTTCGCTGTGGCCGATGTGCAGGCGGTCCAGGCGGTAGCGCAGCTGGCGCGGGCTGATGCCGAGGCGGGTGGCCGCGGCGCGGCTGGAGCCGGCGGCGCGCAGCGCCTGGACCAGGGTGGCATGCTCCTGCCGGTCCATCCAGCCCTGCAGGCCACTGGGCTGAGCCCTGTCCAAGGCATAGGGCAGGGCGGCGGCTTCGCGCAGCGCAGGCGGGGTTGGCGGCTGCAGCCGCAGCTCGGCTCCGTCGCCCAGGGCCAGCGCGCGCTGCAGCAGGTTTTCGAGTTCGCGCACATTGCCCGGCAGCGGGTGGCGGGCGAGCTGCTGCAGCGCGGCGGGCGCGAGCTGGGGCTGCGGGCTGCCGGCGGCCAGGCGTTCGAGCAGGACCGCGCACAGCGCGGGCAGGTCTTCGCGGCGCTCGCGCAGCGGCGGAATCGTGAGCTCGATCACATTGATGCGGTAGTACAGGTCCTGGCGAAAGCGCCCGGCCTGCACCTCGCCGGCCAGGTCGCGGTGGGTGGCGCTGACGATGCGCACATCCACCGGCTCTTCCAGGCTGTCTCCGAGGCGCCGCACCTTGCGCTCCTGCACCGCCCGCAGCAGCCTGGCCTGCATCGGCAGCGGCAGCTCGCCGATCTCGTCGAGGAACAGCGTGCCGCCGCGAGCGGCCTGGAAGAAGCCGTCGCGGTCGTGCGCCGCGCCGGTGTATGCGCCCTTGCGGGTGCCGAAGAATTCGGCCTCGAGCAGGTTTTCGGGGATGGCGCCGCAGTTGACCGCGATCAGCGGCCCGCCGGCGCGCTGGCTCAGCGCATGCAGCGCCTGCGCGGCCAGCTCCTTGCCGGTGCCCGATTCGCCCTGGATCAATACCGGCGCCATGCTGCCGGCCACCTTGGCGATGCGCTCGCGCACCTGCTGCATCGCGCGCGACGGCCCGACCAGGCGCTGCAGCGCCGCGCTGCCGGGGAGGGAGGTGCGGTCAGAGGTCATGCCGGCCGTCGCGTTCACGGCGCCGGCTTGTCGGGGGCGCCCGTGCCGGCCGCCGCATGCTGGCGCGAGCAATAGAGCTTGCCGCCGCTGGCCACCGCGTCGCTGCGCGGCACCAGCACCTGGCAGGCGGCGCAGTGCACCATCGACTCGGGCGGCCCGAGCTTGCGCTGCGGCGGCGGCGCGGCCGTGCCGCCGGACACCCGGCCGCTGCGCCAGAAGTGCCAGGCCACCAGCAGCACCACCAGTAGGAGCAGGTATTTCATGAGCGGCTCAGAATCACTTCCAGCACGAAGCGCGAGCCCGCATAGGCCAGCAGCAGCAGGGCCGCGCCCGCATACAGCACGTTGACCGCGCTGCGCCCGCGCCAGCCGAACTGGCGTCGTCCGATCAGCAGCACCGCGAAGGTGGCCCAGGACAGCAGCGAGAACACGGTCTTGTGGTCCCAGCGCCAGGCGCCGCCGTACAGCAGGTCGCCGAACAGCCAGCCGGCCAGCAGCGTGGCCGACAGCAGCACGAAGCCGGCCATCACGAAGCGGAAGGTCAGGCGCTCCAGCGTGAGCAGCGGCAGGCTGCCGGGCTGCGCCGCGGGGTTGCGCATCTGCTTCTCGGCATGGCCCATCAGCACCGCATGCACCACCGCGGCCGCGAACAGGCCGTACGAGGCCACGCCCAGCGCCAGGTGCAGCGGCAGCCAGGGCGAGGCCTTGATGTGCAGCGGCTGGCCCGGGAACAGCGCGGCCAGCAGCACCGCCAGCGCGCCCAGCACCGCCAGCGCCCAGCGCATGCGCAACTGCGGGAACATCTGGCGCTCGATGGCGTAGACCGTCATCACCAGCCAGGCGGTCACCGACAGCGCCGGGCCGAAGCCGAAGCGCGGCGTGCCCGCCAGCCAGGCGGCCCCCAGCGTGCAGGCATGCAGCACCCAGGCCAGCCGCAGCATGCCCATGGCCCGGGCTTCGCTGCTGCGCGCCCCCAGCAGGGCCGGAATGGCGTATGCCACTGCTGCGCCAATGGCGAGCAGCCAGCCGACAGGTGAGGCACTGGGTAAAATCATGGGTTGACAGTGTAGCGTTTCGCACCCGCTGCCCCGGCGGCGGAAGACGCACTGCATACAAGCTCTTTGAGCCGCCTCACCACTCTTACCAGGAAACCCGCATGGCATCCGCGCTGACCGACAAACTTTCGCGACTCGTCAAGGAAATGCGCGGCCAGGCGCGGATCACCGAATCCAACGTGCAGGACATGCTGCGCGAGGTGCGCATGGCGCTGCTCGAAGCCGACGTGGCGCTGCCGGTGGTGCGCGACTTCATCGCCCGAGTCAAGGAAAAGGCGCTGGGCCAGGAGGTGCTGGGCTCGCTCAAGCCGGGCCAGACCCTGGTGTCCATCGTCAACAAGGAGCTGGCCGCCACCATGGGCGAGGGCGTGGCCGACATCAACCTCAACGCCCAGCCGCCGGCGGTGATCCTGATGGCCGGCCTGCAGGGCGCGGGCAAGACCACGACCACCGCCAAGCTGGCCAAGCACCTGATCGACAAGCGCAAGAAGAAGGTGCTCACCGTCTCGGGTGACGTGTACCGCCCCGCGGCCATCGAGCAGCTCAAGACCGTCACCCGGCAGGCCGGCGCCGAATGGTTTCCCAGCAGCCCCGAGCAAAAGCCGCGCGACATCGCGCTGGCCGCGCTCGACTATGCGAAGAAGCACTATTTCGACGTGCTGCTGGTCGACACCGCCGGCCGCCTGGCCATCGACGAGGTGCTGATGCAGGAAATCCGCGACCTGCACGCGGTGCTGAATCCGGTGGAGACGCTGTTCGTCGTCGATGCCATGCAGGGCCAGGATGCGGTCAACACCGCCAAGGCCTTCAAGGAGGCGCTGCCGCTGACCGGCATCGTGCTCACCAAGCTCGATGGCGACTCGCGCGGCGGCGCGGCGCTGTCGGTGCGGCAGATCACCGGCGCGCCGATCAAGTTTGCCGGCGTGTCCGAGAAGATCGACGGCCTGGAGGTGTTCGACGCCGAGCGCCATGCGCAGCGCGTGCTGGGCATGGGCGACATCGTGGCGCTGGTCGAGCAGGTCACCCAGGGCGTGGACCTGCAGGCCGCGCAGAAGATGGCCGAGAAGATCAAGAGCGGCGACGGGTTCGATCTGAACGACTTCCTGGCGCAGCTGCAGCAGATGAAGCAGATGGGCGGCCTGTCGACGCTGATGGACAAGCTGCCCACCGAGCTGACCAAGAAGGCCGGCTCGGTGGATATGGACAAGGCCGAGCGCGAGGTGCGCCGTAAGGAAGGCATCATCTGCTCGATGACCGCCAAGGAGCGCGCCAAGCCCGAGATCATCAAGGCCACGCGCAAGAAGCGCATTGCCGCCGGCGCCGGGGTCCAGGTGCAGGAGGTGAACCGCCTGCTCAACGAGTTCGAGCAGATGCAGCAGATGATGAAGAAGATGAAGGGCGGCGGCCTGATGAAGATGATGAAGAAGATGGGCGGCATGAAGGCCATGAAGGGCATGATGGGCGGCGGCATGCCCAAGCTGCCGTTCTAACTACGCCGCTGCGCTCCTGCTCCCCTCTCCTGGGGGGCGGCACTCTCGGTGCCTGCAGATGGCGCATGCGGGCTCGTGGTGCAGTGTGCTGCGCAAATGCTTCAAAAAGTATAGCTATTGGCGCTTGCTGTCACTATGATTTCAATGAAGAACTATTGGAATTTATTGATGAATAAGTGGTGGTAGCTATGCTTTTTAATGAAAAACGCCTGCGGATGCAGTAATGCCGTTCACTTAGCACTGCTGCCAGCAAGTGCGCAGGTTTGAAGGCAGAGGCCGGGACTCGCCCCGGCGGGCGACCCCCTTT
>NZ_JBMDII010000071.1:0-11470 GCF_057808605.1 Comamonas sp. FG99
CCCCCCCCCCCCCCCCCCCCCCCCGGTACAGCTGCAGGCCGAAGCGGTGCAGCAGGCTGTCCAGGAACTCGAGCAGCGTGCGGTCGCCGCGGGTCAGCACGCGCTCGCGCACCAGGTCGCACAGGTGCGGCGGCAACGGGCCGTTCGGCCCCACATGGCCGAAGAAGGTCTGGCGCACCCGCGGCGGGTGCAGCTCGCCCGCGGGCTCGAAGCCGCTGACCGCGGCCGGCGCGAACGACATCGACGGCTCCTGCGCCACGCGCACCGCTTCCAGCGCGGGCCGGGGCGCATGGCCCCAGCGCGGCGCATCGCCCGCCAGGCATTCGAGCCGGCGCATCAGCGCGAAGAAGTCGTAGCGCCACGCTTCGTGCGCGCGCTCGTCCAGCCACGCGGAGATGGCCTGCGGGCCGCTCAGAGGACGGGCCGTGTTCCGCACATCGCCTCCCATCGCATGCGTTCGCCCTTGCCGGCCACCGACAGCACGGTTTCCACGAAGTGGTTGACCTCCACATGGCGCGCCAGCCAGCGCGCCATGACCGCGCCGAACAGAAAGGCGCTGTGCCCGTGGAATGCCGCGCCGTCCACCTGCAGCGTGACCTCCAGCCCGCGCCCGAACGCCATCGGGCCGGGCAGCGGCAGCCGGCGCACCACCGGCCGGCTCTGCACCGACAGCAGGCCGCGCACCTGCGCCTGGCGGATCTCGTCGGCATGCGTGGCATACAGCGCCAGCATCTCGCGCAGCGCGGCCGCGCCCTGCTGGGGGCTGCTGTCGGCCAGCGACAGGTAGTTGAGCGCCAGGTGGTCGATCACCCGCCAGCCCAGTCCCTGGCGCACCACCGGCGACACCGGCCGCGACGGCCCCGCCACCATGCGCACGCCGCGCACCGCGAAGGACTCCACGCACTCGAAATCGTCGCCCCGCCCCAGGGCCAGCAGCAGCGGCAGGTCGCGGTTGGTGACCAGCGCCGTGACGGCCAGCTGGCGCAGCGACGAGGCGAACGGCGCCTGCTGCGGATCGACGATCTGCAGGTACAGCTCCGAGCCCACATGGCTGCTGCGGCTGCCCTGGGCACGCTCGCGCGGCGAGGGCACGCGCGGCGAGCGGCTGCTGGTGTAGTAGGCCGGGTGCGCATCGCGGCTGCCGTGGAAGGCCGCATAGAACGGCATGAACACCTGCTCGGCCATGCCCTCGGACGGCGGCCCGTAGCCGACGACCTCGGTGATCGAATGGACCTCGAAATCCTGCGCGCGCGTGCGGTCGGCCAGCAGGTGGAATTCGCTCACCCCCTCGTCCACCACCACCCGGTCGAGCGGCTTGGGAAACAGGTTGGCCACCGGCGTGCAATGCAGCTGCACGCTGTCGCCGGTGACGAGCTTCTCCAGCGCCGCATCGCCACGCGAGAACAGGATCACCAGCTCCGCCTGCGCGCCCTTGCGCCCGGCGAGCGCCCGCGCCAGCCCGCCGATGCGCGCAAACCGGAAGCGCTCGGGGAAGGCGAAATACTCCTGCACCAGCCGGAAGCCCGAAAAGCCGGTGGCGGTGGCCGGCAGCAAGGCCTGGTCGTCGGCAAAGCCCAGCTCCGCGATGGCCTCGGGCGCCAGCGCCACCACCGGATCGCCCGCGCCGGGGCCGCGCACCAGCGCCCCCAGCGGCTGCCCCAGCACGCATTCGTGCAGCTGCCAGGCGACATCGGCCGCGCCGCCGAAATACAGCACCAGCTCGTCGATGGCCAGCGCGGACAGCTCCAGCCCCGCGGTCGCCTCCAGCCCGATGCGCAGCCCGCCGCGGATGTCGCGCGAGCGCGGATGCTGCGCCAGCGGCAGGTCGGGCGCGTAGCTGAAATACTGCACGCCGCTGATGCGCAGCGGCCACAGGCGCAGCTCGTGCGCGGTGCGGAATTCGCAATGCGTGTTCTGGCCCGCCGCCTGCCTGGAGCGCAGCGCGCTGCCGCGCGGCACGCGCGGGCCCTGGGCCAGGTTGGCGTCGGCCAGCTCGGGCGCGAAGGCGCAGATGCCGAAGGCCGGCGTGGGCGCGAGGAAATGCGGGTAGACGATGTCCAGCAGCTGGCCGGTGAAGCGCGGGTATTCCGCATCCACCTTCAGCTGCACCCGCGCCGCCAGGTAGGCGGTGGCTTCGATCAGGCGTTCCACATAGGGGTCGGCCACCTCCTGCCCCTCGATGCCGAGCCGGCGCGCGATCTTGGGGTGGGCGCGCGCGAACTCCGCCGTGGTGTCGCGGAAGTAGCGCAGCTCCGCTTCGTAGGCGGCGAGCATCAGCGGGTTCATGGCAGGCCACCCTGCACGTCCACCCGCCCCTCCTCCAGGTCGATGCGGCTGCGCATCAGGAATTCGAGCGGCACCGGTTGCGCCCACAGCATCCCGCGCACCGTCAGCTCGATGCAGTTGTGCGAGTCCAGGGCCGATCCGTCCATGGTGAGTTCCACTTCCAGCGTATGGCGGAGAATCCGGGGCTCGAAGCGGACGATGGCGCGCTTCAAGGCTTGTTCCATGCTGACACGCTGGATGGACGATGTGAACTGGCCAGACAGCATAGGCAATCCGTAGTTGAGCACCGACTCCGCCACCTGCGGATAGCGCTTCTCGGACAGCTCCGCGCCCCGGCCGCAGGCATTGAACAGCCAGCCGAGATCGCGCAGCACCACCTGCCGCAGCGCCTGGCGGGTGAGCGTGCGGCGCTCGTCGCCCTCCGCCTGCTCGCCGGGAGCATCGTCGAGCAGCCGGTCGAGCAGCGAGGGCTGCAGGTATTCCTGGGCCTGGGGTGACGGCATGGCGCAGCTGCCTTGGCGTCAGGACGTGCCGACCACGGCCATCAGGCATTCGCGCACCGCGCCGCGCGCGCCGCTGGCCTGCTGCGGCGCCGAGCGCACCCGCGCCTTGCGGTAGCTGAACATCAGCACCTCCAGCAGCACGCCGGCCGGGTGGCCGGTCATGAAATGCTGGCCGATGAGCTGCGCCTGCTCGATCCCGAACTCGAACATCGGCCCGGTATCGGCATGGCTGGCGTCGCCGCCGGCGCGAAACACGCTGATCGAGATGGCGAGTTTTTGCGTGCGGCTGTAGGCCAGGCTGGACAGCGATGCGCTGGCGGCGTCGGCCTGGCGCACCACGGTCAGCGGCGCGAAGTGGCGCGCGCCGTCGGCGCTGCCGCCCACGGCGCTGGCCAGCTGGCCCCAGGACCAGCCCAGGATGTCCAGGCGCGGCTTGCCATCGGGGTGCTTGCGGGTGGACTCGCCGGCCACCGGGCTGCCGGCATTGTCCAGCAGCATCAGCAGGTCGGGCCGCTCGCGGCCGGTGGCCGCCAGGTCGGCGATGCGCAGCAGGGCATCGATGCTCAATGGGGTCAGCATGGGCAGGCTCCTTCAATCGGCGCAACTGTCGTCATCGGGGACCAGGCAGTTCGCCAGGCTGGCGGCGCCGCGCGTCCTCAGCCCCGGCAGCGGATTGCCGCTGGCCGCGGCCACGGCCTGGCCGCGCGGCAGCAGCACCCACAGCTGGCCGCGCTCCTTCATGCGCCGCGCCTGGCGCGCCGCGCTGTCGCCGTTGCCGAAGAAATAGTCGGCGCGCACCGCGCCGCGGATCGCGCCGCCGGTGTCCTGCGCGATGGTCAGCCGCTGCATGGGCGCGGACGAGCCCGGCACCCGGGTGGATACGAACACCGGGTAGCCCAGCGGCGTGCTGCGCGGATCGACCGCGATGGAGCGCCCCGCCTTCAGCGGCACGCCCAGCGCACCCACCGGGCCGTGGCTGGCCGGCTGGCTCACCTCCTTGAAGAACACATAGCTTGGGTCCTGGATGCCCGAGCCCTGGATGGCGGCATTCACGCTGCGCCCCGGCACCACCACCGCGCCCGCGCTCACCGGCCGCGCCAGCACGAAGCCGCGGGTGCGTATGGCGCCGGGGTCGCTGAAATCGCGGTCCTCGTCGTCATCGAGCTCCAGCTCGATCGCGCCGCCGCGCGTGCGCACCGCGGTGCGCGGCCTGCCGCCCGGCCCCTTGGCCAGCGTGGGGCGGAACGGCTGCCCGTTCTGCTCCGCATAGCCGACGCGGATGACCCCGCCCTCCTTCAGGCGGATGCGGCCCGAGCCCTGGATCTGCATCTCGTACAGCTGCATCGCATTGGCCACGAAGGCCAGCACCCGGGCGTTCGGCGCGCCGCGCGTCTCGATCTCGGCGCGGGTGTAGTAGGGCTTGAGCTGGCGGCCGTCGATGCGCAGCCGCGCCTTGCGGTCGGCGGTGTCGCGCACGATCTCGGCGAGGTTCAGCGTGTAGCTGCCGGCGCCGCCCTTGGCCGGCCCCGGCTGCAGCACCACGTTGCGGCCCTGCACCGTGGCGGCGACAACCGAGTTCGCCGCCGGCAGCCTGCGCGTATCGAGGAACAGCATGTCCTGCGGCGGGCCGTAGACGGGGTAGATGAAGGGCGGCGCATAGCTGCGGCTACCCTCGATCTCGGGCTCGAAATAGCCGGTCACCACGCCATCGGGGCGGCGATCGTCGTCGCGGATCTGGTAGGCGGCGAACTCGCGCTCGAAAAAGCCCCGGATCGACGGATTGCTGGCGCCATCCACCTGGCTGGCGCGGGCGCAGATCTCCTTCCACGGCACGCCGCGCCGGTTCAGCACCTGGCAGCTGGCCAGAAAGCCCGACCAACTCTCGGACAGGTCGTCGCGCTCCCAGCCGGGCAGCGCGGCGAACGGCACCGCGGTGTAGACCGCGAGCTGGGTCGAGAAGCTGCGCGCCTGGCCCGCGATGCTGCTGCCGGGCGGCGGCGAGGGCGCGGCTCCAGGCAGCGGGGCCGGCGCGGGCAATTGCACAGCCGGCTGCGCCGCGCCGGGAAGCGGCGCCGGAGCCTGCGGCGCGGGCTCCGGCGTGGCAACGCAGCCGCCCAGCGCCAGGCCCAGGGCGGCAAGCCGCCAGGCGCGGATGCCGGGGTCGATGGATGCAGAGGTCATGGCTTTACTCCTATGCTGCGGCTTCACTCTTCCGTGACGCTGAAATACGCCACGCCATAGGCCGTGTCGCAGCCGCCGCCTGCCGGGCATACCGCCTTGCCCAGCAGCGGCGACGGCCCGGCTGCGCTGGCCGCCTCCAGCGCGGCCAGCACCGGCGGCGCGAACTGCGTGAACATGCCGTCGCTTTGCGCGCCCGATTCGCTGAAGTCGCGCTCGCTGGCGCTGACCACCACCGCAAACTCGTCCCTGCCGGCCGGCCCCGCCGCATTCATGGGCCAGGCGGCGCGTGGCAGGCGCAGGGTCTGCGCCGCGGCGATGCGGTTGTGGCGGTCGAGCTGGTTGGGAAACAGCAGCAGCATCTGCCCGTCGGTCGAGAGCAGGTAGACATAGGCATAGCCGTCGCGCTGGCTGCGCAGCTCGAATTCAAGGCCGTCCTTGCCGATGCGCACCGTGGGCTTGAGCGGCTGCGCGCTCACCGCGAAATCGGCCGCGGCATGCTGGGCCAGCGCCTGCAGGGATTGCAGCGGCGTGCGGGGCAGCGGTGCCGCCGGGGGGCTGGCGACAGGCTGTGGCGCCTGCTCGGGTGGCGCCGGCCGGGGCGCGGTGGCGGGTTCGATCGGCGCCGGCCCGGCGTCGGGCCGGGGCGCGGGCTGCATCCACAACCACAGCGAACCGGCTGCCGCCAGCGCCGCCGCCGCGGCCAGGCCACCGATCCAGAGCCTGGCACCGCTGGCTCTGCCGCTGCCTGGCGATGGCCGCGCCAGCACGATGGTGGGCTCGGTCGGCACGGGCGGTGGCGCCTGGGCGGGGGGCGCGCCGTCCAGGCCGAGCAGCGCGCGCAGCTCGGCCATCGACTGGGGCCGCTGCTCGGGCCGCACCGCAAGCCCCCGGTCTATGGCCTGCAGCAGGCGGGCGCTGAAGCGCTGGCGCAGCGCCTCGTTGCCCGCCAGCGGCGCATGGCTGTCCGACAGCATGCGCGCCACCGACGGCATCGGCGGCTTGCCGCACACGGCCATGTGCAGCACCGCGGCGAGCGCGTAGACATCCGTCCAGGGGCCCTGCTGCATGTCCGGCATCTCGGCGTATTGCTCCACCGGCGCATAGCCCGGCTTCAAGATCACGGTGATGGCCTGCGTGCGGTCGCTGATGACGCGCCGCGCCGCGCCGAAATCCAGCACCACCGGCAGGCCCGAGCCTTCGAGCAGCATGATGTTGTCGGGCGCGATGTCGCGGTGAAAGCACTGGGCGCCATGCATCACCGCCAGCGCCTGACTCACGCCATCGGCCATGCGCAGCAGCCATTCCTCCTGCACCCGGGGCTCGGCGGCCAGCGCCTGGCGCAGGGTCTGGCCCCGGTACAGCGGCATCACCAGGTAGGTCGTGCCGCGCTCTTCCCAGAAGCGGTAGACCTTGAGCAGCGAGGGATGGTCGAAGCGCGCCAGCAGCCGCGCCTCGTTGATGAAGCTGCGCATGCCCAGCTCGAAGGTCTCGCGGTGCTTTTGCGACAGCGGCGCCACCGTGCCGTCGGCATGCCGGGTGGACAGCGAGGCCGGCAGGTATTCCTTGATGGCCACGGTGCGTTCGAGCACATGGTCCCAGGCCTCGTACACCACGCCGAAGCCGCCCTGCCCGACCAGGCCGGTGATCTCGAACTCTCCGAGCCGCGTGCCCCGCTCCAGGACGCCGGCCCCGCCCGGCGCTGGCGCTGGCGCAGCGCCGCCGCCCTGCACGCGCGTGGCCTCTTCGTCCACGCCCAGGGAGCCGGGCGGCGCGTTCATGGCCGCTCCCCGCTCTGGCCGCATGGCTGCGGGCAGAACAATTGCGCAAAACAAGCCGCGCGCGGCAGGCCGGCGCAGCGCATGGCCGGCGGCGCCGCCGCGCCGCGCCAGGGGTCGGGCAGCCACAGGCTGGCCCCGGCGGCCGGCGCCGCAAGGCCGGCCAGACCAGCCACGGAGCCGGCCTCCGCCTCGCCGGGGACAAAGCCGTGCAGCAGCACGGCCTCGAAGGCTGCGGCGTCCATGTCCTGCTCCAGCGCCTGCAGGGCCAGGGCGGCGGCGCGCTGCCACCAGCCGGCGAGCGCGGGCGGCCAGGCCGGCGCCTGCGGCCAGGCGCTTGCCAGCGTGAGCGGAAAATACCGCCCGACCGCATCCACCGACGGCATGAGCACCCCGGCCCAGGCCTCGGGGCCGGCCAGGCCGGCGCCCAGCGCAAACAGCCACACGGGGCTTTCGAGGTAGCGCGCCACCCAGTCCGCGCGGCCCTGGCGCAGCGCGCCGAGGCCAGCCTGCAGCCAGGCATCCCAGGCGGCGACGAAGCCGCCATCGAGCCGCCGGCCCGCGAAATCGCCCATGCCCGGCAGCTTGCCCCACCAGCCCGGCACCGCGAGGGCCGGGGGGGCATGGGCGACGGCATTGGCCTGCCGCATCACAGCCCCTCCGGGCAGGAGAATTCCCGCAGCGCGCGCAGGCGCAGCGGGTGCTGCACGCTGTTGGTGGTGACCTCGAACTGCGCCCGCCGCGCATCGAGCTGGAAGGTGACGATGAATTTCTCCGGCGCATCGCCCGGCGTGAGCTGGCCTTTGTCCAGCATCTTGAACAGCGCCCATGGTCCCTCGGTGACCATGCCCGAGGTGCCGTTGGCCGCAGGCGGCTCCACGGTGATGCGCACCTGGTTGCTGTTTCTCGGGCCGGGCCACTGCACCGCCATGGGAACGATGGGGCCGTGGGCGTATTTCACGAGCTGGCCGTCCACGTCGAGCGTGAACTGGGCGATGCCCGCATCCAGCTCCTGCGGCTTGAAGTCGAGCCGGATCGAGGGCCCCTTGCCGCCGCCGCGAAAGAAGATCTGCCGGATGCGGTCGGCGCGCTCGAACTGCTGGATGGCCGCGGTCGAGATCGCCGCCTGCTCGGCCACCGGGCGGTAGCGCCAGGGATGGGCGCTGGTGTCCACCAGCGCGGCCAGGCGCTTCTGGAAGAAATCGTCCATCAGGCCGCCGGGGCCGAACATCTGCCCGAAGTCCTCGGGCAGCACGTCGCGGCTGCCGCCTTCCACGAACGGGTAGCGGCCGGCGATCGCGCGCCGGCAGAACTCGGTGACCGGCCGCAGGTCCTGGCTCAGGTTGCTGCGCTCGGCCACCCGCGCCTGGGCGGCGCCGCCGCTGCTCAGCGCCTCGATCATCGAGCGCAGCGGCTCGGGCAGCCGGCCGGCGTCCGAGCGCAGCTTGCCGGCCACGTCGCCGGGCGGCGGCGCGCTGCGGCTCTTGACCGCGGTGTCCACCGCGCTCAGGTACACATAGACCTCGTTGAACAGCTTGAGCGCATCGTCCAGCGGCGCGGGCGCGCCCGGCGCGGCGGGCGTGACCAGGCGGCGCAGCGGCTCGAAGCGGTCGTCGACGATGCTCTCGATGCGCTTGCCCGGCGGCGGCGCCAGCTTGCCGCTGCCGCCCGCGCCGCCGATCAGCTCTTCCAGGCTGCGGCGGGCGTCCCTGACGGTCTGGCTCGCGCGCTCGGCCGCGGACTTGTCGGCCTCGCTCGGCGTCAGCGTGGTTTCGCGCACCACGGCGCGCAGCAGGCTGGCCAGCGGCGACTGCGCGCCCGAGAGCGTGCGCGCGATCTCGATGTTCTTCTCGATGTCCGGCGCCCGCACCAGGCGCAGGTCGGACAGGAAGGCCTGCCAGAGCTGGGCATATTCCTCCAGGTACAGGCGCCGCACGCGCTCGGTCAGCTGCTGCAGCGCGGCGGCGTCGCGCACCCGGTCCATGGCGCCGCCGCCCTGCCCCAGCACCCAGGGATCTTCGGCCGCCAGCAGCGCGCTGACCACGCCGACCTCGCCCTGGAAGCGCTTGTGGTAGCCGTCGTAGGTGAACAGGCCGGGCACGCCTTCGGTCAGCGGCTTGCCGCTGGCGCGCTCGAAGACCAGCGGGGCCGCCGGCCCGGCCGCGCCGGCGATGGTGAACGCGGGCACGTCGCCGCCCAGGCGCTGGCGCTTGAGCCGGCTGAACACGCGCTGCTCGGCGGGAAAGCTGGCCAGCAGCGCGCGCACATTGCGCACCAGGTTCTCGTCCATGCGCCGCGGCACGCGCGGCGGCCCCTGCGCCAGCAGGGCGTCGAGCTGCTGCAGCAGCGCGCGGCGCTGCTCCTGCGGCACGCCGCGCTCGAGCGAGCGCTCCCAGTCGAGCGTGATCCAGGCCTTGAGCGCCTCGGCATCGAAGTGCTCGCCCTGGTGCAGCATCAGATAGGCCTTGAGCGCCTCGTAGGCGTATTCCAGGTTGTCCTTGCGGGCGTTGCGCAGCTGCTCCTCGATGCGCAGCGCCAGCTGCGGCAAAAAGGCTTCCTCCAGCATGCGCTGGTGCGCCTGGCGGGCGGCGGCATCGAGCTTGTCGCCCTGGTACAGGCCCAGGGTCATCGACAGCGGCGCGTCGCCGTCGCGGTTGCGCGGCGTCTTCCACGCGTCGCGCACCGCCTGCAGCACGGGCGCGAGGCGCAGCGGGTCGGCGCCGTGGGCCGGCAATGCCGCCAATGGCGGCCCGAGCTGCGCCGCCTTGGCCTGCACCGAGGCTACGTAGCCGAGGTTCTGCCACGCGCCATAGGCCCAGGCCGACAGCAGCGCCAGCGTGAACAGCAGCATGGCGCCCAGGCCGGCGAGCCGCAGCGCATGCAGGCGCCGCTCGGTGCGCGCATCCGAGCCGGCGAGCTGCTGCTCGCCGAACACCACGTCCTTGAGCAGGGCCTGGAGGAAATAGCTGCGCCCGCCGGACTGCTGCGGCGCCAGCGCCGCGCTGCCCAGGCCGAAGCTGCGCGCCAGCGACCCCATGACCCGGTCGATCGGGCTGCCCTCCTGCGTGCCGCTGGTGAAATACACGCCGCGCACCCAGGGCGGCTGCGCGAAGCGCGAGCCGGTGAACACCTGCTCGAGAAACTCCTGCAGCAGCGGGCCGATGGACGCGAACTGCGCGGGAAAACCGAAGAGCGCGGCGCGGCGCTGGCCATCGCGCTCCTGCTGCATGCGGGCCACCAGGCCCTGGTTCAGGCGCTGGTGCAGCAGCTGGAACTCGCGCTGGAAGGGCCCGCCCACGCCCTGCTCCACCAGGCGCGCGCTTTCCTCGGGCGCCAGCGTGAAGCCGAACACCTGTGCCCGCTGCTCCTTGCCCAGGTCGGAGAAATACTCGGAAAAGCCGTACAGCAGATCGCTCTTGGACACCAGCACGTAGACCGGCAACCGGGCTCCCAGCCGCTCGTCCAGCTCCAGCAGGCGCGCGCGGATGGCGGCGGCGAGCGCGCTGCGCTGCTCCAGGCCCTGGCCGAGCAGGTCGGCCACGCTCACCGTGAGGAAGACGCCGTTGAGCGGGCGGCGCGGCCGCGCCTTCTTGAGCAGGGCGAGAAAGCCTTCCCAGGCGCGCTTGTCGTCGCCCGCATGGCTGTCCTGGGTGGTGTAGCGGCCTGCGGTGTCGATCAGCACCGCCTCGCTGGCGAACCACCAGTCGCAGTTGCGCGTGCCGCCCACGCCGCGGATCGCGCCGGGGCCGAACTTCTCCGCCAGCGGAAAGCTCAGGCCCGAGTTCACCAGCGCGGTGGTCTTGCCCGAGCCGGGTGGGCCGATGAACACATACCAGGGCAGCTCGTACAGGTAGTTGCCGCTGGACAGCGAGAGCCAGTCGCGCCAGCCCGGCCGGCGCCCGGCGCTGCTCACCCGCATCTGGCGCAGCGTGGCGATGGCCGCGGCAAAGCGCTCGTCCAGCACCTGCTGCTCGGGGTTGCCGTCGGCCGCCGGCGCGGCGGGGCGGGCCGCCGGCGCCAGTCCCTCGGCCAGGTGCCGGCCGGCGCGCCGCGCCTTCCAGCGGCGCCAGGCCCAGCGCAGCAGCGCGATGGCGGCAAGCGCCGCGATGGCCGCCGCCCGGGCCCCTTCGGACTGCAGCGGCGCATGCTCGCCGATGCGCAGCAGCGGCCCGACCCACCAGATGAGCAGCGCCAGCACCAGCAGCGCGATGCAAGCCAGCAGCAGCGGGTGCAGCAGCAGCCTGAAGAGCTTTTTCATCGCGCTGCCTCCCGCGCGGGTGCGGCCTGCGGCGGCGCGAGCAGCACGATGTCGACGCGGCGGTTGCGCGCGCGGTTGGCCGGGGTGTCGTTGGCGGCGACGGGCTCGGAATCGGCCTTGCCCTCGGTGCGCATGCGCGCCGGCGCCACCAGCGGGGCGAGCATGGCCTTGACCGCCTCGGCGCGCGCCGCCGACAGGTGCCAGTTGGATGGGTAGCGCAGCGAGCGGATCGGCTGGCTGTCGGAATGGCCGGTGATGAGCACCTCGCCGGGCGTGGCGGCCAACGCCTGCCCGATGCGCGCGAGCACCGGCGCGGCGGCGGGCAGCGGATCGGCGCTGCCCGAGCCGAAGATCGCATCGCCGCGCAGGCGCACGGTGCTGCGCTCGGCCTCGTCGCTGACGCTGACCAGTCCCTGGCGCACCTCGGGCTCCAGGAAGCGCGCCAGGCGCGGCGCGGCGGGCGCCAC
>NZ_JBMDII010000072.1:0-10808 GCF_057808605.1 Comamonas sp. FG99
GCCCGCCGGGGCGAGACCCGGCCTCTGGCCTCAAAACAAGGCTCCATGCTTGCCCTCTACGCGGGGGCTCCTGAGGGACTCATGCAGTTCACTGGCTTAAGTGAACGACATTAGCCCAGAGGCGCGCATTCTTTGCCCGGCCGTGGCAAAATCGCGGCCATTCGCTAGGGGTGTCCGGTGTTTCCGGGCTGAGATCACACCCTTTGAACCTGTTGAGATCATCCTCGCGCAGGGAAGCTGCAGACCATGCTGCCACCGACGGCCCCGGCGGTGGCCGGTCGCCGGCCCCGCGCACAGCCACGGAGCCGTCCATGTCCATCTCATCCCCGCCCTACGCCAACGAGGCGCTGACCCCGGTCGATGCCCGCGCCCGCGCCTTCAGCGGCATGAACCTCGCCTCGCTGTGGTTCAGCCTGGGCGTGGGCCTGCTGGTGATGCAGGTAGGCGCCTACCTGGTGCCCGCGCTGTCTCCCGGCCAGGCGCTGTGGGCCATCGCCGGCGGCTCGGTGCTGGGCGCGGGCCTGCTGGCCTGGGTGGGCAAGCTGGGCTGCGACAGCGGCCTGGCCAGCGCGGGGCTGATGCATGCGGTCTACGGCCGCCACTTCGCCAAGCTGCCGGTGCTGCTCAACATCGTGCAGCTGCTGGGCTGGGGCGCATTCGAGCTGGTGGTGATGCGCGACGCCACCGTGGCGATCGCGCGCCAGGCCGGCGCCATGCAGGCCGGCTACTGGCCCTATCTGGCCACGCTGCTGTGGGGCGGGCTGCTGATCGCGCTGATCACCGGCTCGATGGTGAAGCTGGTGCGCCAGCTGATCTCGCGCATCGCGCTGCCGCTGGTGGTGCTGTCGCTGCTGTGGCTGAGCTGGCAGTTCGCCGGCATGGCGCAGGCCCAGGGCTGGCAGGCGCTGTTCGGCCGCTCCGCCCAGGGCGGCATGGGTGTGCTGCCGGCGCTGGACCTGGTGATCGCGATGCCGATTTCGTGGCTGCCGCTGGTGGCCGACTATGCGCGCCATGGCAAGAGTGGCCGCAGCGCGCTGGCGGGTACCTGGCTGGGTTTCGGCATCGCGAACGCCTGGTGCTATGCGTTGGGGGTGCTGGTGGCGCTGGTGCTGCCCAGCAGCGACCTGGTGACCGCGCTGCTGCTGGCCCAGGGCGGGCTGATCGCGATGTCGCTGATCCTGCTCGACGAGGTGGACAACGCCTATGGCGACGTGTATTCGGGCGCGGTGTCGGCGCACAGCATGGCGCCGCGCCTCGGTTTGCGTGCCTGGGGCCTGGGCATGGCCGGGCTGTGCACCCTGCTGGCGCTGGTGCTGCCCATGCACAGCCTGGAGCCTTTCCTGCTGCTGCTCAGCTCGGTCTTCGTGCCGCTGTTCGGCGTGATCCTGGGCCGCCTGGCCTTTGGCGCCCCCATCGCCCAATTGCTGCGGGCGGCCCGCGCGGTGCACGTGGCGCCAGTGGCCATCTGGCTGGCGGGCATTGCGCTGTACCACCTGCTGGCCCAGCTGGCGCCGCAGGCGGGCTCGGCCCTGCCCACGCTGGCGGCGACCTTTGCCGCCGGCTGGCTGACGCGGGCGCGCGCCCTCAGTGCGTGAGAGGGCCGGCGCTGCCGCCGGCCCCATCCCTGGCATCTTCCCCGGCCTTGCGCAGCTCGGCCGCCACCAGCTGCGCGGTGGCGCTGGCCGCGCCGCGGTGTGACTCGGCGAACACCGTGGCCGCCCGCGCCATGGCCTGCTGGCGCAGCGCATCGCCGGCCAGCTGCAGCGCCTGTGCCACGGCATCGCCGATGTCGGCGGCGCGCAGCGCGGCACCGGCCTCGATGCTGGCCTCGGCCGCCTGGGCGAAATTGAAGGTGTGCGGCCCCATGACCACCGGGCAGCCGCAAGCGGCCGCCTCGATCAGGTTCTGCCCGCCCAGCGGCGCGAAGCTGCCGCCCAGCAGCGCCACATGGGCCATGCCGTAGTACAGGTGCATCTCGCCCATGCTGTCGCCCAGCCACACGTCGGCCGCCTCGGGAGCTTCATCCCACTGGCTGCGGCGCGAGACCGACAGGCCGGCACCGGCCAGCAGCGCCCGCACCGCGTCGAAGCGCTGCGGGTGCCGGGGAACGATCAGCCATTGCACCGCAGCGGCCTGCTGCTTGAACGCATCGAGCCACAGGGCCTCCTCGCCTTCGCGCGAGCTGGCCAGCAGCAGCACCGGCCTTGCCTGGCTGTCGCGCCAGGCCCGGCCGCGCGCCAGCAGCCGCTCGTCGACCTGCACGTCGAACTTGAGGTTGCCCAGCACCGCCCGCACCGGCGCGCCCAGATCGCGCAGCCGCGCCGCATCGAGCTCGGTCTGCGCCAGCACGGCCGACAGCGCGCCATAGGCCGGGCGCGACAGCCAGCCCAGCTGCCGGGCACCGCGGTGCGACTTGGCATTGAGCCGGGCATTCACCAGCATCAGCGCAAC
The DNA here is from genome assembly GCF_057808605.1 of Comamonas sp. FG99. Taxonomy (NCBI): domain Bacteria; kingdom Pseudomonadati; phylum Pseudomonadota; class Betaproteobacteria; order Burkholderiales; family Comamonadaceae; genus Comamonas; species Comamonas sp. FG99. The sequence continues at coordinate 2,452 of NZ_JBMDII010000072.1, forward strand.
GCCCTGGGCCTTGCAGCCGGCCACCAGGCCCGGCCACATCTCGGTTTCCATCAGGATGCCGATCGCCGGGCGAAAGCGCTGCAGAAAACTGCGCACCGCGGCCGCATCGTCCCAGGGCTGCCAGACCTGGATATCGCCGGGCAGCAGCAGCTTGCGCCCCTCTTCGCGCCCGGTGGCCGTGCCGTGGGTGAGCAGCAGGCGCAGCGCCGGAATGCGCTCGCGCAGCTCGCGCACCAGGATGGCGGCGGCGCGCGTCTCGCCCAGCGAGACCGCATGCACCCACACCAGCGGCACGCCGGGCTGCGGCTGGTACAGCGGCAGATCGCGGTAATCGCCAAAGCGCTGCGCCACATCCTGGCCATAGGCGGGCTCGCGCAGCGCGCGGCGCGCGAGCTTGCGGCGCAGCAACGGCCGGGCCAGCCGCATCAGCGCGGAATAGACGGACAGCGCGAGCGGCATCGCGGGGTCAGTGGGCGGCGTCGCCGACGACGGCGTCGGGCTTGACCTTCAGCAGCAGCGCCTTCATCTCGCCTTCGATGCGGTGCAGCGCCGACTGGTTGTGGCCCTCGAAGCGCAGCACCAGCACCGGCGTGGTGTTGCTGGCGCGGATCAGGCCGAAGCCGTCGGGCCAGTCCACGCGCAGGCCGTCGATGGTGTTGATGACCGCCGGCGCCGCAAACGCCTGCGGCGCCAGCGCCTGCAGCTCGGCCGTCAGCCGGTGGGGCTCGCCCTCGGCGCAGGCCACGTTCAGCTCGGGCGTGCTGTAGCTGCTGGGCAGTGCGTTGAGCACCGCGCTCGGGTTGTGTGCGCGGCTCAGGATCTCCAGCAGGCGGCAGCCGGCGTAGGTGCCGTCATCGAAGCCGTACCAGCGCTCCTTGAAGAAGATATGCCCGCTCATCTCGCCGCCCAGCGGCGCGCCGCTCTCGCGCATGCGGGCCTTGATCAGCGAATGGCCGGTCTTGAACATCACCGGCTTGCCGCCCGCGGCCTCAATGGCCGGCGCCAGGCGCTGCGAGCACTTGACATCGAAGACGACCTCGCCGCCCGGCACGCGCGCGAGCACGTCCTGCGCGAACAGCATCATCTGGCGGTCGGGAAAGATGTTGTTGCCTTCCTTGGTGACGATGCCCAGCCGGTCGCCATCGCCATCGAAGGCCAGGCCCAGCTCGGCGTCGCAAGACTTGAGCGCTTCGATCAGGTCGCGCAGGTTCTCGGGCTTGCTCGGGTCGGGATGGTGGTTGGGGAAGTTGCCGTCCACCTCGGAGTACAGCTCGGTCACCTCGCAGCCCAGCGCGCGGAAGATGGCGGGCGCGGTGGCGCCGGCAATGCCGTTGCCGCTGTCGACCACGATCTTCATCGGCCGCGCCAGCTTCACGTCGGAGACGATGCGCTCCTGGTAGGCCTGGCTCACGTCGGCCTGGCGCAGCTTGCCGCCGCCCTGCATGCGCCAGTTCTCGCGCTCCATGATCTGGCGCAGCTGCTGGATCTCGTCGCCATAGATGGCGCGGCCCGCCATCACCATCTTGAAGCCGTTGTAGTCCTTGGGGTTGTGGCTGCCAGTGATCTGGATGCCCGAGCTGCACAGCGTGCTGGCCGCGAAATACAGCATGGGCGTGGTCACCTGGCCGATGTCAATGACTTCGAGCCCCGACTCCACCAGCCCCTGCATCAGCGCCTGGCCCAGCTCCGCACCCGACAGCCGGCCGTCGCGCCCCACGGCCACGGCCTTCTCCCCTGCCGCCAGCGCCTGCTGGCCGAATGCCCGCCCCAGCTTGAGGGCAACCGCAGCATTCAGCGTGCTCGGCACAATGCCGCGGATGTCGTAGGCCTTGAAAATGGCGGGGGAGATGGGCACGGCAATACTTTCCTGGATGAACGAAGACGCTATTGTAGGCACCCGGTGAATGTCTAGGCGCGGCGGCCCTGCCAATCCGCCGGCTCGCATGGAACCGCGCCGCAGGCTCCGACCGCCAACTGCCTGCAGCTATGCTTGGCATAGCAATTCCATCCGCGCATCAATCCCCCGCAAGAATGTCACCAATGCCGGCGGGCAGTTGGCGCATGATGGCGCACCCCCTGCCCGCCCAATCCCCCTTTTGCCCCATGCCGTCCACCGACACGCCCCCATCCGCCGCCAGCGCCGCAGCCCTGCCCCCTCTGGCCACGGCCGCGGCCGGCGCCAGCTGGGTGCCCGAGTTCGTCTTGCTGGCGGCGCTGTGGGGCGCATCGTTTCTCTTCATGCGCCTGAGCGCACCGGCCTTCGGCCCGGTGCCCACCGCCGGCCTGCGGGTGAGCTTCGCGGCCCTGTTCCTGCTGCCGCTGCTGCTGCAGCGCGGCGAATGGCCGGTGCTGCGCCAGCATTGGCCAGCGCTGCTGTTCAACGGCATCGTCAACTCCGCGATCCCGTTCGCGCTGTTCTCATGGGCGGTGCTGCACATTGCCACCGGCATGGCCTCGATCCTGAATGCGAGCACACCGCTGCTGGGCGCGCTGGTGGCCTGGATCTGGCTGGGCGACCGCATCACCGGGCTGCGCTGGCTGGGGCTGGCCGTGGGCTTTGCCGGCGTGGCCCTGCTCGCGCTGCACGATAGGCCCGGAGCGGCGCTGCCCGTGCCGGGCGGCGGCTACGGCGCCATCGCGGCCTGCATCTGCGCCTCGCTCAGCTATGCGGTAGCGGCCAGCTTTGCCAAGAAATTCCTCACCGGCCTGCCAGTGCTCTCGATCACCACCGGCAACCTGGTGGGCGCCGCGCTGGGCCTGGCGCTGCCGATGGCCTGGCTGTGGCCGGCGCAGACACCCGGCCTGCAGGCCTGGCTGGCGGTGGCGGCGCTGGCGCTGCTGTGCACCAGCATCGCCTACCTGCTGTTCTTTCGCATCATCCAGCGCGCCGGGCCCAGCCGGGCCCTGGCGGTGACCTTCGTGGCGCCGGTGTTCGCGCTGCTCTATGGCAACTGGTTCCTGGGCGAGCCCATCACGCTGTGGATGCTGGGCTGCGGCGCGCTCATCATCTGCGGCACCATGCTGTCGACCGGGCTGATTGGCCCCAGGAAATAGGCGGGGCAGCTATTTCAGGAGCGCCGCGAACGTCTGCTCGAACTTCTGCACCTTGGGGCCTACCACGAAGCTGCAGTATGGCTGGCGCGGATTGAGCGCAAAGAACTGCTGGTGGTAGTCCTCTGCCGGCCAAAAGCGCGTCAGCGGCTCCACCTCGGTCACGATGGGCGCGCGAAACTGGCCAGACGCCGCCAGCGCCTGCACGAAGCGCTGCACCTCGGCCAGCTGCTGCGCACTGGTGGTGTAGATGCCGCTACGGTACTGCGTGCCCACATCGTTGCCCTGGCGGTTGGGCGTGGTGGGGTCGTGCGTGGCGAAAAACACCTGCAATACCTGCTCCAGCGTGATCGCCCGCGGGTCGAACACCAGCTCCACGCATTCGGCCAGGCCGGTATCGCCCGCGCACACCTGCTCGTAGCTGGGCTGGTCCACATGGCCATTGCAATAGCCGCTGGTGACCTGCTGCACGCCGCGCAGCCGCGCATACACGGCCTCGGTGCACCAGAAGCACCCACAGGCAAGATAGATGCGCTCAAGTTGGTCGGGCTGGTTTGGCTGGCTTGGCATAAGGCTTCCTCGTCTGGAGATCAGGCCCCATTTTGCGCCCCAATGCCGCAGCTTCGCACAGCGGCTTCGGAAGGGCCTAAAATCCCCGGTTTGTCTCAAGCCTTGACTTTAGCCTTTGGAGCCCCCCGATGACCTTGCCCCTCAACATGCCCGTGAATGCGAATGACCCGTACCAGGCGGCGCGCTTCAACATGGTGGAGCAGCAGGTGCGGCCCTGGGACGTGAGCGACAACCAGGTGCTGGAGCTGATCGGCACGCTGCGCCGCGAGGAATTCGTGCCCGAGGGCCTGCAGGACATGGCCTTCATGGACGTGCAGCTGCCGCTGCTGGGCGACGATGGCGAGGCCGCCATCGCCCAGGGCCACTGCATGATGCCGCCCCGCGTGGAAGCCCGCATCCTGCAGGACCTGGCGCTCAAGAGCGGCGACACGGTGCTGGAGATCGGCACCGGCTCCGGCTACATGGCGGCGCTGATGGCCAGCCTGGCCAAGCAGGTCACCACGCTGGAGATCGAGCCGGCCCTGGTCGAGCTGGCCCGCGCCAACCTGCACCGCGCCGGCATCCGCAATGTGGACGTGAAGCTGGAGGATGGCTCCAACATTTCCGCCATCGGCGGCAGCTTCGATGTGATCGTGCTCAGCGGCTCGGTCTACGAGGTGCCGCAGGCGCTGCTGAACAAGCTCAACGACGGCGGCCGCCTGGTGGCCTTCGTGGGCTCGGAGCCGGTGATGCGCACCACCTTCTTCACGCGCCGCAGCAACCAGTTCGACAAGAAGATGCCCTGGGATACGCTGGTGGCCCGCCTCAAGGGCTTCCCCGAGGCATCGCGCTTCAAGTTCTGAACCATGGATCAGATCCGCCCTTCCGAGCTGAGCGACTGGCTGGCCCGCCAGCCCACCGGCACCCTGCCTGCCGTGCTCGACGTGCGCGAGCCCTGGGAGGTGCAGACCGCCGCCGTGCGCGCCGACGGCTTCGAGCTGCTGCAGGTGCCCATGTCGCAGATCCCGCAGGCGGCCCTGCAGTGGGACGACAACCGCCCCGTGGCCTGCCTGTGCCACCACGGCATGCGCAGCATGCAGGTGGCGCGCTTCCTGGAGCAGCAGGGTTTTGCCAACGTGGCCAACATCAGCGGCGGCATCGACCTGTGGAGCCTGGAGCGCGATCCGCAGGTGCCGCGGTATTGAGCAAGACTAGGCCGCCCAGGAAGCGGCGCCACGGTCATGCCGCTTGCATCCGCATCTCGGCGGCCGTTGCCATGGTGGCTGCCGCCTGCACGCGGCCCAGGTCCGATTCGTAGCTGCGGGATGCCCGGATGAAAGCCAGTGCAGCCAGCGCCGAAAAACCTGGCATGACCGCCATGGCCCACTGCAGGCCAAGCGCATCCGACAGCGCCCCCGCGATGAAAGGGCCGGCCGCCAGCCCGAACAGGTTCTGGAACAGGGTCAGCACTGCGCCGCCCGTGGCCCGCACCCCAGGGTGCACCACATCCAGAACGATGGCGGTCACCGGCCCCACGGTGCAGGCAGCCATGAAGCCGCCCAGCATGATGAGCGCGATCTGCGCTCCCTGCGAGGGCATGGGCCACCACACGCCAGCACCGAAGGCCAGGGCGAGCAGGACCAGCGACACCAGGCACAGCGCCGCCATCGTGTAGAGCTTGTTGCGCGGCCGGCGTCGGCCCGCGCGGTCCACCAGGGCGCCCCAGACCACCGAGCCCACGGCGCCGCTCAAGACCACCAGCGCGGCCTTGAGCGCGGCCTGGTCCACCGGCAGGTGGTGAAAACGGTTCAAAAAGCTGGGCAGCCAGGCCCACACCGTGGCCAGCACCGCAACCTGCAGCGCCGCTCCTACGCAGGTCCACAACACGGTGGGCGTGCGCACCAGCGCGCCAGCCACCGAGCGCGCCACGCCGCTGGCCGACTGCATGGCCTGCTGGTGGCCGGCCGTGAGCCTGACGGTTTCATAGTCGCGCACCTTGTAGTACAGCAGCGCCAGCACCAGGCCCGGCAGGCCCACCACGCCGAAGGCCGTCTTCCAGCCCCAGTGCGTGGCGATGATGCCGCCCAGTACCACTCCCAGCACCGAACCGATCGAGCCGGTGGCGAAAAAGCAGGCCATCAGAGCGCCCCGCATGCGGCGCGGAAAATGGCTGGCCAGCAAGGCCGCCCCCACCGAACCATAGGCGGCCTCGCCCACCCCGACCACCGCGCGCGCCGCCAGCAATTGGCCATAGTTGCGCGTGAACATGCAGGAAACACAGGCCAGGCTCCAGCCGAAGGCCATGACAACAATGCTCCGGACACGGCTGGTACGGTCGGCGAGCAGTGCAATCGGGATCGATCCCGCAGCCACGGTGACCGACACGATGGACACCAGCAGGCCCAGTTGCTTGTCCGACAGCTGCCACTCGGCCTTGATGTGCGGGAACAGCGAAACGATGACCTGCCGGTCCACATAGTCGAACAGCATCAGCAGCAGCGTCATCGCAAAGGCGAACCAGGCCGGCCTGGGGCCGTACAGGTAGCCGTCCTTGGCGCTACCGGCGCTCTCGGGAATGGCATGCATGCTTGTCTCCATTGATTCTTGACAGCGCTTTGCGCTTGTATCTATTGCAAGAGCTGGGTCGCCGCGGCTCAGGCAGCCTTGCGCAGAAAGCCCTGCTGGCGGCCAGGCGCATTGGGCGCAAAGCCGTTGGCCGCCAGCGACTCTTCGGCGGTACCGTAGAACACGCCGATCTTGCTGATCTGGCGCGCCTGCTTCGCGGTGGCGATGGGCCGGCCGAATTCGCGCGAGATGCGCACCAGCTGCTCGACCTGTTTGGCGGTGCCGATCTTGGCCGAACGATCCTGATTCCACAGGTTGTCTTCGGTGCCGGTGCGCACATGCAGGCCCATCGCGATGCCCATCATGTTCACCGGCAGCACGTTGAGCACCGAGCTTTCCACCGTCACCACCGCGCCGTCAGGCACGGCGCGCATGAAGTTGGCCAGGCTGTACACGTTGGGCACATCCATGCCACCGCCGATGGCCACCCAGTTCATCACCAGCGGGCCCTTGTAGATGCCACGGCGCATCAATCGCTCCACCGATTCGAAGCTGTTGAGGTTGTAGCACTGGAAGGCACTCTGGATGCCGGCAGCCGTCAGGCGCCGGATGTGCTCCTCGGCCCAGCCGGGCTGGGCGGGCACGGTCATTTCCTTGTAGGCGTTGAAGGTGGCGGGGTCTTCCATCGACGTGCCGCGGATGTCATGCAGGTCGAACTGCTCCATCACGTTCATCTGCGAGGTGTTGATGGTCACCGTCACCTGGTCGGGTTTGGGATCGAGCTCGGCCAGCATGTGCCGGGTGTCGTCCGAGAGCCACTTGGCCGCGGCACCATCGGTTTCCGGGGCGAAGCTGATCGAGCCCCCCACCTGGATGATCATCTCGGGCACCCGCTCGCGCACGCCGGCGATCAGTTCGTTGAACTTGGACAGGCGCTTGGAGCCACGGCCATCCAGCTCGCGCACATGCAGGTGCAGCACCGTGGCGCCGGCGTTGTAGCAATCCACCGCGCGCTGGATCTGGTCTTCCATCGTCACCGCGATCTCGCCAGGAAAGTCCGCAGGCACCCATGAAGGCGCATACGGCGCGGCGGTGATGATGAGCGGTTGCTGGTTTTCAGGGAACAGGTGGCCGTCGAGGAAATTCATGGTGTGTCTCCACAGAGGAATTGAAAAGGTCAGAACGTGGGCGTGCCGATGATTCCCGCGCGCTCCATCTTGCGGTGGCAGGGTGGGTAGTCCATCACGGCGTAGTGCTGCGTGGCGCGGTTGTCCCAGATGGCCACGTCGCCCGGTTGCCAGTGCCAGCGCACCTGGTATTCGGGGATGGCGGCCTGGTTGATCAGGTACTGCAGCAGCGCCGATCCGCCCTGCGTGAAGTCCTGCCCGACGCGCACATTGGCGGCTGTGTGGTAGTTGGTGAAGTGCGTGGTAAAGCCACACACGAACAGCACCTTCTCGCCCGTGTCGGGGTGCGTGCGCACCACCGGATGTTCGGCATCGGGAAACTGCGCCTTCAGCGCCAGCCGCCTTTCGATGGGCAGGGCCGCACCAAAGGTGGCCTCGATGCTGTGGCGCGCGCGCAGCGGGGCGATCAGGTCCTTGATGGGCTGCGGCAGCTTCTCATAAGCCAGCACCATGTTGGCCCACATGGTGTCGCCGCCCACCGGCGGGCATTCCACGCAGCGCAGCACCGCCCCCATCTGCGGCACCTCGCGCCAGGTAGCGTCGGAGTGCCAGCCGTTTTCGTAGCGGTCATTGGGCGCATCGGGTGATTTGTAGATGCGCACCAGGCCGGGGTGCTCGGGATCGCTGCCAACCACCGGATGGTCTTCCAGCTCTCCAAAGCGCCGGGCGAAGGCCACATGGTCGGCGCGGCTGATGTCCTGCCCGCGCAGGAACAGCACCTTGTGCCGCAGCAGCGCCGCCTTGATCTCGGCAAACAGGCCATCGTCGCGGGCCGCGTCGGCCAGGCTCGCGCCATGCAGCTGCGCACCTATCGCGCAGGTCAATGGTTGGGTTCGCATTCCTGTCTCCTGCTTTTTTTCTGGTTCAGATCACGAAGATCGATGAGCCTATGGTCTTGCGCGCTTCCAGGTCGCGATGCGCCTGCACCGCATCCTGCAGCGCATAGCGCTTCTGGATGTCGATGCGGATGCGGCCCTGGCTCACATGGCCGAACAGCTCGGCCAG
>NZ_JBMDII010000073.1:0-10247 GCF_057808605.1 Comamonas sp. FG99
CCCCCCCCCCCCCCCCCCCCCACCGGCAGTCGCGAGGAGGCGGGCGACCTGGTTCATGACACCTGGCTGCGGCTGGCCGAGCATGCGCGCAGCGCGCCCGGCGGTGCGGCCGGTGACGAGGCGCCGCGCGACGCCACGGCCTATCTGGCGGTGATGGCCCAGCACCTGGCGCTGGATGCGCAGCGCCGCCAGCAGCGCCACTTGCGCTATCTCGATACGGCGGCGGTGCGCGAGCAGCTGGCGCCCAGCCATGCGCCCGACGTGGCCGATGCGGTGATGTACCGGCAGGCGCTGGCCATGCTGGAGAACACCCTGGCCGGCCTGCCCGAGCGCAGCCGCGCGGCCTTTGTCGCGCACCGGGTGCACGGCGAAAGGCAGCCCGAGATCGCGGCGCGGCTGGGCGTGTCGCTCAACACGGTGGAGCGCGACCTGATCCAGGCCCATGCCTGCATCGAGGATGCGCTGCACCGCTGGCGCGGCAGCCATGCGGGCAGCGCTGCTGAAAGCGCCAAGAGCGCTGCCCGCCGCCCAGGGCGGCGCCGCAGCCTGGGCGCGCTGCTGGGCGTGGCGGGCATGGGCCTGGGCGGCAGCCTGGGCTGGCAGCAATGGCGCCACTACCGCGATACCCATGTGCAGTGGCAGGCGGCCTGGGCCAGTGCGCGCGGCCAGCAGCTCAGCCAGCAGCTACCCGACGGCTCGAGCCTGCTGCTCGATGCGCTGAGCCGTGCCGAGGTGCGCTATTTCGCGGCACGGCGCGTGGTGGCGCTGGCGCAGGGCGCGGCCTTCTTCGAAGTGGCGCGCAACCCCGAGCGCCCTTTCATCGTGCAGGCGGGTGGCGTGCGCGTGACGGTGCTGGGCACGCGCTTCGGCGTGGAGCGCAGCGCCGCCAGCGGCGGCCACGAGCGCGTTACGGTGCAGGTGGAGTCGGGGCGCGTGCGCGTCGAGTCCGAGGCAGCCGGCGGCCGGGCCTACGAGCTGGGGGCGGGCCAGGGCCTGCGGCTTGAAGGCGCGGACGCGGTGCGCACCCAGGCCGCAGCGCGCGATGCGGCCGCATGGCGCCACGGCGAGCTGGCGTTTGCCGAGAGCACGCTGGGCGAGGCGCTGCAGCGGCTGGCGCGCTATGCGCCCTTCACGCTGGCCGCCACGCCCGAGGCGGCCAGCCTGCCGCTGAGCGGGCGCGTGCGCATCGCCCAGGCCCAGGCCTGGGTCATGGCGCTGCCCCGGGCGCTGCCGGTGCAGGTGCGGCGCCAGTCCGATGGCGGGCTGCTGGTGGCGCTGGCCCGGTGAGATGCGCGGCGGGCAGTTTTTTTTCAGGAATTCATGCGCCCAAGCGTCCAGTCAGTGATCCCTGTGGATTTGCTCCCCAACACTGATTCGAGGACGTCTTTCATGGCTACGCTTTTCTCTCGTTTTCGCCGTACCCCGCTGGCGCATGCCGCGCTGTGCGCGGGCCTGGCCCTGCCGCTGCATGCCGCCATGGCGCAAGTGCCAGTGCCGGCGCAGGCGCTGCGCTTTGACATTGCCGCGCAGCCGCTGGCCAGTGCCCTGGGCGAGTTCGCGCGCCAGGCCGGGCTGCAGCTGGCGCTCGACCCCGCCCTGGTGCGGGGCCGCCAGGCGCCTGCCCTGCAGGGCAGCCGCGATGTGCAGCAGGCGCTGCAGGCCTTGCTGCAGGGCAGCGGCCTGCAGGGGCGCATCGAGCAGGGCATGCTCACCATCCGGCCCGAGGCGGCCGACTCGGTCACGCTGGGCGAGGTGAAGGTGGTGGCCAACCAGCTGGGCGAGGTGACCGAAGGCTCGGGCTCGTACACGCCGGGCAGCATTGCCACCGCCACGCGGCTGGTGCTGACGCCGCACGAGACGCCGCAGTCGGTGAGCGTGATCACGCGCCAGAAGATGGATGACTTCCAGCTCACCTCGATCGACCAGGTGATGGAGCACACGCCGGGCGTGAGCATCGTGACCTACGACAGCGAGCGCACCGAGTACTGGTCGCGCGGCTTCGCGATCCAGAACTTCCAGTACGACGGCATCCCGATGATGCGCGACTCGTCCTATTCGGCCGGCAACACGCTCTCGGACATGGTGATCTATGACCGGGTCGAGGTGCTCAAGGGCGCCACCGGCCTGCTGACGGGCGCCGGCACGCCGGGCGCGACCATCAACCTGATCCGCAAGAAGCCCACGCGCGAATTCCAGGGCCACGTGAGCGTCGGCGCGGGCAGCTGGGACAGCTACCGCACCGAGATCGACCTGAGCAGCGCGCTCAACGCCAGCGGCAGCGTGCGCGCGCGCGGCGTGGCCGCCTATAGCGACAGGCATACCCAGCTCGATCGCTACGGGCGCAAGACGGATGTGCTCTACGGCATCGTCGAGGCCGATCTCACGCCGCGCACCCTGCTGACCGTGGGGGCGGATTCGCAGCGCAACAAGCCGCGTGCCTCCACCTGGGGCGGCATTCCGCTGCTCAATTCGCTGGGCGAGTTCAATGCCATGCCGCGCTCCTTCAACAACGGCGCGAACTGGAGCCACTGGGACCAGTACACGCGCACCGGCTTCGCCACGCTGGAGCATGCCTTGGACAATGGCTGGGTGGCCAAGGCGCAGTTCAACCACCAGGTCAATGGCTACGACGCCAACCTGGGCGCCGCGGCCGGCGGCTTTCCCAATCCGGCGAACGGCTCGGGCGTGTCGATGTGGGCGGGCCAATATATCGGCCGCACCACCAGCAATGCGGGCGATGTCTACATGAGCGGGCCATTCAGCCTGGCCGGGCGCGAGCACGAACTGGTGCTGGGCGGCAGCATCGCCAAGCGGCGCTGGAAGAACAGCGGCTGGTGGAAAACCTCGGGCTACGACCTCGACGTGCGGGACTACTACCAGTGGCAGGGCAAGGTGCCGGCGCCCGCCTGGGGCGCCACGCCCGACTACACCGATGACGAGACCACGCGCGAGCGCGGGCTGTACGCCGCCGCGCGCTGGAATCTGCGCGACGACTGGAAGCTCATCACCGGCGGGCGCTGGTCCAGCTACCGCAACCGCGTGGCCGAGCAGCACGAGTCCGGCGTGTTCGTGCCCTACCTGGGCACGGTGGTGGACCTGAACGACACCTATTCCGCCTACACCAGCTACACCGGCATCTTCACGCCCCAGGCCCTGCAGGACGAGCAGGGCCGCAGGCTCGATCCGCTGCAGGGCAAGAACTACGAGCTGGGCATGAAGGCCAGCTTCCTGAGCGGGCGCCTGAATGCGTCGGCCGCGCTGTTCCAGCTGGAGCAGGACAATTTCGGCATCGAGACCGGCGGCATGACCCCGAACGGCGGTACCGCCTACCGGGCGGTCAAGGGCGTCAAGACCAAGGGTTACGAGCTGGAGGTGTCCGGGCAGGTTACGCCGAACTGGCAGTTGCAGGCCGGCTATTCGCACAGCACCTCGCACCAGCAGGGCGAGCGCGTGGCAACGCTCACGCCGGCCAGCCAGTTCAGCCTGTATACCAGCCACAAGCTCGGCGGCAGCCTGGCCGGGCTGACGCTGGGCGGCGGCATGCGCTGGCAGGACAAGACCTGGGGCAATGTCTCCCTGCCGTCCGGCGAGTCGGCAAGGCATACGGTCAAGGGCTACTGGATCATGGATCTGATGGCGCGCTACGAATTCAGCAAGCAGCTCTCGGCCTCGCTGGCCATCAACAATGTGCTGGACAAGAAGTACTACACCGTCTTCAGCTGGTACAGCACCTATACCTGGGGCGCGCCGCGCAGCGTGAATGTGAGCATGACCTACAAGTTCTGAGCCTGCCCGAAGGGCCCGCTTCGCAGCCGCGGCGCAAACGAAAGTGGCCCTTTTTTGATTCTCGTTTGTCATGTATAGGAAAGGGCCGCGCTGCGGCCCGCACCCCACTGTGAAACCCTGATTGCTGTCCATGTTCTGTGCTTTTGCGGCCCGTCCAGGTCTGTCCGTTCTCTCCCGCCTGCTGGCCGCCGTGCTCGGTGGCTACCTGCTGGCCAGCGCGCTGGCCGTATTCTTGGCGGCCGCCTTGCCCGGCCCGCGCGCCGATGCGGTGCTGGCGGGCATGCAATGGAGCTTCGCGCTGCATGTGCTGGCGGTGGTCTGGGCGTTTTCGCCGCTCTCGCCGGGCCGCGTCTGGCTGGGCCTGCTGCTATCCGCGGCTGCGCTGGCGGGCGCGGCGGCACTGCTGGCGCGCTGGGGAGGCTGAGCATGGCTGCCAAGGAAAAAACGCAAGCCAAGGCCAAGGCATCCGGCGCGGGCCAGGGCGGCTTTCGCCAGGCCCAGGCCTGGCTGCATACCTGGTGCGGGCTGTGGTTCTCGTGGCTGTTGTTCGCGGTGTTCCTGACCGGCTCGCTGGCGGTGTTCCAGGAGTCCATCACGCACTGGATGACGCCCGAGCACCATGCCGAGGAGGCGGCCGCCGCCCAAGCATCGGCGCCGGCCGGCGCGGGCCTGGGCCAGCGCCTGGCCTGGGGCGCGGCCTACATGCAGCAGCACCACCGCGGCGCGCAGATGTGGGAGATCTGGCCGTCTGATCCCCAGGGCGCGGGCGAGCTGCGCGTGTACTGGTTCGACGAAAAACGCCAGTATGCCCAGGCCGAACTCGACCCGGCCACCGGCGAGCCGCTGCAGCGCGGCCATGGCCACGGCGCGGCGCGCGCCACGCTGGGCGGCCATCATTTCGTGGACTTCCATTACGAGCTGCATGCGGGCCAGGCCGGGCTGTGGGTGGTGGCCATCGCGGCGCTGGCCATGCTGGTGGCCCTGGTCAGCGGCGTGGTCACGCACAAGCGCATCTTCAAGGACTTCTTCACCTTCCGCGCGCGCAAGGGCCAGCGCAGCTGGCTCGACGCGCACAACGCGGTGGCGGTGCTGACGCTGCCGTTCCAGTTCATGATCGCCTATACCGGCATCGTGATCTCGGGGCTGAGCTTCATGCCGGCCGGCATCTGGAGCGAGTATGGCACCGGCCAGGCGGCGCGCGCGGCCTTCTTCGCCGAGCTGAGCGAGTCCGGCAAGCCCGCGCCTGCCGGCAAGCCCATGGCGGTGCCCGAGCTGGAGAGCTTTGCGCGGCGCGGCCAGGAGCTGATGGGCCAGCCGGTGCGCGCGGTGGTCGTGGACCATCCGGGCGACGCGGCGGCGCGCATCGGCGTCTACGGCTGGAACAGCGATGCCGACGCCCAGCGGCGCCTGAGCCCCAACACCGGCATGGCCATGTTCTCGGCCGCCACCGGCGAGCTGCTGCAGCTGCGCCGCCCCGGCGGCTCGGACGGCGGCGGCGCCGCGCTGGCCCAGGCGGTCATGGGCGGGCTGCACATGGTCCCGTTCGGCGGGCTGGCAATGAAGTGGCTGTACTTTCTGTGCGGCCTGGCGGGCAGCGCGATGATGGCGACCGGCGCCATCCTGTTCATGGTCAAGCGCCGCGACCGCCACCTGGGCGAGTTCGGCGCAGCGACCGCGCGCGTGTACCGGTTGATCGAAGGCCTGAACCTTGCGGCCATCGCCGGGCTGGGCCTGGCCTGCATCGGTTATCTGTGGGCCAACCGCCTGGTGCCCGTGGACCTGGCGCACCGGGACGACTGGGAGCTGGCGGCCTTCTTCGGCATCTGGGCGCTGGCCCTGGCGCATGCGCTGCTGCGCCCGCCCGCTGCGGTGTGGCGGGACCAGCTGGGCCTGCTGGCCTGGCTGTGCCTGCTGCTGCCGCTGCTCAATTGGCTGAGCGTGGGCGACCAACTGATCGCGCAGCTGCTGCGCGGCGACTGGGAAAGCGCCGGCGTGGAGCTGTTTTGCCTGGCGGCGGGGCTGGCCGCCGCGTGGGCGCGGCGCTGCGCCAAACAGCGGCAAAGTGGGCGGCTGCAGCGGCGCGGCGCGCGGCAGCTGGCAGAGGTGGAGGGCAAGGCATGAATCCGCTGCAGGCATCGATGCTGGCGCTGGCGCTGGCTTTTGCGGGCATTGCGGCGCTGGCCTTCGCGATGGACCGCCACCACGAACAGCTGACGGGCGTGCGCGAGGCGCCGCCGGCGCGCCGCCGCCTGCTGCGCTGCGCGGGCGTGCTGCTGCTGGCGGCCGCCGCCATGCCCTGTGCCTGGGCCTGGGGCGCCACGGTGGGCGCGGTGGCCTGGCTGGGCTGGCTCTCGGCGGGCGCGCTGGGCGCGGCGGCCCTGATCGCCGCCGCGCCGCGATGGGCGGCCGGCATCGCCTGGCTGGCGGTGCTGGCGGCCGCGGGTGGGGCGCTAGGCCTCGCCTGGTTCGCCTGAGGCCGGAACCTATGTGCCGGCGCAGTCTCCAATTCCGATCTATGGGGGGTATGCAATGAATTTCCTGCTTTCGCTGGCGCATGCTGAGCACTGGGGGGCGCGATGATGCCCATGGCGCATGCGCGCAGGCGTTGGACGGGCATCGCGGCCACGGCCGTGCTCGTGCTGGGCGTGGCGGCCGCGGGCCTGTGGTGGGCGCAGCGCCCGGCCATGGCCTACCAGAGCGAGGCGGTGGCGCGCTCGGACATCGAGGCCACGGTCACCGCCATCGGCACGCTGCAGCCGCGCCGCTATGTGGACGTGGGCGCCCAGGTGTCGGGCCAGATCATGCGGTTGCGGGTGGAGCCCGGTGCCCAGGTGGCCAAGGGCGACCTGCTGGTCGAGATCGACCCCAGCGTGCAGCGGGCCACGGTGGATGCCGGCCGCGCCTCGCTGGCCGGGCTGCGCGCCCAGCTGGCCGAGCAGCTGGCGCAGCGCCGCCTGGCCGAGCAGCAGCTCGCGCGCCAGCGGCAGATGAGCCGCGACGGCGCCACGCGCGAGGAAGACGTGCAGACCGCCGAGGCCAATCTGGCCATGGCCGCCGCGCGCATCGACCACCTCAAGGCGCAGATCGACCAGACCCAGGCCACGCTCAAGGCCGACGAGGCGCGCCTGGGCTATACGCGCATCTACGCGCCCATGGCCGGCACCGTGGTCTCGGTCGAGGCGCGCGAAGGCCAGACGCTCAACGCCACCTACCAGACGCCGAACATCCTGCGCATCGCCGACCTGTCGGCGATGACGGTCTGGACCGAAGTCTCCGAGGCCGACGTGCGCCGCGTGCGCGAGGGCATGCCGGTGTATTTCACCACGCTGGGCAGCGCCGGCCAAACCCGGCCCCGGCGCTGGAGCGGCACGGTGCGCCAGGTGCTGCCCGCGCCCTCGGCCAGCCAGGCGCAGCCCAGCGCCACGGCGGCGGCGCCCGCGCCCGCCACCAAGGCCGTGGCCTATACCGTGCTGTTCGACGTGGGCAACCAAGACTCGGAGCTGATGCCGCAGATGACGGCGCAGGTGGTGTTCGTCACCGCCAGCGCGGCGCAGGCGCTGACCGTACCGCTGACCGGGGTGCGTGAAGAGGGCGATGGCCATGCGGCGCGCGTGCTGGATGCGCGCGGCCAGCCCCAGGCGCGCCGGGTGAAGCTGGGCGTGCGCAGCCGCCACCAGGCCCAGGTGCTCGAAGGCCTGGCCGAGGGCGAGCGCGTCATCGTGGGCGAGACGCCGCTGGAGCGCGGCCTGAGGTGGCTGCAATGGTGAACGCGGACGCGGGGGGCGATACGCCGCTGATCGCGCTGCGCGGCATCCGCAAGCACTACGGCGGCGCGGGCGGCCAGCCGCGGGTGACGGTGCTGCACGGCATCGACCTCGATATCCGCGCCGGCGAATTCGTCGCGGTGGTGGGCAGCTCGGGCTCGGGCAAGTCGACGCTGATGAATATCCTCGGCTGCCTCGACAGACCCAGCGAGGGCTGCTACCGTTTTCAGGGCCAGGACGTGGCGCAGCTCGATGCCGACGCGCTGGCCTGGCTGCGGCGCGAGGCCTTCGGCTTCGTGTTCCAGGGCTACCACCTGATCGCCAGCGAAAGTGCCAGCGAGAACGTGCAGATGCCGGCCATCTACGCCGGCCTGCACAAGGACGAACGCCAGCGCCGCGCCGAGGCGCTGCTGGCGCGCCTGGGATTGGCCGAGCGCCTGGGCAACCGGCCCAACCAGCTCTCGGGCGGGCAGCAGCAGCGGGTGTCGATCGCGCGCGCGCTGATGAACGGCGGCCACATCATCCTGGCCGACGAGCCCACCGGCGCGCTGGATTCGCACAGCGGCGCCGAGGTGATGGCGCTGCTGCGCGAGCTGGCCGACGCGGGCCATACCATCATCCTCATCACCCACGACCGCAGCGTGGCGCGGCAGGCGCGCCGCGTGATCGAGATCAGCGACGGGCGCGTCGTTGGCGACAGCGCGGCGGGGGCGGGCAGCGACAGCGGCAAAGGCCTGGCGCTGGCGCATCCTCGGCCCGATGCCTGCGCCACGCCCTGGCCGGCCGAGCTGTTCGAGGCCGCGCGCAGCGCCTGGCGCGGCATGCGCCTGAACCGCGTGCGCACCAGCCTCACGCTGCTGGGCATCGTCATCGGCGTGGCCTCGGTCATCGTGATGCTGGCCATCGGCGAGGGCGCGCGCCGCAAGGTGGTGGAGCAGATGGGCACCATGGGCACCGCCATCCTCTACATGGGCAGCAAGCCGCCGGCCACCGGCGGGCCCGCCGGCCAGATCACCGAGGAAGACCTGGCCGCGCTGCGCGAGCTGCCCGAGATCAGGCGCGTGATGCCGGTGATCGGCGACCCGATCACGGTACGCTACGGCAAGGCCGACAAGCAGGTCTACGTCTTCGCGGCCAGCGAAGAGATGCCGCTGGTGCACCACTGGAAGCTGGCCCAGGGCCGCTACTACACCGAGGCCGAGGACCGCGACCAGGCGCCGCTGGTGGTGCTGGGCCACAAGGCGCACAAGCACTTCTTCCCCGATACGCCCCACCCGCTGGGGCGCCAGCTCATCATCGGCAACTCGGCCTTCGAGGTCATAGGCGTGATGAGCGAGCGCGGCGCGGACTCGGGCGCGCAGGACTATGACGACATGGTGTTCATCCCCTACCGTTCGGGCCGTGCGCGCGTCTACCAGGTGCAGACCCAGCCCGACTACGTGGTGATCGAGGCGCGCAGCGCGCAGGTGGTGCACGAGGCAGAGCAGGCCATGCACCGGCTGCTGCTTGCGCGCCACGGCGGGCGCGAGGACTTCGGCATCGGCAACGCGGCCGCGCGCATCCAGGCCGAGGCCGCCACGCGCCAGAGCATGGCGGTGATGCTGGGGCTGATCGCGGCCGTATCCCTGGTGGTGGGCGGCATAGGCGTGATGAACGTGATGCTGATGACGGTGCGCGAGCGCACGCGCGAGATTGGCATCCGCATGGCGGTGGGCGCGCGCCAGAGCGACATCCTGCGCCAGTTTCTCACCGAGGCCAGCCTGGTGACCCTGGTGGGCGGCGTGGCCGGCCTGCTCGCGGGCCTGGCCGTGGGCATGGTGCTCATCGCCTGGGGCGTGCCCGTGGTGTTCTCGGTGCGGGCCATGCTCGGCGCCTTTGCCTGCGCGGTGGTCACTGGCCTGGTCTTCGGCTACATGCCGGCCCGGACCGCAGCGCGGCTCGATCCGGTGCGCGCCTTGGCAGGGGAGTGATGATGAAGCTGCATCCATGCATCCAAAGCGTGGGCCTGCTGGCCGGCGCATTGTGGCTGGCCGGCTGCGCCGTGCCCGCGCAGCCGCTGGAGCGGGCGCCGCCCGAGCTGCCGCAGCGCTGGTCAACCGGATCGGGCGAGCCGGCCGGGCAAATCAGCGCCCATTGGTGGCGCGGCTTTGGCAGCGCCGAGCTGGCCGCGCTGGCCGAACAGGCGCAGCAGCGCAGCCTGGACGTGGCCGCCGCCGCCGCCCGGCTGCGGCAGGCGCAGGCCCAGGCGGCGATTGCCGGTGCTGCGCTGGCGCCGCAGCTGACGGCCAGCCTGGACGCCGGCCGCGAGGGCCGCATCGGCGGCCATGCCGTGGTGAGCGGCAGCCGCTACGGCGCGGGCTTGACGGCGAGCTACGAGGCGGACTTCTGGGGCCGCCGCCGGGCCGAGCGCGACAGCGCCCGGGCCGCGCTGCAGGCCAGCGCCTTCGACCGCGATACGGTGCGGCTGGCCGTCACTGCCAGCGTGGCCGGCGCCTGGCTGCAGGCCGTGGCGGCGCGCGAGCGCAGCGGCATCGGCGAGCGCAACCTGCAAAACGCCGAGCGCCTGCTGGCGCTGGTCGAGGCCCGGGCGCGCGCCGGCGCGGCCACGCCGCTGGAGCTGGCCCTGCAGCGCGGCCTAGTGGCCGGCCAGCGGCGCGAGCTGGCGGCGCTGCGCCAGCAGGCCGACGACGCGCGCAC
>NZ_JBMDII010000074.1:0-8064 GCF_057808605.1 Comamonas sp. FG99
CCTTCGGCCTCGACCTGGTGCAGGTTTTCATGCACCGCCGGATCGGCGATCAGGCGCACCAGGGTGCGGTCCATGCCGAGGCCGGCCAGCGACACGGTGGCGGCCACGTTGGCGTTCTTCGGGTATTGCGCCGCCGCCTCGCGGGCGGTGCCCTCGAAGATCACCGTCTCGGTGGCCAGCGCATCGAGGTCGCGGCCGGTTTCGGCCGGCGTGCCCTTCCAGGCGCGCGGCGGCTTGCGGCCGGTGTAGCGCACCGTCGCCAGCCCGCCGATGCGGGCGGCGGCCAGCGCGTCGATGCCGCCGATGGCGCCGGCGATCAGTTGCACCTGGGTGCGGCCTTCGCGGGCCGCGGCCTCCAGCTGCTCGGGCAGGCCGGCCGCGGACAGCGCGCCCACCGAGGCCACGATGCCCGGCAGGCCGCGGCGCAGCGCGGGCAGCACATGCTGCTCGATGGCGGCATGGCCAGCGGCCTCCACCACCAGCTCGATGCCTGCGGCCGGCACGGCCTGCACCACCTGCGCCGCCGGGGCCAGGCGCGCGGCCACGGCGCGCGCCGCCTCGGCGCCTTCGGCCGGCACCACGATGGCGGCGACCTGCAGGGCGGCGTCGTCCTGCACCAGTTCCAGCAAGGCGGTGCCGATGGCGCCGCAGCCGATCAGGGCAATCTGCATGGCGTGCTTCCTCTTCTTATTGGGTCTTGGTGGCCGGAATCTGGTCGAGCTTGTTCACCGGCGGGCCCGAGAACGTGGCCTTGAAGCTGCCGATGGCACGCATGTCGATCTCCAGCAGGAAGGGGCCCTTCTTCGTCCAGGCCGAGGCCAGCACGGCGGGCAGCTCGTCGAGGTTCTGCACGCGGGCATGGGGCAGCTGGATCGAGGCGCACAGCTGCGCGTAGTCGGGCGTGTGCAGCTCCACGTAGCAGCGGCGGCCGCCGTAGGAGGCGTCCTGGATGTTCTGGATCACGCCGTAGCGCTGGTCGTTCATGAGCACGATCAGGGTGTCGCACTCTTCCTGCACCAGCGTGGCGAGCTCGCCCAGGTTCAGGATGAAGCCGCCGTCGCCCGCCAGGCCCAGGGTCTTGCGGCCCGAGCCGCTCACCGCCGCGCCCACGGCCGCGCCGATGGCCATGGGCATGCCCATGCCTATGCCGCCGCCGGTGGCGTGCACGCCCGCGTTGGGCTCGAAGAAGCGCAGCTCGCGGTTGCCCCAGGTGCTGTTGGAGACGGTCACGTCGCGCACCCAGTTGAAGTTGCGGCCCACCGCCTTTTGCAGCTGCTGCACCAAGGCGCCGTAGGGGCCGAGGCCGTCGCGCATGGTGGCGACCACTTCGCCGTGCACCTGGCGCAGGTCGGCCAGCAGCTCGGGGTCGGCCCGGTAGCCACGCGCCTCCAGCCGGTCGGCCAGGCCGTTCAGGGCCAGGGCCGAGTCGCCGCAGGCGAAGCCGTCGTCGATATAGCAGCGGCCCTGCTGGGCGGCGTCCACGTCGATGCGCAGCAGCGGGCGCGGCAGCTTGAGCTCGTACTTCAGCGTCTCGTTGCTGCGCAGCCGCGTGCCCACGGCCAGCATGGCGTCGCAGCGCTGGTAGAAGGCTTCGACGGGCTTTTGGATGTTGTAGGCGCCGAGCGAGGCGGGGTCGTCCTCGGGCACGATGCCGCGGCCCTGGCCGGTGGTGACGATGCCAAAGCCCAGGGCCTTGAGGCGCCGCACCGCGGCGCCGGCATGGCGCGCGCCGCCGCCCAGCCACAGCAGCGGGCGCTTGGCCTTGGCCAGCGTGTCGGCCAGCGCATCCAGCGCGGCTGCGCTCGGGGCCAGCACCGGCACCGGCAGCGGCGACCAGTCGCCGGGCATGTCGATCACGCTTTGCTGGATGTCGATCGGGATCTCCACGCTCACCGGGCCGGTGGGCGCGGTCATGGCGGCCTGCACGGCGGCCTTGAGGGTGGACAGGCAGGTCTCGGCGCTGCGCACGCGGAACGCCGCCTTGGACACTGCACCCAGCATGCTCAGCTGGTCGGGCGCCTCGTGGATGTACGACAGCTTCTGGTCCAGGTACTGGGTCTCGATCTGGCCGGTGATGTGCAGCAGCGGCGTGCCGGCGGTGTAGGCCTCGACCAGGCTGCCGGCGATGTTGCCCGCGGCCGGGCCGGTGCTGGTGATGCACACGCCCAGGCTGGAGGTGGAGCGGGCGCAGGCATCGGCCATGTTGCCGGCGCCGGCCTCGCCGCGCGCCATCACGAAGCGGACCTTGCCGCGCGCGAACATCGCGTCGAGGATGGGCATGTTGTGGATGGAGATCACCCCGAACGCGGCCTTGACCCCGCAGTGTTCGAGAAACTCGGCGACGGCGGCGCCGACGGTGATTTGGGCAGGATTAGGCATGGCGTGAAAGACCTCCGGAAACATCGATATGGCTGCCGGTCGTGTACGACGACAGCGGGCTGGCGAGGAAGGCGATGGCCTGCGCAGCCTCGCGTGGCAGGCCCAGGCGGGCCAGGGGAATGGATTTCTTGGTGGCGAGCGCGCCGGTCCAGGCGGCCCAGTCCTGGGACTTGTCGTCGCGCGCCTCGAAGCGGCGGCGCCACTGGCCGGACTCGATCAGCCCGACCAGGATGCCGTTGACCCGCACGCCCTTGGGCGCGAACTCGGTGGCCATGGAGCGCACCAGGTTCTTGAGGCCGGCGCGCGCCGCCGAGGTGGCCACCATGTGCGGCTCGGGCTGCGCGGCCAGCAGCGAGTTCACGCAGACGATGGCCGCATCGCGCCCTTGGCCCGCATGCTGCTGCAGCTGCGGCAGGAAGGCCCGCGTGGGATGGATCACGGAGAAGAACTTCAGGTTCAGCTCCTGGCTCCAGGCCTCGTCGCTGGTGTCGGCAAAGGTGGACACCCGGCCCTGGCCGGCGTTGTTCACCAGGATGCCGGCCGGCCCCAGGGCCTGCTGCACCTGCGCCGCAAAGCGCTGCACCTCGTCTGCGCTCAGCACGTCGCAGGCCGCGGCCAGCAGCCGGGCCCGGGGGTGGCGCTGGCGCAGGCCGACCTCGGCCGCCCGCAGGCGCTCTTCGCTGCGGCCGCAGAAGGCCACGGCCGCGCCCTGCTCCAGCAGCAGCTCCACCGTCGCCAGGCCGATGCCGGACGATCCACCGGTGACCACGGTCACCGCATCCTTGATCTGGAAAGCACCCATTTGAAAAATTCCTTTCAGCGGATGGACAGCACCCGCGCGCCGCTGTGGGCCTGCGGGCGGTAGTTCAGCAGCTCGGACAGCTCGCCGGCCGCCGAGCGCACACGCTCCACCACCCCGGCGGCCCGGGCCTGGCCGGTGTGCAGCGAAGGGATGGTCGAGCCCAGCGCCGCCACGATGCGGCCGCTGTGGTCGCGCACCGGCGCTGCAACGGTGGAGATCGAGGTCTCGTAGAAGCCCTCGCCGAAGACGTAGCCGCGCTCGCGGTCGGCCTCGATGAGGTTGAACAGGTCGAGCGCGGTCCTGGGCGTGCTCGGCGAGAACGCCTCCAGGTGCTCTTCGGGATAGAGCGTGCGCAGCTCGGAGAGCGAAAAATCCAGCAGCAGCACGCGGCCGAACACCGTGCCATGCGCCGCCAGGCGGGTGCCCACGTGCACCGCGCTGGCCAGCGGCCGCGGCGGCGTGACCTTGGCCACGTAGACGATGGAGCGGTTGTCGCGCACCACGATGTTGCAGGGGTAGCCGATGTCGTCGCACAGCCGGGCGATCACCGGCTGGCCCAGCTCGGTCAGCTCCAGCGACGACAGGTATTCGAAGCCCAGGCGCAGCACGGCCATGCCCAGGCGGTATTCGTTGCCGCCGTCGACGCGCTCCAGGAAACCCATGCTCTCCAGCGTGTTGAGCATGCGGAACACGGTGGCGCGCGGCAGCTCCAGCCGGCGCGCCAGCTCGGGGGCGCCGAGCGTGCGGCTGTCGCGGCCGAACTCCTGCAGCAGGCGCAGGCCGCGCTCCAGCGCGGGCACCATGTACTTGTCGGAGCCGGATTCGGGGGTGGAAATCTGTGTCATTGCGCGTCCTGGTTCAAATCAAAGCGAGAAGACCCTATCTTCGATCCATTCGGCCACCGCGGCCGGGTTTTCAACCGGGCTGGCATGGCCGGCCCGGGCGATGCGCGTGAACGGCGCCCGGTACACGCCGGCCCAGCGCTCGCATGCCGCGGGCGGCGTGACCACGTCGTGCTCGCCCACGGCCACGAAGGCCGGCACCGGCAGGGGCGCATCGCGGCCCAGGTCGCTGTCGCACAGCATGTTCACCGCCTGGCGGTAGCCATTGGCATGCATGCGCGCCGTGCTCCAGCGCACCCATTCGCGGGCCTGCGCGCCGGCCGCGGGGCTGAGCAGGCGCTGGTCTATGCGCTGCGCCAGGCCTTCCACGCCCAGCCGCTCGAGCGCAGCCAGGCGCTCGCCGCGCACCTGCTCGCGCTTTTCGCTCAGGGCATAGCCGCCAGCGGGGCTGACCAGCAGCAGGCCCGCGGCCTGCGCCGCGCAGGGCGCCGCCATCAGCGCGCCGAGCGAATGGCCCACCAGCGCGCAGCGGCCGGCGACTTCGCTGGCGATCAGGGCGCGCAGCCGGTCGGCGTAGTCGGTGTTGACCGGCGTGGCCGTGGCCAGCGCCGTGCTGGCGCCATAGCCCGGCGCATCCCAGGCCAGCACGCGCAGGCTGGGCGGCAGGGCCAGCGCCACGTCGTACCACGACGCGGCGGAGGAGCTGATGCCATGCAGCAGAACCAGCGTCAGCGCGGGCGTGCCCGCAGCCGGGCGCTCCCTGAGCGAGAGCAGGCCGCCACCCGGCAGCGCAACGCTGCGCTGCGCGAAGCGCGCATCCATCTCGCGTTCCTTGGCGTACAGGCTTTCGTTCCAGTGCATGTCAGTCATCCATTGCGTCATGTGCCACCCACGGTCCCAGATACCGGCACGCCCCAAGCCAAGGCAGCCAAGCAAGGGCCGCCCCGCAGCGAGGGCTGCGTCCCCCTGCCCGCGCGCAGCGCGAGAGCGGGGGGATGGAGCGCAGCGACACAGGGGGGTGTTCCATTTCAGCGCTTGATCTTGGCCAGCGGATGGTCGGCCGGGTAGGTGGGCGTGATCGGCTTCTTGGCGCCCAGCATCACGCACATCAGCGCGTCTTCGTCGCCGATGTTGATCTCTTCGCGGTACACGCCCGGGGGCACCGACACCAGGTCGCGGTCGGTGAGCACGGTTTCGTAGCGCTCGCCTTCGGGCGTAGTCAGCACCAGCTTGAGCTTGCCGCGCATCACAAAGAACACCTCTTCCACGTCGATATGGATGTGCGGCGGGCCTTCGTGGCCTGCGGGAATCACCATGGTCGAGAAGGTGAAGTGCTCTGCCGGCACCGTGTTCATGTCGGCGGAGACGCCCGTGCCGCCCGTGCCCATGTAGCGCATCTGCGCGCGGCGGAACTTGGGGTCGTAGTCGGCCTGGAACTTCAGTGCATTCCAGTCGTACTTGCGCGTGGAAAAGCGCGCGACGCGCGACTCCATCCAGTCCTTGAAATTCGCGCCTTCGGGACGGTCCCAGGTGCGGGGGGTGTTTTGCTGTTCGCTCATCGTTCGCTCCTTGCGTTAATTCATGACAAAGCCGCCGTTGACGGCAAGAACCTGGCCCGTGACGAAACGGGCACCATCGGACATCGCATAGACCACCGCGCCCGCGACGTCCTCGGGCATCTGCTCGCGCTGCAGCGCGCGCTGATCGATGTAGAGGCGGTGGCGCGTCTCGGGCACGTACTGCGTGGCCTCGACCAGCACCAGGCCCGGCGCCACCGCGTTGACGGTGATGTTGTCGGCGCCCATCTCGCGCGCCATGGCATGCGTCATCGCGATCACCGCGCCCTTGCTGGCCACGTAGGCCATCAGGTTGGGCGCGCCCCACAACGCGGTATCCGAAGCCAGGTGAACCACTGCGCCGCGGCCGCTGGCGCGCAGCGCGGGGCGGCAGGCGCGGGTCATCAACCAGGTGCCGCGCACGTTCACGCTCATCACCTGGTCCCACTTGTGCAGCTCGATGTCGTCCATGCCGCGGCCGCCCGAATCGGTGACCGCCGCGTTGTTGACCAGGCCGTCCAGCCCGCCGAGCTCGCGCACCGCCTGCTCGGCGCATTGCTGCACCGAGGCGGGGTCGGACACATCGACGCGGATGCCCACCGCGGTAAAGCCGCGCGCCTGCAGCGCCGCCACCGATTGCGGCAGCAGGTCGTCGCGCAGGTCGGCCAGCGCCACCTGGGCGCCGTGCTCGCACAGCGCCTGGGCAAAGGCGAAGCCCAGACCGCGCGCGGCGCCGGTCACCAGAATGCGACGGCCTTGCAACTGGCCAATCTGCGGCATGGGAGTGAGGTTCATATGCGTTTCACCTGAGAAACAGTGATTAATTCATGAAACAACGCAAGTGTACCGATCCGCTCCAGAGACCACAAAATAGGGGAAACCCTAGGACTGCATTCGGGCAAGCACCAGGCGCAGCTACACCGGGCGCATGCCAAAGCCTTTGTCGTACAAGGGAAAATCAGCCGCCAAGCGCCACTGGCAGGGCACGGGCCGCTATCGAATCGGAGGACGGCCGGCGGTGAGCCCAGCCATCGGCCACCGGCACGCGGCGATGGCTACCAAGGGTAAATCCTAGGGAAAAATCTCAGGCCTGCCTGGGGCGCAGGCACCACAGCGCCGCCACGGCGGTGGCCGCCGCCAGCACCAGCACCCACAGGGCGCCGAGCCGCCAGCGCTCCAGCGCCAGGCCAAAGAGGAAAGGCGCGCTCGACTGCGCCACGCGCGCCGGCACCATCAGCAGCCCCTGGCGCTGCCCGTAGCCCTGCGCGCCGAACATGGCCAGCGGCAAGGTGCCGATGGCCACGGTCATGATGCCGTTGCCCAGGCCGAAGGCCACCGCATAGCCCCAGCCCCCGGCCGCGCCGAAAACCGCCAGCACCAGCGCCGCCAGCGGATAGGCCATGACCGCGATGCGCGCCGACCACAGCGGATGGGCGCGGCGCAAAAAGGCATAGTCGGCGATCCGGCCCACGACCTGCGACGGCCCCACCAGCGCGGCCGCCGCCACCGCGGCGGTGGCGCTCGCGCCGCTCACCGCCAGCAGCCGCGGCAGGTGCGACATCATCGAGGTGCCGATGAACCACACGGCCGCAAACGTCAGCGCCATGAGCGCCAGCGTGCCCAGCTGGGCGCGCACGAAGGACGGCGCCGGCAGCTGCGCCCCACCCGCCTGCGGCTCAGCCTGCGGCGCGATTTCCGGCGCCGGCCGGGGCTGGGCGCGCGGCAGCGTGGCGTGCAGCGGCAGCAGCACCAGCAGCTGCACGCCGGCCCAGAACAGGCAGGCATGGCGCCAGCCCACGGCATGCAGCAGCCAGGTGGTGACCGGCCAGCTCACGGTGCTGGCAAAGCCGCCGAACAAGGTGATGCCCACGATGGCGCCGCGCGCCGTCTTGCCGTACAGGCGCACCACGGTGGCGAACGCGGCCTCGTACAGCCCGGCGCCCATGGCCACGCCCAGCAGCAACCAGGCCGCGAACAGCTGGGCCGGCGTCTGCACGCGCGACAGCAGCACCAGGCCCAGCGCGAACAGCAGGTTGGTCGCCATCAGCACCGGGCGCCCGCCCCAGCGGTCGATCAGCCGCCCCGCCACCGGCCCGGTGAGCGCCACCACCAGCAGCGCCAGCGAGAACGCGCCGAAAACGCGCGAGGCCGGCAGGCCCAGGCTCTCGCCCATGGCCCCGGCCAGGATCGCCGGCAGGTAGAAGGCCGAGCCCCACGACAGCGTCTGCCCTATCCCCAGCTTGCAGGTGGTCAGTATCGAGGGCTGGGCGGCGGAGGACGCGGCTATGGACGTGGCGGGCATGGGTGTTCTTCGGATGCGCGCGCCATTGTGCCGGGCCCGGCGGCCGGGCACAGTCGCGCAGGCAACCTCAGCTCAGGGGCGAATGCCGTTCACTTAGCAAGCCGAAGCTGCGGCCAGCCAAATGGGGTGGGCCAAGCACACGGGCCGTCGCTTTGCTCGGCCTGGCTTTGTGGGGCCGAGCAA
>NZ_JBMDII010000075.1:0-7905 GCF_057808605.1 Comamonas sp. FG99
CTGAGGCATGTGCATTAGCGGCCTGACCTGTGCAGATTCCGGTGGGTCAATACATCGACGGCTACGTGGAGAAGCCCGCGCGCGTGTCCAGCACCTGCCTGGTGTCGGTGGCGCGCAACCGCTACTCGGTGCCGTGTGAGCTGGCCGGCCAGATGGTCAGCACACGGCTGTATCCGAGCAGTGTGGTTGTTGTCGCCGATGATGTGGTGGTTGCTCGCCACGAGCGCCTGAGCAATGCGGGTGACACCCGCTACGACTGGCAGCACTACATTCCGCTGGTGCAGCGCAAGCCCGGCGCCTTGAGGAACGGCGCCCCCTTCGCAGACATGCCCGAGCCGCTGCAGCAGTTGCGCCGGGGCCTGCTGCGCCAGGCCGGCGGCGACCGCTTGATGGCCCAGGTGCTGGCCATCGTGCCCATGGCAGGCCTGGATGCCGTGCTCGTGGCGGTGGAGTTAGCCATGGAGAGCCGCCCGCCCTCGGGACGTGTCAGCGTGGAGCACGTCGTGAACGTGCTGGGCCGGCTCAACGCTCCATCAGCAGCGCCGCTGAGTGCCCAGACGGCGCTGCAGGTGGCCACGCCGCCGCTGGCCAACACGGCGCGTTACGACAGCCTGCGCGGCCAGGAGGTGGACCATGCGTGACGTTACTGTTGAGCTCAAGGCGTTGCGCCTGCACGGCATGGCCGGGGCGTGGTTCGATCTCCAGGAGCAGGGACCCGCATCGGGCCTGGATGCTGCCCGCTGGTTGGTCGAACACCTGTTGCAGGCCGAGACAACGGATCGTGCGATGCGCTCGGTGCAGTACCAGATGACCTCAGCGCGCTTCCCTGTGCATCGGGATCTCGCCGGCTTCGACTTCGAGGCCTCGGTGGTGGACAAGAAACTGATCCACCAACTCGCGACGCTGGAGTTCACCGAGGCCGCGCACAACACCGTACTGGTCGGAGGGCCGGGCACGGGCAAGACTCATCTGGCCACGGCCCTGGGAGTCTCGGGCATCACGCGCCATGGCAAGCGTGTTCGGTTCTTCTCGACGGTCGATCTGGTCAACGCGCTGGAGCAGGAGAAGGCCAAGGCCGGGCGCATTGCCAGTGCGCTGTTGCGCATGGATCTGGTGATCCTGGACGAGCTGGGCTACCTGCCATTCAGTCAGACCGGCGGCGCGCTGCTGTTCCATCTGCTGTCCAAACTGTACGAGCACACCAGCGTCGTGATCACCACCAACCTGGACTTCGCCGAGTGGTCCACCGTGTTCGGCGACGCAAAGATGACCACCGCCTTACTCGACCGGCTCACGCATCACTGCCACATTGTTGAGACGGGCAACGAGAGCCATCGCTTCCTACACAGCAGTGCGACAGCGAAGAAGCGCATCAAGGCCAGGGAGCAGGCCCGCAAGAGCGGCAGCAAGAGCGATGCACCAGACATCGCTGACTGACACATGCCGCATCTGGGACAAGGCGCTGCGGGCTTCGCCCTGTGCGCCCTATGAGTCCAATTCAAAGAACTCAAAAGGAGGTCAATAAGCAACGCAGGGCATACACTTATCCACAGCCGACCATCGCTGCGTCGGCTTCCACCCCTGGCTCACGATTCAAGCGGCACGGTGGCTCACTTTTACTTCGGCGCCGACATACAAGGGTGAGGACTGGGGGATAGCCCTTATGAACTATGCCATAGGGAAGCAGACATTTCCTGTAGGGCACTCGCGCGCGGGACAGGAGAGACCACTTATCGAGTTTGCTCGGATGTTGATCCGGACCCAAAGAGTGGGCTTTAGGCGCTCTCTGGAATGTGAAAAGGTGAATGCAGTCACGGGACATCTGCAACGTCGGCAGTAAGACGGCTCACGTCAGGCGATCCACACGCGGTGCTTAATCTCGTCAATAGTGATTAAATGACGGGTTCGAGAGGTACTCCGACTGACTGCTTGAGATGTGCGTCTCAGACTTACTACCTGCATCAATTCGGTGCATTGCAGTTCATTCGTCCGAGTGTCACATCATCACACAGGTGCATGGCTATCCCCAGTTGGCAATGTATCGGAGACCATGCCAGATCAATGCAACAAGCTACTTCTGCGATAGGAAACTAGGGCATGGAACGGCAGAGCCGTAGTGCCGTCACGAAATCATCGAAAGCCCCTTCTTTGGAGCCAAGGAATCTGACATCGAGGCCAGTCGAGGTACTGAGGTTCATTTGCGAGTACGCGCACAGCGGAATTTGCTTGTTGTTCTTAAAGCGGCGATCAGGGCTGCCGTTTCGATTGACGTACCGCCAAGTATGGCCAATGACTCTTGCGTCGGGCGGGACCGTTTCGTCCTCAACGTACGTCACTGCCTGGCATACCACCTCAACCGACGAGTAGCTGATTGAGCCCACCTTTCCGTCTTTGAAGACAAGGATACGATCAGGGTACAGTGCCAAGGTCGTCTTCTCCGCCATCAGGATTGGAACGGAAATATTGGCTGCAACACCCGGCACGTCTCCCAGACGAGCAGTAGCTGAGCCAAACTTTATCCCATGGCCTGCGCCAGCCGAGTACTTAGGATCCGCGTATCGAGAAGTGGTCATGATGGCCTTGAGCTTTTGAGGTGATGAGGCTGTCGTGAACGCGTTTGTCAGATTCTCGAATAGAGCAGTGATTGGGGCATCAGGTTCATAAAAGAGCACCGTGAGCTTCCGGAGTCGGTCGCGTTGGTAGCACCAGTAGGTAGCGCCCGCTATGAGCAGTAAACCAAGCCACCACGCGCCCGAAGGCCAAGTTGGGAAGTTGTTGCGTAGGACCACCAGCAGGAATAGCAGTCCGAATAACATGAACGGCCAAACTGAAATCTTAGAGCGTTGCTCGTTAATGGACTGCACCAAGTCGTCGCTACTTGCGCCGACGAGCTCCAGAATATCCGTCTCGTGAGCTTCTGAATACAGGACGTTTGGAGGCTGTGGCTCGTTCTGAGGAACCGGCGAGGGGTTCTTCGGAGCCCCAGCGAGATTGTGACGAGAGTTGGCAACTGTCCGAGGCCTGGCTCCAAGGCTTTTACGGTACCGAAAGCCTGCCACACCCCCGCTGATATAGGCACCTCGCGGACCGTTGCCAATGCGCAGGCCGGGTATGCCAGCTGAAACGCCAATCCCCGACCCAGAAAAGTTAAACCGCACGAATCCGACTTTAACGCTTCGCGAAAACGTGAGTCCCATCCCAATCTCCCTTGTTGATTTAATGCATTCAGCTTTGGAGAAGCCTGATTGTGTCAAAGTGTTAATATACATTATGTCAAGGTCTGCAGGGGCTCGCCAAATCAATGATTGAAGTAATCCGACTTCCCTAGACACGTTTGAACCGAGGTCCGGAACTGGGCGTTGCGAAACTTGAAAGGGCAAGGCTATCTAGCGGAATGTGCTCAGCCTTCGCTCAGCAGCGGTGTAGGTCTTCCTCCGATCGTGCCGCTGTATGAGTTCCTTGTTGAGCTACTTGCTCTGGGCAACACAGCGAGATCACCTACTATGTGACCAGTTTGGGTCGACACAACTTGGGGAAGACAAGAGCGATGCCTCGAATCGAGATACATAACCTGCAAACACTCGCCGAGCGGCCGGTAGGAAAGACACACCTCGGTGAGTTGATCCGACGCCTCGTATACGCCACGGTAGCCAAGCAACAGCCTAGCCTTCACTTCCTGGCTGGTGAGAGCAATGGGTACGCAGGATGGGATGGCTGGGTTGAGGTCAACTACGAAGACAACGGTAGTATTCGTCGGCATCGTTCTCTTTGGGAATTGAGCACCGATCGAAACTTCGAAGGCAAGTTCAAGCGCGACTTCAAGTCAGCAGAAACTAAGACGCTTCCGCACGGCTGGTCAAAGTCAGATGTCGTCTACGTGGGCTTGACGATGAGAAGCGTTACTCCAGAGGCGCTTGCGTTTATCAAAGATGAATTTAGTGCGGTAGAGCGGGCCAAGTGGGGGGGTATAGTGCTCTTGGCAGCAGACGATCTGGTGCAATGGATCGAAAAAATACCGTCGGTGGAAGACTGGGCTACCGATGAATTCCAAATCGGATCGGGGCGCTTCGGGCGCTCACTGGAACACTGGTTTTCAGTTTGGTCCAAGCAAACCACACCGCCTGTCACTGAGCAGCTCCTCACGGCCGGACGGGACGTCTCAAGGGTGACGACAGCATTCAGGGCAGAGAACGGATCAGTCTCCACACTTCTCTGTGATTCGACAGAAGAAGCCATTGCATTGATCTACTGCGCCGTCAAGACGCTTTCCGAATCAGATGCTCAGTTGGTACTGGCTAACAGTCTTGTCGTTGAGGAGGATGGCAACGCTGATCGACTGGCGAACCAGCCGCTGTCACAGATGGGATTACCAACGGTGATCTTGGCACCCCCGGCAACTAAGCATCGTAATAGACTCGTTCAAGCTGGCTATCGTGTGTTGGAAGTTCTGGGTCGTGCTAACGATTCTTCCAACGTGATTCGGTTTGAGCGTGCAAGCGTCCAAGACTTCTCTGCCGCACTTGAGAACTCGATGGGCTTCGCCGCGGTTGAGGCAGAAGTCATGGCCCGCAGCGTAGGCAGCAGCGTTTCGATCTGGCACATTCGCAGCCTCTTCAGCAATGCGCAAGAGCCAGCACTTCCAGTCTGGGCAGATGGGCAGCAAACAGATGCGGTAGTTGCGGCAGTTTTCGCCGGGGCCTGGCGCGAAGATTCTGCGCCAGACATGGCGGTCGTTAGCGCGCTCGCTGGCATAGATGAGGCGAAGTTGTCAGGGGCTCTGTCACCATACGCTAATTGCGCAACACCGCTGCTTGAGTTGATCGGGTCGAGTCGCTTCGTTGTAGCACCGACTGCGGCTTTCGAGTTCATTCGGCGAGGCATAACCAGGCATCACATCGCAAGGCTATCGAGCGCGGTGTCCTCGGTGTTCAACGGCATCTCTACCGCTGTTGATGATCGATGGCGAGGAATGTCTCACGCCATGGCGCCACGTAATCCACGAGAAGAAATATCAAATGGACTTCGTGATGGGCTGGCCGAAACCCTGCTTCGCATTGCCGTACTGGGCTCACCATTAGTGAAAAGCGGGGCGTTACAGGGCTACTCGACTGCGCAGAGCTACGTGGATCATCTAATGCGTCAGTTTGATGGGTTGAGCACGGATCCTAGAATCTTGGCTTCTTTGAACAGGCAGTTACCTGTATTGATCGAGGCCGCCCCCAGTCCTTTTCTTGACGCCCTGGACGCCCTGATCCAGGGCGCCCCCGACGGTCTCAGCCTCATGCTGGCCGATGAACCAGGGATCTTCGGTCGATCGTTCCACACGGGTCTCCTCTGGGGCCTTGAGGCATTGGCATGGTCGATAGACCTACTTCCCCGTGTAGCGCATCTTCTGGCGTCACTTGATCGAATCGATCGAGGCGGTCAGATTTCCAATCGGCCGTTCAGAAGCTTGTGTGAGATCTTCCTTCCGTGGCATCCCGGCACCTCGTGTGACCCCAGGACGCGTACTGAAGTGCTTCGTGGCGTTGTAGAGCGTGAGCCTGATGTAGGGTGGAAATTGCTCGTTGCCTTGCTGCCCGGAAAGAAATCAACATCAACGCCAACACACAGGCCCATGTGGAGGAATCTCGGTCAGCTGGATCGCCGAAGTATCAGACGAAGCGAAGTCGTCGAGGCCTATG
Source organism: Comamonas sp. FG99 (assembly GCF_057808605.1). Taxonomy (NCBI): domain Bacteria; kingdom Pseudomonadati; phylum Pseudomonadota; class Betaproteobacteria; order Burkholderiales; family Comamonadaceae; genus Comamonas; species Comamonas sp. FG99. The sequence goes on from NZ_JBMDII010000075.1 coordinate 5,685, forward strand.
AACTGACCATAGCGCTGACATTCCAGATTGCCGGCTCTGATCCGAGCAAGCTGGCTGATTTAGTTGAGCAATACCCCAATCTATCTCCTCAACAGAGGGCCGTCCTAGAAGAGGCTCTTCGCAGCGCATCGCGTTCATTTGCTCCCCCAGAGGCATTGCAACGCCTGTGGAGTCGGCTTGACAAGCTCTGTCGCCACCACGCCAGCTTCGCTGACACCGATTGGGCTTTGCCGAAGAGCGACTTGATGCGCATCCAAGCGATCGCAGACGGGTTTTCCCTGGACAACCCTGTGCTAAAGCATCGTTGGCTTTTCGATGAGCAGTTTCCGGACCTCGGCGGCCGTGACGATGATTACGATGAGCGCGCGAGGGAACTGCAAGCACGAAGGCGCGCGGCTCTATTCGATGTACTTACCTCGAAGGGCTGGGACGGAGTTCATCAGCTAGTCTCGACCGTCATATATCGCTATATCGTGGGTAATGAAGTTGGTCAGCTGGAGTGTGACGATTGCGAAGTCCTCGATGCAATGAGCTATTGGCAGGCACTGGAGGTCCCAGAATGGATGGCATTTCGGTCGGCATCATGTTCACGGGTAGCGGTCAGAGGTTCTACTTGGACTTCTCATCTACTAGACTACGCCGATGCGAACGGTTGGTCGCCGACTTCTGTGGCAATGGCCTTGGTTGACTACCCGGATCAAAAACAAACCTACGACACGGTACGCGGGCTTGGTGATGATGTTCGTAGGGAGTATTGGACTCGCCGATTCGGATACCTGCGTGGTGCAAAAGAAGACCTGGAAGCCTTTGGGAGCGCGGTGGGAGAGTTTGTTCAATATGGACGCGCTGCGGACCTCATTGACCAGAATTGGAATGATCTGCCAAAACTGGGGCATGAACGTGTCCTAGAGATTATCGATTCGTTCACTGCCCACCTTCCCGACCAGGAGAAAATGCGGTCACTCGGGTCAATCCAACACGACCTGCAAAGTGTGTTCGACTGGCTTCGTAAACAGCCGACAGTTGATGTCGAAGCACTTGCTCGTCGTGAATACGCTCTTCTCCCCCTACTAACGAGCCGCGGACTTGAGCGCGGAGATTTGGCGTTGCATGAACTACTTAGACAGCAGCCAGATTTTTTCGTCGATGTAGTTTGTGACCTTTACAAGCCTTCCTCAACTGATCGCGAAGTGGCTGATGCAGACATCGAAACCGCAAAGGCGCGTGCGCATGTGGCATTCAAACTACTTGATTCATGGCGAACCCCACCGGGCGTTGAAAATGGCACTGTCAACGTTGAAAAGCTTGAAGCTTGGGTCGATTCAGCCCGCGAGCTACTTAGCGCAAGAGACCGAGCAGAAGTCGGCGAGCAGACAATCGGAAAGCTACTGTATCACCTACCAATTGACCAGAATGACGGCGGGTTCCCACCTTATGCGTTGCGAGTTCTCCTTGAGAGGTGGCGTTCTGAACAGCTAGAGCGTGGACTGGAAATTGAGGCATTCAATTCCCGAGGAATCTATTCAAGAGACATTGATGAGGGCGGTCGACAGGAGCGGGAGCTAGCTAAAAGCTGGCACCAAAATGCTCAGATGGTTGGATCAGGTTGGCCTAGGGCGCAAGCCCTGTGTTTGAGGATTGCAGATTCGTGGACTCGACAGGCGGAGGCGGAGGATCTTGATGCGCAGCGTGACAGGGCTAGGCGATCGCGCTGAAATTTGAGAGGTGATCGAGACGAGAAGGCATTTGAGGAAGGTTTACATACTAAGTGCCGATTTGACACCGAGTGCAGTGGATATCCGTGAACGAACCGGCTGCGTTTCCGTTCTCCTGAGCGACTGCTTCCGCCGAGAGCCGTCGTTGAAGCGCCTGCTGCTACTGTCCGCAACCAGCCTAATGACGACATTGCGACAGCAAAGAAGGTTCTGCAGCGATCGCTGCTCCTCATGGCGGCAGCGCAACCGATCAGCCACCGCCACATAGCGGTCATCCAAGCATCAAGACGAGCCGCTGCCCAGCGGCAGGTTTCTGGTAGGTAGCTGACAGTGCTGCTCTATGGGGTTCACTATCACCACTCATGAATAGGTGCTGCCGACCCGTTGCAGCCCTTCTTCTACACTTCCTGGTGAGGCGCCTTCCCGCCAAAGGCACGGGATGTCCGTATCCGGTATCCGTCCGGCCAATCCATCTTGACCGAGGATGTCTGTCGTAGTTGACGCTA
>NZ_JBMDII010000076.1:0-5958 GCF_057808605.1 Comamonas sp. FG99
TCAGGTCCTTTCTTCAAGTTTAGGACCTGTGCAGGTTTTTAGTGGGTCAATACATTCTACCCCAGAGGCCACTGCCCTCACTGCTGGGGAGCAAGCCTGACCTGGTCCAAGGCGTCAGGGAAGGGTGTCCTACATAGCTTCTCGGCCGTGCACCGCCCAGGGCACCCAGCCTGGAAAGCAGTGGCACCTTATGTTTTGGGCATTGTCCATCTCGATGAAGGCCCTTCGATGCTCAGCACCGTGGCGACGGAGCCGCATCGAAAGCTGCAGATCGACATGCCGCTTGAGGTTTGCTTCGCCAGAGTAGGCCAGTTCACCCTACCCATGTTCCAACCCATCGATCCGCAGGACACAAGCCATGAATACTGAAGCGCAAGCAGCCTATCTGCTCGATGGGCTGAGAACGCCATTCGGGCGCTACCAAGGTCAGCTTGCCGATTTTGACTCCCTGGCCCTGGGCGAGCAAGCGATCAAGAACTTGCTGAGTCGCCACCCGTGGGCCTACAAGCCGGATGCGGCTCTCATGGGCGTTGTTGTGCAGGCGGGCCTTGGCCAGAATCCCGCTCGCATAGCCGCTGTGCGCGCCGGTATCTCGATGGAGACGCCAGCGCTCACGCTCAACAGCGTTTGCCTGGCCAGTTTGGAATCTGTCTGCGAGGCAGCCCGCCGTATTCGACTCGGAGAGGGCGCACACTACCTGGTCGGCGGATTTGATTCAATGACCAGGGCGGCCAAGCTGATGCCTGGTGCGGAAAGTCCGGATCAGGAGCCTGTCAGCGCGGTCTTGAAGGATGGCCTCTCGTGTGCATTTGCAGGCGAGTCCATGGGCGCTCTGTCCGACCGCTGCAATGCCGAGCTTGGCATATCGCGCAAGTCCCAGGACCAGTGGGCCGCGATGTCTCAGCAGCGCGCATTCCGAGCAAGCACTGGAGCACTGCTCGAAGAAATTGCCCCTCTCACGGTCGCCGGCAAGGTCATTGCGCGCGACCAAGGCATACGCGAAGGAGCCACCGAAGAGGGGCTATCGATCCTCAAGCCGGCGTTCTCCGAAGGCGGGTCTATCACCGCAGGCAATGCCTCGCAGCTGGCAGATGGGGCGAGCGCGGGCCTGGTCGTCAATGGCCAGATGCTACGGCGGCTCGGGCAAAAGCCTCTGGCCCGCATCGTCGACTGGACCTGGATAGCCGGCCCCGATGCCAGCTTGCACTTGAAGCCGGCAAAGGCGATGCAACTGCTCTTGGACAAACACGGCCTCTCGCCCATGGATGTCGGCCTCTATGAGATCAACGAGGCATTCGCCGGCGTGGCCATCGCGAGCGCCCGCGCTCTCAGCCTGAACCCTGAGGTCGTCAACGTCAACGGCGGTGCAGTGGCCCTCGGCCATCCGCTGGGCGCGACAGGGTTTCGGCTGCTGCTGAGCCTTGCAATGGAGATGCGCCGCCGAGGCGTTCGGCGTGGCATCGCATCCCTGTGCGGTGGCGGCGGCCAGGGATTTGCCGTGCTTATCGAAAACAGTGACCTCGACTAACCGTGAAAGGACATGAAATGTCGGACATCAAGACAGGCTGGAGCAACACCATCAAAGGCATGCCCAAGGTGGGCGAAGTGGCAAGCCGGCAGAAGACGATGAGCAGGCGCGACATCGACTTGTTCACCGAGATCAGTGGCGACCGCAATCCTCTTCACTTCGACGAAGAGCTTGCCCGCACTTCCACATTCGGTGGTTTGATCGTTCAAGGCGGAATCACCTCGGGAATGCTCAATGCACTGGTTGCAGAAGGCCTTCCGGGACCCGGGTCGGTTTTCCTGGGAATGGAGCTGAGTTTTTCGAAGGCCGTGTATGTCGGCGATACGGTCACCGCACGGCTCGAAATCAAAAGTGTTCGAGAAGACAAGCCGATATGCAAGGTCGAAGTATCGGTCAAAAACGAAAAGGGAGAAACCTGCTTGAGCGGAACGGCGACCACCTTCACCGTTGCGCTGGCCAGCGACCAGTAGCAGCAGCCCACCGCTGCAACCCAAGCAGCCCTTCAGCCGGAGGCCAAGTGCCTCCTGGCGCTAGCTTTGCCCAAAACGATAGCGACAAGCAACCGGAGTGAGACAAATGACACAGGCATACAGCATCAGCGCAGTCTGCGGCGATCAAGCGAACACTGCTGCGGAGCGCGGTCAGCACAGGAAGGTCGCCGCGGCCAGCCTCATTGGCACCGCCGTGGAATGGTATGACTACTTCATCTACGGCACCTACGCGGCCCTGCTCTTTCCCAAGCTCTTTTTTCCCAGCATGGACCCGCTGGCCGGCACGCTTGCGGCTTTTGCGACCTACGCGGTCGGATTCGCCGCCAGGCCGGTAGGGGCGGCAGTGTTTGGTCACTACGGTGACCGGGTCGGCCGCAAGGCGATGCTTGTGATATCGCTTCTCATGATGGGTGGCAGTACGGTTGCCATCGGCTTGTTGCCAAGCTATGAAACAGCGGGAATCTGGGCCGCCGTGATGCTGTGTATCCTGCGCCTGGTACAGGGCTTTGCAGTCGGCGGAGAGTGGGGATCCGCCGTCGTGATGGCGGTAGAGCACGCGCCCAAGCATCGCCGGGGGCTGTATGGCAGCTTCCCGCAGATGGGCGTCCCCTTGGGCTTGCTGCTCTCCACCGGTGTCTTTGCAATGACCTCGGCCAATCTGAGTGAAGCGGATCTCCTCTCTTGGGGTTGGCGTATTCCATTCCTCGCGAGCATCGTCATGATCGGAATTGGCATGTTCATCCGCCTCGGAGTACACGAATCGCCAGTCTTCCAGAAGATGAAGGAGACCGGCCAGCAGGCTGAAAGCCCGACGGGCGATCTACTGAAGGGCCACCGCCGCGTCCTGCTCGTCACCATTGGCATGAAGATGCTGCAAAACGCGATCTTCTATATCTACAGCGTCTTCATGCTGAGCTACATCGTTGGCACCTTGCATCTGCCTCGCTCGGTCGGTCTGAACGCAGTTCTTATCTCTTCCGTAGTCGGCATTGCAACCATTCCATTGTGGTCGTATCTCTCTGACCTTGTCGGCAGAAAGAAAGTCTATCTTTTCGGAAACATTGCCTCCATGGCATTTATCCTGCCATTCTTTGCAATGGCCGAGACCGGCAACGTCCTTTTGATCACGATCGGCATGATCATTGGCTTGAACGTGCTGCACGACGCCATGTATGGGCCACAGGCAGTCTACTTCTCGGAGCTCTTTGGAACCAAAGTGCGCCTGAGCGGCGCCAATATCGGATATGCCATCGGTGCCGTTTTGTCTGGAGGCCTGGCGCCAATGATCGCTACCGCCCTGCTGTCCGCACAAGGCGGAAAAACCTCGGGCATTGCCATCTACCTCATGCTGCTCGGTGCCATCAGCGTGATCTCGACTCTTTTTGCTCGAGAAACATACCAGGAAGGGCTTGAGGATAGGATGCACCATTGAACAGGAGACAGGCGGTTGCTATGCGCCCTCTGCCGAACCGGGAAAGCGGGTTCGCAGCCAGCTCTGCGGGCCCTGTTTTCATCATCGCCCTGGCACAGTTGTTCGGCACCTCGCTATGGTTCAGCGCCAACAGTGCCGGGGCGGATTTGATGCACTCCTGGAACATCTCCGCTGCAGACCTCGGCCTGCTCACCGGCGCCGTGCAATTGGGGTTCATCCTCGGCACATTATTTCTCTCCCTCAGCGGCCTGGCGGACCGCTTTGCCGCCAGCAGGATTTTTGCGATCTGCGCGATCCTGGGAGCCTTATTCAACGGTGCGTTTGCCTGGCTCGCAAGCGGTGTTGTGAGTGGGGCAGCGCTTCGGTTTCTCGTCGGTATTGTCTTGGCGGGCATCTATCCGCTTGGCATGAAACTGGTCGTATCCTGGAACCCCCAACGGGCCAGCACTTCGCTTGCCCTGCTGGTGGGAATGCTGACCCTGGGCACCGCTTTGCCGCATGCGCTTCGGTCGCTAGGAGGCCATTGGGCCTGGCAGTACATAGTCTCCGCCTCCTCTGTGCTGGCTCTTGGCGCTGCGGCGATGATCTTCTTTCTGGGCGATGGGCCTGGGCCTTTGCTTTCCATACCCCGCCCCCAAGCAGCATTGAAGATGTCGAATGCCCTGGCGGCACTGGGGTCGCCTGATTTCCGATACGCCTTTTTGGGCTACCTTGGCCACATGTGGGAACTCTATGCGTTCTGGACAATAGTGCCGATGCTGATCCTGCAGACTGGCTTGGCCTCAGCTGGCTCAGCCTCAGCAGCAGCACTCTCATTCAGCGTCATAGCAGCGGGCGCCCTGGGTTGCCTGATAGGAGGCGCACTCAGCCGAAAGCATGGCAGCGCAAAGGTTGCGGCCACTGCATTGGCGGTCTCCGGCCTGTGCTGCCTCTGCTTTCCTTGGGCTGCACGGCAAGAGGAACACACGCTGCTTCTTGCATTCATGTTGCTATGGGGATTGGCCGTCGTCGCCGACTCGCCGCAGTTTTCCGCGATTGTCGCCAATAGCTGCCCTCCTCAGGCCGTGGGTTCGGCGCTTGCGCTGCAGAACTCTGCGGGCTTTGCCATTACGGTTGCATCCATCGCCACAGCCACATCGCTCATTGACGTCCTGGGCAACAACATTTCATGGGTTTTACTGCCCGGCCCCATCTTCGGCCTGGTGGGCATGATTCCTTTGCTAGGGAAACGCAAGGCCGGTTGAAATCCAAGGACTCTGATTCAATCAGGATTGAACTGCATGCTGAGGCTCCGCTGGACTTCATCGCTCCAGGGCCGCACTCATCCCAATTTTGGCGGCAAGCGCAGCGCGCAGTCTCGGATCGGCGAGTCAAGATTCTGCAAGAAATGGATGGCCTGCAGTGACAGTTGTGCATATTGCGGATAGCTTCGCCCGAACGCGCCTTTATCCTTTGACTGCAGTCAAACCATCGTCATCACTCACCTCGCGAGACAAACCATGTGGATGCCCCCGCTTTATAAGGAATTCATGCAGCAGGCTGAAATCGACCTGCAATACGGCACGCAGCAATGGATTCCCGATGCGCCGGCCCAGGCACGCCACTTTGTCGAACGCAGCGCCTTCGCACGCGAAGCGCTGCGCTGCACTCTCGACGTGCCATTCGGTCCGACGCTGGACGAGACCCTCGATATCTTTCCCGCCGATCAACCGAACGCACCGGTGTTCGTGTTCATCCATGGCGGCTATTGGCGCGCCAACACCTCCAAGGAGTTCAGCTGCGTCGCGCTCGGTCCCCAAGCCCGCGGCCTCACGACCGTGGTGGTCAATTACTCACTCTGTCCCAAGGTCGCCATCGATGAGATCACGCGGCAGACGCGCGCAGCAGTCGCCTGGGTGGTGCGCAACATCGCAAGCCATGGCGGTGACCCCACTCGAATCGCACTCGGCGGCCATTCCGCGGGCGGCCACCTCACCGCGATGTGCCTGCAAACCAGGTGGGCGGAGGAATATGGCCTGCCACGTGATCCGATCAAGGCCGCAGTGCTGGTGAGCGGCCTCTACGACTTGGAGCCGCTACGCTACAGCTATCTGCAGCCGCTCATCCAGCTCGACGACCGCCTGGTTCGACACTACTCGCCGCTGTTCTCGATACGCGAATGTGCCACGCCCGCACTGATCACCTGGGGCAGCGCGGAGTCCGGCGAGTTCGCCAGGCAAGCCGCGAGCCTGCATGCGGCCTGGAGCGAAACCGGCAATCACTCGGAGTTGATTCCGCAAGACGGCGCACACCACTTTTCCGCGATCCACGGCTTCGAGCATGCAGACAGCCAGTTATGCCACTGGCTGAAGCACGCAGTCGGCAAAAGCGCGTGACGCCACCCGCAAGTTGTGCGTTGCGCAAGAGCCTGGATATTTCCCACTCAACGCAAGACGCATAACCGCTTCATTTCAGAAGGCATGCCGCAATCCCACCCCGAAGCCGGTCTGGTTCACGCCCGCCATCGG
>NZ_JBMDII010000077.1:0-5764 GCF_057808605.1 Comamonas sp. FG99
AGGCGCGGGGGGTATTGCGGTTGTAGAAGCCTGACGATGACCTACTTTCACACGGGAATCCGCACTATCATCGGCGCGAAGTCGTTTCACGGTCCTGTTCGGGATGGGAAGGGGTGGTACCAACTTGCTATGGTCATCAGGCATAACTTGTGCGCTGGGGTGACAGTTGTGCTGCTCACCCTAGCTCAATTCATAGAATCGGAATCAGTATTGATTGCGCCTTTGGGGCATAACGACTGCGGTTGCAGTCCTTTGATCTTGTGGTGCAGCATCGGATCACTCCATGCTGCAGCTATCAAAGTTATAGGGTCAAGCCGCACGAGCAATTAGTACTGGTTAGCTCAATGCATTACTGCACTTGCACACCCAGCCTATCAACGTCCTGGTCTAGAACGACTCTTCAGGGGGGTCAAGCCCCCGGCAGATCTCATCTTGAAACGAGTTTCCCGCTTAGATGCTTTCAGCGGTTATCTCTTCCACACTTAGCTACTCGGCTATGCCACTGGCGTGACAACCGATACACCAGAGGTGTGTCCACTCCGGTCCTCTCGTACTAGGAGCAGGCTTCCTCAAATCTGCAGCGCCCACGGAAGATAGGGACCAAACTGTCTCACGACGTTTTAAACCCAGCTCACGTACCTCTTTAAATGGCGAACAGCCATACCCTTGGGACCGACTACAGCCCCAGGATGAGATGAGCCGACATCGAGGTGCCAAACACCGCCGTCGATATGAACTCTTGGGCGGTATCAGCCTGTTATCCCCAGAGTACCTTTTATCCGTTGAGCGATGGCCCTTCCATACAGAACCACCGGATCACTATGTCCTGCTTTCGCATCTGCTCGACTTGTCAGTCTCGCAGTTAAGCACGCTTATGCCATTGCACTATCGTCACGATGTCCGACCGTAACTAGCGTACCTTCGAACTCCTCCGTTACGCTTTGGGAGGAGACCGCCCCAGTCAAACTGCCTACCATGCACTGTCCCCGATCCCGATTAGGGACCTAGGTTAGAACCTCAAACGCACCAGGGTGGTATTTCAACGTTGGCTCCATAAGATCTAGCGACCTTACTTCAAAGCCTCCCACCTATCCTACACAGATCCGTTCAAAGTCCAATACAAAGCTACAGTAAAGGTTCATGGGGTCTTTCCGTCTTTCCGCGGGGAGATTGCATCATCACAAACATTTCAACTTCGCTGAGTCTCAGGAGGAGACAGTGTGGCCATCGTTACGCCATTCGTGCAGGTCGGAACTTACCCGACAAGGAATTTCGCTACCTTAGGACCGTTATAGTTACGGCCGCCGTTTACTGGGACTTCAATCAAGAGCTTGCACCCCATCATTTAATCTTCCAGCACCGGGCAGGCGTCACACCCTATACGTCCACTTTCGTGTTTGCAGAGTGCTGTGTTTTTATTAAACAGTCGCAGCCACCTATTCTTTGCAACCCCTTTCGGCTCCGTCTGTACAACTTCACCTAATCAGGGCACACCTTCTCCCGAAGTTACGGTGTCAATTTGCCGAGTTCCTTCTCCTGAGTTCTCTCAAGCGCCTTAGAATACTCATCTCGCGCACCTGTGTCGGTTTGCGGTACGGTCGTCAATAGCTGAAGCTTAGTGGCTTTTCCTGGAAGCTGGGTATCACTCACTTCGTCTGCAAGCAGACCCGTTATCACCCCTCATCTCAGCCCGGCGGATTTGCCTACCAGGCACGACTACAGGCTTGAACCAACATGTCCAACAGTTGGCTGAGCTAACCTTCTCCGTCCCCACATCGCACTATTGATCGGTACAGGAATATTGACCTGTTTCCCATCAGCTACGCATCTCTGCCTCGCCTTAGGGGCCGACTCACTCTACGCCGATGAACGTTGCGTAGAAAACCTTGCGCTTACGGCGAGCGGGCTTTTCACCCGCTTTAACGCTACTCATGTCAGCATTCGCACTTCTGATACCTCCAGCATCCGTTACCAGACACCTTCTCAGGCTTACAGAACGCTCTCCTACCACGCACAGCAAAACTGTGCATCCGCAGCTTCGGTAACTGGCTTAGCCCCGTTACATCTTCCGCGCAGGACGACTCGATCAGTGAGCTATTACGCTTTCTTTAAATGATGGCTGCTTCTAAGCCAACATCCTGACTGTTTTAGCCTTCCCACTTCGTTTCCCACTTAGCCCGTTTTAGGGACCTTAGCTGGCGGTCTGGGTTGTTTCCCTCTTGAGTCCGGACGTTAGCACCCGGTGCTCTGTCTCCCAAGCTGTACTCTGCAGTATTCGGAGTTTGCATAGGTTTGGTAAGTCGCCATGACCCCCTAGCCTAAACAGTGCTCTACCCCCGCAGGTAATACTTGAGGCACTACCTAAATAGTTTTCGGAGAGAACCAGCTATTTCCAAGTTTGTTTAGCCTTTCACCCCTATCCACAGCTCATCCCCTAGTTTTGCAACACTAGTGGGTTCGGACCTCCAGTACCTGTTACGGCACCTTCATCCTGGCCATGGATAGATCACTTGGTTTCGGGTCTACACCCAGCGACTAGTCGCCCTATTCGGACTCGATTTCTCTACGCCTTCCCTATTCGGTTAAGCTCGCCACTGAATGTAAGTCGCTGACCCATTATACAAAAGGTACGCCGTCACCCCTAAAGGCTCCGACTTTTTGTAAGCATGCGGTTTCAGGATCTATTTCACTCCCCTCCCGGGGTTCTTTTCGCCTTTCCCTCACGGTACTGGTTCACTATCGGTCGATGATGAGTATTTAGCCTTGGAGGATGGTCCCCCCATGTTCAGACAGGGTTTCTCGTGCCCCGCCCTACTTGTCTCTAGCCTAGTACCACCAAACTGCTTTCACATACGGGGCTATCACCCACTATGGCCGGACTTTCCATTCCGTTCTGTTAACAATCTGACTATCACTAGAAGGCTCTTCCAATTTCGCTCGCCACTACTCTCGGAATCTCGGTTGATGTCTTTTCCTCTGGGTACTTAGATGTTTCAGTTCTCCAGGTTCGCCTCACATACCTATGTATTCAGTATGCAATACCCTCGCGGGTGGGTTTCCCCATTCAGATACCTCCGGATCAATGCTTATTTGCCAGCTCCCCGAAGCTTTTCGCAGGCTATCACGTCTTTCGTCGCCTATCATCGCCAAGGCATCCACCACATGCTCTTAGTCACTTGACCCTATAACTTTGACTTCTCTTGTCGAGAATCCCAAGCTCAGTCAAGCAACCGCTGCGAGGTCTCTCACCTCGCGCGTTATGCCGTAATGTGAATAATTCCTCGATATTGCTATCTTGGAGAATATTCGTCATTACTAGATATCTGCATTCGCAAAATATCTGTTTTGACGCAATCAAATTAGTCACTGGCGGCACGGTACACCTTGCGGTGTTTTCCGCCAGTAACTCTGATTTCGACTCTATGAATTTTTAAAGAACAGCCTTTATTGATCGGATCGATCAATACAAAAGCAGCCTGCTCTACAAGCTGCTTTTGTATTGAGGAGCCAATGATTATAGCATCCTCGTTTACCCCAGGACACTATTCTTGGTGGAGGATGACGGGATCGAACCGACGACCCCCTGCTTGCAAAGCAGGTGCTCTCCCAGCTGAGCTAATCCCCCTTTGATCGTCTATAGCCGGCGCATTGCTTCGTTGCTTCTTCCTCGCATACCTCAGTATGCTTCGTCATCCGCGCCTCGCACCGCTTGGCTCTAGCCAATCAACATGCCATCCGTTGGAAGATCTTGGTGGGTCTAGTTGGGCTCGAACCAACGACCCCCGCCTTATCAAGACGGTGCTCTAACCAGCTGAGCTACAGACCCATTCCCTCAACCAGATACCCCGCACGCTCTCGCGCACCCAGCACCCAGCCAAAGCTCTTCACAACAACCGATAAGTGTGGACGTTCAATCTTGATTGCTCTTGTTTCCAGAAAGGAGGTGATCCAGCCGCACCTTCCGATACGGCTACCTTGTTACGACTTCACCCCAGTCACGAACCCCGCCGTGGTAAGCGCCCTCCTTGCGGTTAGGCTACCTACTTCTGGCGAGACCCGCTCCCATGGTGTGACGGGCGGTGTGTACAAGACCCGGGAACGTATTCACCGTGACATGCTGATCCACGATTACTAGCGATTCCGACTTCACGCAGTCGAGTTGCAGACTGCGATCCGGACTACGACTGGCTTTATGGGATTAGCTCCCCCTCGCGGGTTGGCAACCCTTTGTACCAGCCATTGTATGACGTGTGTAGCCCCACCTATAAGGGCCATGAGGACTTGACGTCATCCCCACCTTCCTCCGGTTTGTCACCGGCAGTCCCATTAGAGTGCCCTTTCGTAGCAACTAATGGCAAGGGTTGCGCTCGTTGCGGGACTTAACCCAACATCTCACGACACGAGCTGACGACAGCCATGCAGCACCTGTGTTACGGCTCTCTTTCGAGCACTCCCAAATCTCTTCAGGATTCCGTACATGTCAAAGGTGGGTAAGGTTTTTCGCGTTGCATCGAATTAAACCACATCATCCACCGCTTGTGCGGGTCCCCGTCAATTCCTTTGAGTTTCAACCTTGCGGCCGTACTCCCCAGGCGGTCAACTTCACGCGTTAGCTTCGTTACTGAGTGAATTAACCCCCAACAACCAGTTGACATCGTTTAGGGCGTGGACTACCAGGGTATCTAATCCTGTTTGCTCCCCACGCTTTCGTGCATGAGCGTCAGTGCAGGCCCAGGGGATTGCCTTCGCCATCGGTGTTCCTCCGCATATCTACGCATTTCACTGCTACACGCGGAATTCCATCCCCCTCTGCCGCACTCCAGCCTTGCAGTCACAAAGGCAGTTCCCAGGTTGAGCCCGGGGATTTCACCTCTGTCTTACAAAACCGCCTGCGCACGCTTTACGCCCAGTAATTCCGATTAACGCTCGCACCCTACGTATTACCGCGGCTGCTGGCACGTAGTTAGCCGGTGCTTATTCTTACGGTACCGTCATATGCCCCCTGTATTAGAGAGAACCTTTTCGTTCCGTACAAAAGCAGTTTACAACCCGAAGGCCTTCATCCTGCACGCGGCATTGCTGGATCAGGCTTGCGCCCATTGTCCAAAATTCCCCACTGCTGCCTCCCGTAGGAGTCTGGGCCGTGTCTCAGTCCCAGTGTGGCTGGTCGTCCTCTCAGACCAGCTACAGATCGCAGGCTTGGTAAGCCTTTACCCCACCAACTACCTAATCTGCCATCAGCCGCTCTAGTAGCACAAGGCCCGAAGGTCCCCTGCTTTCATCCTTAGATCTCATGCGGTATTAGCACAACTTTCGCTGCGTTATCCCCCACTACCAGGCACGTTCCGATGTATTACTCACCCGTTCGCCACTCGCCACCAGGCCGAAGCCCGTGCTGCCGTTCGACTTGCATGTGTAAAGCATGCCGCCAGCGTTCAATCTGAGCCAGGATCAAACTCTATAGTTCGATCTTGAATTTAAAGTCTCTCGACTACTCACTCACTTGACGGAAATATCAGAAAGAAGCTCTCGCCCCTTCCCTACATTACTGTTTTCATGAGCGTTTGTTTAGCTCCGAAGAACTTGGCAATCGCCACCAAACGCCCACGCTTATCGGCTGTTAATTTTTAAAGACCCCGCCAGAAAAACAACCACCAGGCTATCTTTCCGACTCACCTCGCTGCGATCAGCGAAGCCTTGCATTGTAGCACAGCTTTTTGTGCCCCGCGAGAAGTTTTTGAAATTCTTTCGAACCACCCAAACC
>NZ_JBMDII010000078.1:0-5450 GCF_057808605.1 Comamonas sp. FG99
CCGCGCTGGTCAAGCTGTCAGCTTCGACGAACGGGGTTTTGCAGACCTTCCCTAACGGAGCAGGCGACTGAATGCCTATGAAATTCGCAAAACTTATTTTTCTATCCTTGGCCTGCGTCATGCATGCCGCACCCGTGGCGGCATCAGCGGCATCACCAGCCGCAGACGATTCAACACCAACTTCAACGCCAACGATCACCGCCGCCGCGCTCGCGGACCTGGAGGCGGCCCAAGCCTTTATCCGGGCAACGCACCCTGGCGCCGTGCCCGGGATTGACGAGGCATTTTTGCGTCAGCTCGATGCCGGGTTTGGCGCAGCCGTGGGCCTGGCGGCACAACTGCCAGCGCAAGACCAGGCCATAGCGGCGCTGAAGGCATATACGGTGGCATTTAACGATGATCATCTGGCAGCGATTGGGCCTGAGCGACCCGATGCACCCGGGCAATGGGCTGGCTGGACTGCCGCTCCCACTGGCCAGCGATACCTGGTGCGCGATGTGGCGCCAAGTTGGCAAGGGCTGTTGCCGGCGCCGGGCGATGAGCTTGTGCGCTGCGATGGCCAGCCGATAGATACCTTTTTGCAAACACATATTGCGCCGTTTGTGGACCGCCGCTATGCCCTGGAAGGTGTGCGCGCTTCCTTGGCCTTGCTGTTGACCAACCGGGTGGACAGGCTGCCTTTGCCCGCGTCCAGCATGCCCAGGGAATGCACCTTCCGCTCGCCGAATGGCATTGCCAGCACCTTGCCCATGGTGTGGACGCAGAGCCAGGAGGGCTTTCGCATGAATGCGTTTACGCGCGCCTATCCCGGCGTGAAGCGATGGCTTGGGGGCTACTGGGTATACGCCAATGATTTTGACTCCCATTCGTCCAACCGTGGCGCGGTGGACCAGGTTGCGCGCACGGTGGCGAGCATTCCGCCGCAGGCGCCCTTTGTGGTCTTCGATACCCGGGGCAACCAAGGTGGCAGCGGCTTGTATGGCTACGAGTTGCTGAGTGCGTTGCTGAAGGGCGACATGCCCAGCGGTGAGGGAAGCGGCCGCTCCCGGTGGCGGGTATCGGCGCTGGTCATTGAGCAGCTGGGCAAGGAGGTTGAAAAATCGTCTGCGAGCGAGCCTGAATCTGCTCGTACCCTGAGCCTGAATGCCATTCTTGCGGCGTTGATCCAGGGGCAGAAGGATGGAAAGGCGTTTGTTGACAATGAATTGAGCATAGAGAAGTACATGCCGCCTTCGCCGCAGGGCGAGCCGTTCAAGGGGCGCGTCATTCTTGTTACCGATTCGAGCTGTGCGAGTGCCTGCATGGACTTTGTGGACATGGTGCGGCGTGTGCCAGGCATGTTGCATGTGGGCCGAGAAACCTCGGGCGATACGAACTACCTGGAGATCATTCGTTTGCCGCTGCCCAGCGGCGCGACCTTGGTTACCCCGACCAAGGTGTGGTCGGGCCGCACGCGCGGTGTCAATGAATCTGCGAAGCCGCACGAGGAGTTTCTTGGCGATATCCGCGATACGCGTGAGCTGCGCAAGTGGTTGGCGCAACGTTTGCAGAGACTTTAAGGCGGCACCAAGATGAAGCTGGCAAAACTTATTTTTCTATCCTTGGCCTGCGCCATGCATGCCGCGCCCGTGGCGGCATCGGCGGCATCACCCGCGGACGCTTCAACGCCAACGGTCACCGCTGCCGCGCTCGCGGACCTGGAGGCGGCCGAAGCCTTTATCCGGGCAACGCACCCTGGCGCCGTGCCTGGGATTGATGAGGCATTTTTGCGTCAGCTCGATGCCGGGTTTGGCGAGGCCTTGGCTCTGGCGGCACAACTGCCAGCGCAAGACCAGGCATTGGCTGCGATGAAGGCATATAAGGTGGCCTTTAAAGACGGCCATATATGGGTGACCCCTCCGCCCAACCAGTCTAATGATCCTATGCAATGGGCTGGCTGGACTGCCGCTCCCACGGGCCAGCGATACCTGGTGCGCGACGTGGCACCAAGTTGGCAGGGGGTGTTGCCGGCGCCGGGCGCTGAGCTTGTGCGCTGCGATGGCCAGCCGATAGATGCCTTTTTGCAAGCACGTATTGCGCCGTTTGTGGATCGCCGCCATGCCCTGGAAGGCGTGCGCGCTACCTTGGCCTTGCTGTTGACCAACCGGGTGGCCACGCTGCCTTTGCCCGCGTCCAGCATGCCCAGGGAATGCACCTTCCGCTCGCCGAATGGCATTGCCAGCACCTTGCCCGTGGTGTGGACGCAGAGCCAGGAGGGCTTTCGCATGAATGCGTATAGGCGTGCCGCTCCCAGCGTGAAGCGATGGCGCGGGGGCTACTGGGTATACGCCAATGAGTTCTATCCCCCGCCGTCCAAGCTGGAGGCGGTGCAAAGGCTTGTGCAAGAGGTGGCGAGCATTCCTGCGGAGGCGCCCTTTGTGGTATTCGACACCCGTGGCAATGAGGGGGGGAGCTCGGTCTATGGCTATGAGCTGTTAAGCGCGCTGATGAAAAGCGGCATGCCTGCTGGCAATTCAGGCAGCACTGCACGCTGGCGCGTGTCGTCATTGAAGATAGAGCAACTGCGCCAGGAGCTGGCGAAGTATCCGGCAAGCGCATCTGAAACGATGAACGTCCAGGTGCTCAGCAGCATCATTGCAACGCTAGTCCAGGCGCAGCAAGAGGGGAAGGTGCTGGCAGAGCAGGAGACGCGGAAGCTCAAGCTAAGGCTAGAGATTCCCGCTGATACCGGTGCCGCATTCAAGGGGCGCGTCATTCTTGTTACCGATTCGAACTGTGCCAGTGCCTGCATGGACTTTGTGGACATGGTGCGGCGTGTGCCAGGCATGTTGCATGTGGGCCGAGAAACCTCGGGCGATACGAACTACCTGGAGATCATTCGTTTGCCGCTGCCCAGCGGCGCGACCTTGGTCACCCCGACCAAGGTGTGGTCGGGCCGCACGCGCGGTGTCAATGAATCTGCGAAACCGCACGAGGAGTTTCTTGGCGATATCCGCGACACGCGCGAGCTGCGCAAGTGGCTGGCGGAGCGTTTGCAGAGACTCTAGGGCATGTACAAACCCAGCTACCTCCAAAAGACCTCGGCGGAATGCGGTATCGCTTGCATTGGCTTCGTCGCCGCCCACTACGGCAAGACGTATACGCTGACGGAGTTGCGCAGCTTCCTGGGTATCTCGTCGCGGGGCTCGACGCTTCTGGATCTGATTGCCCTTGGCAGGCGGATGGAGCTGCAAGCCCGGGGCGTCCGTGTGCCGCTGGAGGCCTTGGCGCAATTGGCGTTGCCGGCGATTCTCCATTGGGACGGCGCCCACTTCGTCGTCTTGACGGGTATCAAGCGCGGCAAGCTGGTATTGCACGATCCGGCGCGCGGCACTGTCACCATGAGCATGGCAGAGGCCAGCCCCCATTTCACCGGGGTGGCGCTGGAGTTGACGCCCTCCGAGGGGTTCTCGCACAAGCGAGAGGCGGCCAGTGTTGGCTGGCGCAAGCTCGTCGGCAAGATTCACGGGCTCAAGCGCAGCCTGGGGCAGGTGCTTTATCTGGCGGCAGTCCTGCAGTTGGTGATGTTGCTTGCCCCGCTTTTCACGCAATGGACGGTGGACAACGCCATTGTTGCCGGCGATGCCCAATTGCTTCATGTCCTGTTGGCGGGCCTGTCCCTTTGCCTGCTGACCAAGGTGGGGCTGGAGGGCGTCCGTGGGTGGCTCAGCATTGTTGCCGCGACGCAGTTCTCCAGCCAATGGGGCGCCAAGGTGGTGGCGCACATGCTGCGATTGCCGGCGCAATGGTTCGAGGTGCGCCACACTGGCGATGTGGTGTCTCGCTTTCAGTCGATGCAGAGCATCCAGGCGGCGGTGACGGGCCGCTTGGTCGACATCGTTCTTGACGGCGCCTTTGCTTCGGTGATTCTGATCGTGCTGTTTGCCTATAGCGCCAAGCTGGCCGCGGTGGTATTGCTGGCCGTTGCCCTGTACGCCATGGTGCGGATACTGCCGCATGGCAAGTTCCACCGGGTGAGCGACGAAGCCCTCGTGCATGAGGCAAAGGCGCAATCGCACTTCCTGGAGAACTTGCGGGCCATGCAGGTCATCAAGCTGGCGGGCCTGGAGAGCCTGCGCACGGCCCAGTGGACGGCGATGGCGGTGGAGGCCATCAACAAGCGCGCGACGACCCAGAAGATGACGCTTGCCTTTGGCACTGGATATGGGCTCATCTTTGCGGCCGAGAGCGTGGCGGTGCTGGGCATTGGCGCCTCGATGGCGATTGATGGCAGCTTGACCGTGGGAATGCTGATGGCCTTCATCGCCTACAAGGACGAGTTTTCCAGCCGGGTGCAGCGCTTCATCGACAACATGATGGGCATACGCATGCTGCGGCTGCATTCCGAGCGCTTGAGCGACATTGTGCTGTCGGCGGCGGAAACGCTGGAGTCCAACGACAGTATCGGCACTCGCGCCGGGGGCGCGCCGTTGCTGGAGATCGAGGGCCTGAGTTTCCGCTACGGGGACAACCTTCCCTGGGTTCTCAAGAATCTCAGCATTCGTATCGAGCCTGGCGAGCACGTGGCCATCGTGGGCCCGACAGGCTGCGGCAAGACCACCCTCGCGAAGATCTTGCTGGGCCTGCTGGAGCCAACGGCGGGCACCGTGAAGCTCAATGGCCGGCTGCTGAGCCAGTACGGCTTGTCAACCTGGCGCGGCCAGGTGGCCGCGGTCATGCAGGATGACCAGTTGTTTTCCGGCAGCTTGCGCGACAACATCGCTTGCTTCAACGAGGATCTTGCGTTTGACGAGGTGCGGCGGGCGGCCGAGATGGCGGCGATTGACGCCGAAATCGCGGCCATGCCGATGGGCTACCACACCCTGAACGGCGACATGGGCAGCTCCCTCTCCGGTGGGCAGAAGCAGCGAGTGCTGCTGGCCCGGGCGCTTTGCCGCCGGCCCAACCTGCTGGTGCTGGATGAGGCGACCAGCCATTTGGATGTGGACAACGAAAAGCGGGTGAACGCGGCCATCGGCACTTTGCGGGCGACCCGGGTGACGATCGCCCATCGGCCCGAGACGATTGCATCGGCCGATCGCGTGGTTTCGTTGGCTGGGGTGGCGCCGGCTTCGTTGGCGTGATGCAAGGTGGCGGTTGGGCGAGCCCTGAGGCTGCTTTCCTGGCCAGCACCGGCCGATGCCGGCCAGGCCCATGTGGCCACGCCCCATGTGCGCCATCACCCTGCGCCAGCTGCCATGGCGGTGCTGCGTCAACATCGCTTGAACTCGCCGCGCGGGGAACGCAAGGGCCTGGGTACACCCGTTCAGCGCGAAAGCGCCGGGCAGGCACAAATGCCGTTCACCTAAGCCAGTGAACCGCATGAGCCCCTCAGGAGCCCCAGCGTAGCGGGCATGCATGGAGCCTTGTTTTGAGGCCAGAGGCCGGGACTCGCCCCGGCGGGCGACCCC
>NZ_JBMDII010000079.1:0-3407 GCF_057808605.1 Comamonas sp. FG99
TCATGGGGTCTCCGGAGCCGAGTGTAGTTATCAAATAAATAGCTGCCAGCGTTTATGAATAAACGATTTCAATATGAAAACACTTTGAAATCCTTATATAACAAGCGCTAGCAGCTCACTTTTTTAGAATGAACGCGGCAGGCCGAGCACATGCTCGCCCACGTGGTTCAGGATCATGTTGGTGGAGATCGGCGCCACCTGGTACAAACGGGTCTCGCGGAACTTGCGCTCGATGTCGTATTCGCAGGCGAAGCCGAAGCCGCCGTGCGTCTGCAGGCAGGCGTTGGCCGCCTCCCAGCTGGCCTTGGCGGCCAGGTACTTGGCCATGTTGGCCTCGGTGCCGGCCGGCTGGCGGGCGTCGATCTTCTCGCAGGCGCGCCAGCGCATCAGGTTGGCGGCCTCCAGCTCGATGAAGGATTCGGCCAGCGGGAACTGGATGCCCTGGTTCTGCCCGATCGGGCGGTTGAACACCTTGCGCTCGTTGGCATAGTTGCGGGCGCGCTCCAGGAACCAGTAGCCGTCGCCGATGCACTCGGCGGCGATCAGCGTGCGCTCGGCGTTCAGGCCGTCGAAGATCACCTTCAGGCCCTTGCCCTCGGTGCCCAGCAGCGCGTCCTCGGGCAGCTCCAGGTTGTCGAAGAACAGCTCGTTGGTCTCGTGGTTGACCATGTTCAGGATGGGGCGCACCGTGAGGCCGTTGCCGATGGCCTTGTCCAGCTCGACGATGAAGCACGACAGGCCGTCGCTCTTTTTCTGCACCTGGTCGATCGGCGTGGTGCGCGCCAGCAGGATCAGCAGGTCGCTGTGCTGCACGCGGCTGATCCAGACCTTCTGGCCGTTGATGACCCAGCGGCCATCCTTCCTGACCGCGGTGGTCTTGAGCTTGGTGGTATCGCTGCCGGTGGTGGGCTCGGTCACGCCCATGGACTGCACGCGCAGCTCGCCGGCGGCGATCTTGGGCAGGTATTTCTGCTTCTGTGCCTCGGTGCCGCTGAAGACGATGGTGTTCATCACGTACATCTGGCCGTGGCAGGCGCCCGAGTTGCCGCCCGAGCGGTTGATCTCCTCCATGATGACCGAGGCCTCGGCCATCGACAGGCCCGGGCCGCCGTACTCCTGCGGGATCAGCGCGGCCATCCAGCCGGCGCGGGTCAGCGCGTTGACGAAATCCTCGGGGTAGCCGCGCGCCTCGTCGATCTTGCGGAAGTACTCGTCGGGGTACTCGGCGCACAGCGCGCGCACCGCGTCGCGGATCTCGTGGTAGTTGTTGGAAGAAGTCTTTTCGAGCATGGTAGGTATTTCAGTAAAAAGTGTTTGAAGCGCCTGTCGGGTGGCCGCCAGCAGCTATGGTTTTCAGAGTATCTTGGCGGTGGCCTGCATGGTGAGCCAGCCTTCGTGGTCGTGCGCCCACAGGCGGATGGTCTTGCCGTCGCCCTCCGGCTGGCCCAGCACCGCGAAGGGGTGCAGGTCGTAGGTGGGGCGCACCGCCTTGAAGGAGAAATCGGTCACCACCGCGTCCGGCGCGTTGCGGCGCAGCAGGTCGATCAGCAGCGTGGCGATCAGCGGGCCGTGCACCACCAGGCCGGGGTAGCCCTCTTCCTGCGTGACGTAGCTGCGGTCGTAGTGGATGCGGTGGCCGTTGAAGGTGAGCGCCGAGTAGCGGAACAGCAGCACCGGGTCGGGCGTGATCTCGCGCGTCCAGGCGGCGTTGCGCTCGGCCGCGGTGGGCTGGGGCGCCGGCTCGCCTGGCTGGGCGGCGGCGCGGTAGACGATGTCCTGCTCCTCGGCGACGGACACGCCCTGCGCATTGCCCGACTCGTGCCGCACCCGCACGAACAGCAGCTCGCCCGAGCGGCCCTTCTTGTGCTCGACCGCCAGGATGCGCGAGCTGCGCTGCACCGCCTCGCCCACGCGCAGCGGGTTCTCGGGGCTCCACTGCACGCGGCTGCCGGCCCACATGCGGCGCGGCAGCGGCACCGGCGGCAAAAAGCCGCCGCGCGCCGGGTGCCCGTCGGCGCCCAGCTGGCCCTGGCGCACCACATGGGCGAAATTCATCCAGTGCCACAGCGGCGGCAGCGCGCTGCCGGCCGCCGGCAGCAGATCGTCGTCGCGGTCCAGCGTGGCGGACATCGCGCCCACGGCATGGGCGCAAATCTGGTCGCCCAGGGTCTCGGACTTGCCGATCCAGGACTGCAGGTGCGCCACCTGCTCGAGCGTCAGCGAGGTCGCGGGGGTGGAGGTATCGGATTGCATGGTCGGCATGCTCGCAGGCAATGCCAGGGCGCGCAATCCGGGAAATTGAAACGCATCCTTTAGCACCCGTGAAGGCAGGAAGATGCCGGATCAGGGCGATGGTAGGCCTGGATGGCATCGATCAATTCCTGCAGGTGCACAGACACCTGCCGCTCCTGCGCCACCAGCATGTAACGTGGGCGCACCGCCCAGGCATCGGTCAGTATGACCTGATGCAGACGCAACATGCCACGCAGACGCTGAGCAACGCTCTCCGGCACCACGGCAATACCCACACCCGCAGCGACCATGCGGCACATGGTCTCCACGCTATAGAGCTGGATCCGCAGCTTGAGCACATGCCCCAGCTGCTGGCCGACCTGGTCGAGAAACGTCTGCAAGGTGCTGCCTCGGTGCATGCCCACGAAATGCTCGTGGAGCACCTCGGCAAACGCCACCTGCGCCAGCTCCGTCCACTGCGGCACATCCGGTGTCACCAGCACCAGGCGGTCGGTGCTGAAATGCAGCGCCTGCAGGCCATGCGTGTCCACCTCACCGGCCACAATACCCAGGTCGGCCCGGCCATCGCGGATATCGGCGGCAATACCCGCATTGGGATGCTCCTGTAAGTCCACGCTGATGTGGGGATGCGCGGCCAGGTAGGCAGCCAGGATGTCGGGCATGAAATCCGTCACCGCCGTGGTATTGGCAAATATGCGCACATGGCCGCGCAAGCCCGCGCCGTATTCATGTAAATCCGCCTGGAGCTGGCGCGACTGCTGCAGCATGGCACGCGCGTGATGCAAAAACGCCTCGCCCGGACCCGACAGCCGTACCCCACGAGCCTCTCGAATCAACAAAGGCAGGCCTAACTGCCGCTCCAATGCCCGCACCCGCGCGCTGGCGGCCGCCAGGGACAGATGGGACAAGCCAGAAGCCCTTGTCAAACTGCCTGTTTGCGCTATCAAAACAAAGAGCCGCAAATCCTTGAGATCGAATTCCATATTGAACTAGGGTTTCTACCATGCGGCACAAGCCTTCAATAAAACAAGAGGCTGACTCGCAAACTCTGTGATTGTAGAAAGCCAGCCGGCTCGGGAAGATAGCGCCTGAATCCATGTATTTGGCGCAAGCCCCCCGAACCACCATGAGCAGCCCCTCCCCATCCAACCCGC